>NZ_JAVQLW010000004.1 GCF_031822435.1 Paracoccus sp. MBLB3053 | reverse complement strand
TCCGCAGCCTCGGCCAGGGCTGGAAGACCCTCGACCAGCGCCGCCCATTGGGCGGCATCGCCGCCCTTTTCGGGACGCAGCCCGAAGCATTGGAAGATCAGCGCGCCTTCCGCATCGAACGCCTCGACCGAGATGGCCGGGCCGCGCCTGGTCGGCTTGTTGACCGCCCAGACCTCGGCGACATGGTCACCGCGCAGATGCAGGTTGAAACGCGGGTCCAGCACGTTCAGCCACGGCCCCATCGGCTTAAGCGACTCGATCCGGCCCGAATGGATCTCGATGCAGCCCATGTTGCCGACAAAGAACATCACGCCGACGCCATCTGCATGGGCGCGTTCCAGCAGCGCCGGAACCGCCGCAACGGCCAAGGGCCGCGCAAACGGTGCGCCGGCCACGCGATTGGCCCCAAGGCGGTTCATCTTGAGCCGGCGGATCAGCGTGTTGAACTGATGCGTGTCGGTCATCTCGGCCCATTCGCGGCGCAGCGCATCGACGCGGTCAAGCGGGGCGTTGGCCGGTTCGACCGGTTCGCGCGCGGCAAATGCGGCGCTGTCGGATTGATCCCCTACGGCCAGCTCGCGCTTCAATGCTGCCCATCCATCCAGGTCAGACACCTCGCGCAGGTGAACCTTGTGCACCGCATCACCCGCCGCGTCAAAGACCTGAATCGAGCGCTTCACGCCCGCATCAGTCTGCTTTTCCACGGCAAAGGCATGGACCCAGTGGCGCGGGAAAAAGCGCATGTCGATTTCCGCGTCCAGCGTCATGGCGGCATGATCGCCATCGTGGAAATCATTATAGGTCCCGACCTTCTCGATCACGCAGGAGCGGTTGCGGGTCAGGGCCATGACCTCACCCAAGGACTGGATCGCGGGGATCAGTCGACCCAGTGTGGGGTCGATGCGCAGCGCGCCATGGCCGACCTGGGCTGCGACCAGTTGCGCCTCGGGCAGGCCAAGCTTGGCGGCAAGGTCAACGGGGCGGCCAGTATCCTCGGCGATGATCTGGCGCAGGGCGGCGGGGGAATGATCGGTCATGCGAGCCTTCTTGGAATGATGTCCCCTGGCAGTCCGGCTTGAGGCACTTTGAATTATTGACAATTTTACTCATGAATTTTACTCCGATGCAAGATGCCAGCCCCGCGCCAGCCCAAAATTACGAAAAATCGACTCGGGGACATGATGTCACACCATTCCATTCGTGCCGCCTTCTTGGCTGGCACCACTTGCCTGACCGCGCTTTGCCTTGGCCTGCCGGCTTATGCGCAGGACACGACCGCACCCGCTGCCACCCTGCTTGACCCGCTGGTCCTGCGCGCCGGGACGCCCAAGGTAGCCTCCGAAGTGCCGCAATCCGTATCGGTCGTGGGCGAAAAAGAGTTCGACGACATCGCGCCGATCCATATCGGCGAAGTGCTGGACACGGTTCCGGGCGTGGCCGGGACCGGCTCGGGCAGCTTCTTTGGGCAGGGCTTCAACATTCGAGGCTTTGGCGCAAACGGCTTGGCCGGCGGCGAGGCCGGGATCGTTCAGCTGATCGATGGCGAGGAAAAATACTACGAATCCTACCGCCAGGGCGCGCTGTTCGTCGAACCGGACTTCCTGCGTCAGGTTGAGGTGCTGCGCGGCCCCGGATCTTCCACGCTATACGGCGCGGGCGCGCTTGGCGGCGTCATCGCGATGGAGACGATCGAGGCCTCGGACCTGATCGAGGACGGCAAGAAATTCGGCGGGCGGGCAAAGATCGGTATTGCCTCGAACCCGGATTCGGTGCTGGGCAGCCTTGCCCTTGGCTGGCGTCCGGTCGCGGATTTCGAGGGCGTGGCGGCCTTTGCCTGGCGCAAGCTGGGCGACACCAAGGATTCCGAGGGCAACACCACGATCCGCTCGGATTCGAACACCCCGAACCTGCTCTTGAAGGCCAAGAAGACCTTCGGCGACCAATATGTCGCCTTCTCCTACCAGCATCTTGAGGCCAAGGGCGACAATCAGGACTTCGATCAGATGCACGGCGCGCAGAAGGACCTGTATTATCCGGGCTTCTCCTGGGGTGTGGGCGACATCACCACACGCGACCAGACCGCGCGGCTGGTCTGGGGCTGGAACCCTGCCGAAAACCGCTACATCGACATGACCGCGACGCTATCCTACACAAATACCATGAAGGACGTGCAGCAGGGTGACGACCCCGCCGAGCCGATCATGACCGCCTTCCTTGGCAAGCGCGATTACCGCCTGTGGAAATTCAAGCTCGACAATACCGCCGACATTTCGGGCGCGGGCTACGAGCATTTCCTGACCACCGGGGCCGAGATCTGGAAGCAGGACCGCTCGTCCAGCGTGCCGTCCTCGTCCCATCCCGAGGGCTATACCAATGGCTGGTCGGTTTTCGCACTGTCCGAAATCACCTGGGACAAGCTGACGGTGAATTCCGGTCTGCGCTATGAAAGACAGCGCACCGAGCCCAAGGACAGTGTCAGCTTTGACGCCGAGGATCGCGAATTTGAGGCGGTCGAGCCGCAGATCGCCGCAATCTATCGCCTGAACGATGCCTGGTCGGTCTTTGGCTCGGTCGCCTTCGTGAACCGCATCCCGACCGTGGACGAGCTTTACGACGGCTCGATGGTCACCAACCCGAACCCGGATCTCAAGGATGAAAAGGGCAAGAACATCGAGATCGGGACCTCGTACACCGGCAGCTCGATTCTGGCCGAGGGCGATCAGGCGGTGATGAAACTGACGCTCTATCGCAACCATATCGACGACATGATCATCCGCGCGGGTGCGGGGCCGATGGCCTATTACACCAATGTCGAGCGCGCCTATCTGCGCGGCGGCGAGCTTGAGGCCAGCTATCTGCTCAATGATTGGGAACTGGGCGCGGCCGTGACCGTAACCGAGGGCGTCGATCAGGACAACCTGCAGAACAATCGCGTGATGCTGCAAGCGGTCTGGAACGCGAACGAGGCCTGGCGCCTTGGCGCGCGCAGCACTTTGGCCGCAGGTCGCGACAAGCCCGATGGGGAACACCGCGCGGGCTATGGCGTGCATGACGTCTTCGCCTCGTGGTCCCCGCAATCGGGCATCGCCGAGGGGATCGAGGTCCATATGGGCGTCGATAACGTGACCGATACCGATTACACGCCCGCAAGCTGGCTGGGTGGCCCGGCTCCGGGCCGGAACTTCAAGCTGTCGCTGTCGCGCAGCTTCTGACGACACGGCAAGGCCCATCCGCCCCGGGTGGGCCTTGTCCATTGCCTCAGGCGCGCAGCATATCCGCCGGCGACAGCTTGAAGGCACGGCCAAAGCCGCCATTCAGCAGACCTGATTGCGGGAGAAGCCGCCAGAAGCGGAAATCCGGCAGGTCGATATAGACCTTGGCCTTGGGGTCCTGCGCCAGCCATGCGGCCCGCATCTCGGCCGTGGTCGGCACCTGCTCGGCCTGTGCAAGGACGGACAGGCGGGCATGGGTCATGACATCGCCCTTGGCGGCCTCGTCGTCGGTGACAAGCAGCCCCGCACGCGGATCGGCAAGCAAGGCCCGGGTATGCGCGGCCAAGCCCGACAGCAGAGCGACAGGCACGCCACTTTCGTCGATCTGAACGGCAATCCGGGTAACCAGCGGCGTGCCCGTCTCGGGATCTAGCGTGCCCAGATTGGCATGGCGCATATTGGCAAGAAGACGCCGCGCCAAAGCGCGGGCCTCGTCATCGGTCGGGCGAATGGGTTCCTGTTTCATAAGGCGCAATCTGAAGGTGGAGGCCAGCAGGCACAAGCCTTCGCCGCCGAATCGGCATACCTGCTATGATGGTCCAGATTCAATCTTGGTGCATGATGGTCTACGCGCTTCCGCGCATCATCGAGCCGAAGCGGACAGGCAAACCCGATAAGGCCTCTTGCCTCGCCCATCGCCGGAAACACGCGGATCTCTGTTAGCGTGATGGGTGACCGGATCTGCAGGCAGCCTGCTTCCGGCCTTGACGATAACTGCGGCAGCTTCCGGGGCGGTATGAGTTTACGTCGGTTGCGCGCTTACCAGATCGGGCCAGCGGCGGGATGCACTCGGCGTTCCCGTTGAGGCCGAAGCGGGAGCCGATATATGCGAAGAAGGAAATGCCGAGTTTTTGGCAGGTCCTCATCGGCACGAGCATGATGTCGCTTGCCTGGCTGCTTTCGGCGCTCATCTTGCCGCCTGAGATCCGGAGCTTGGTGACACAGGCGCGCAGGTCGTTTTTGGTGGCATTGGTGTGGAGCGGGATCTGGGGGCGCTCAAGCACCTTCAACAATTCGCTCTTTCGCCTGAGCAGGCGGGCCAGCAACTGACCCAACTCGTTCTAACGCGTGCGTTGCCCGAAGATGTCGTCGAAACGTTGAGCTAGGACGGTCCATCCACCACGGAGGGCTTCTGCTTGCAGAGCTTCAGATCGTGGTCGAGGCCCAGATCTCGTCCCCTATCGCCTCCAGCTTACGCGTCTGCTCCAAGTGTTTTTCGCATCAGCTTTAGCAGCCGCCGCTCAGCATGCACCCAGCACTGGGCATGGCTGGGAATGCGGAACTGTCCCGCGTCGTCGGACACGACCACCGTGTTGCCCATCGGCCCGTGATGACGAACGGCACCCCAGATCGCGGCCTCAGTGATCTCGCGCATCAGCGTGCAGTCGAAAACGTCAAGGCGCAGCCTCAACAAGTGATCATAACACGCCATCTGCGAGGCGAATGTCTCGGGTGGCCAGCAAGCCTGCAGATGATATCCGGCGCCACCTTGCATTGGCATCGAGTGCCAAATCGTTTGATCATGTAAACTTCGGGCGCCGCGCGCTGGAGAGAGAGAGAGGAAGGTCAGTCGCAACCTTGAGTGACCCGCGCGGACCACGCTGAACCGCGCGCCGCCTATCTGGGTGGTGATCCCGTCGCGATGGGCATGGCGGGCCCCGGTGTCATCGACACTGATATAGGGCGCCGCCGCCAGGCCTGTGCGCAGGATTTCCCGATCCTCCGCCACGAAACCATCGAGGCCCGTGGTCAGGATGCGCACCACCTGACGCTTGGAGATGTCCATTCCGATCCCGTTCAGGATCGAGGTCATCCGTTCCGTCGTCACCTGGCCCTGGGCATGCAGCGCCAGACAGAACCGGCGCAGGTTGGCGCCAAATTCCCCCAGAAGCCCCTCCGGCAAGGGGGCGATGACCCGCTTGCCTTCCGGCGTCAGCCAGCGCTCCCGCCGATAGCGGAATGAGGTCCACAGAGATCGCCAGGTCCCGAACCAGGATGGTCTCATGGCCCTTGAAGCGCGATCCCGAGGGCACATCCACCGCCAGGACCTCCTCGCGGGTGACGTGGCCCTTGTCGCGCATCTCGCCACGCCGCCGCCCTGCACCGCTGCTCTTGCGGGCTTCCTTTTCGGTGGCCTTCTCCATGCCGGAGGGTTTGAACGGGAGTCGCGGCGGCAAGTTCTCCAGCCGCGCAATCTCGTCACGCAGATCCTGGTTCTCGGCAAAGGAGTGCGGGCAATCTCTGACCTCTTGATCTTGTCCCATAACTCGGCCATCTGACGCTTCGAGCGCGTCAAGCCGCTGTGAAAGATCGACAGCGAGCCGAGGCAAAGCGTCGGGCCTCAGCACCCCAGCGGCATCGTCCGAGCTTGGGCGCGTATGATCTTGAATGACCCAATCATCTGTAGCGCAACAGCCTGGCCCGGAATCTGCCCCGCTTGCCCGAGCACACCGTGAACGTGACGCCTCCAATGACCCAATGAACGAGGGTCTTATCACGCTCATCCCGCCAAATTACCTCGTTATGCGGATTACACGGAGGATGGGCGCATCGTCGCCTCACCCCCGATAAGTTCGCATTATCACGAGTCTTGAGTCATACCCCGGATCGCGCCAGAATATCCCGCATGGAGTTGATCATTCCCCCTGCCCTCGCCCCCGAAGATGCGGCGGCGCTGCTCGAGCTTTACCGGCGCGGCACGCCGGAAAACACGCTGCGCGCTTGGGAACGCGACCTGGCCTATATCGCGGCATGGAAGCGCGCCAGCTTCGAAAAGGCTCTGGACTGGCCAGAGCGCGAAGAGGTCGCACTGCGTTTCCTGCTCGATCACGCGCAGGATCTGTACGACGCCCAGGGTCCGGCACGGCAGACCGCAGAGGCCCTTATCGCCGCCGGGCTGCGGCGCTCCCTCGCCTGCCCCGCAGCGGCGACGCTGGATCGGCGAATCGCCTCCTGGCGGGCGTTCCACCGTATGAAGGGGCTGACTTCGCCTTTTGAGACGCCTCTTGTCGCCCAGGCCCGAGGCCGCGCGCGGCGGGCGACAGCGCGACCGAGGGCACGCAAGTCCGGCAATCCGATCACCCGCGAGGTGCTCGAGGCGATGCTGGCGACCTGCGATCACTCGCATCGCGGTATGCGCGACCGCGCCTGCCTGATGCTGGGCTGGGCCTCGGGCGGGCGACGGCGCTCGGAGATCGTGGCGCTGAACCGCGACGATGTCGATGATCGGGAGTTTCGCGACAGCGGGCTGCTGCGCCTGCGCCTGCTGACGACCAAGACCAGCGGGCCCGATCGCGCGCCGCGCCTGCCGCTAAAAGGTCGCGCCGCCCGCGCCGTGATGCGCTGGATCGCGGTGGCGCGCATTGCCGAGGGCCCGCTGTTTCGCCCGGTGAGCCAGGCCGACCGGGTGCTGAACCGTCGGCTCAGCGCCGACGGGTTGCGCGAATTGCTGCGCCATCGCCTGGTGCTGGCCGGATATCCGCATGATTTTGCCAGCCCGCACGGGCTGCGCGCAGGCTTTCTGACCCAGGCCGCGCTGGATGGCACGCCCCTGGCCGCCGCCATGCAACTTTCGCTGCACCGCTCGGTGCAGCAGGCGCAAAGCTATTATGCTGATGTCGATATCGCCGAAAACCCGGCGGCCGACTTGCTGGGTTAGGCCTGCGCCACCAGCGCGGTCATGCCGGCCGATGAAATCGCCTTGCGGTCAAAGCTGTAGATGCGGTCGCAGCCAGCCTCCCGCGATGTCAGGGCAATCAGGTGATCTGAAAAACCCGCGCCACCAAGCCGGTAGCGTTCATTCGCAAGCCCGACACGATCGGCGCTTTCGACAATGATCTCATGCGCGGCTAGCAAGCCGTCCACCGCATCGGCGATGTCCTTTCGCGCCAGCCGATAGGCGCGCTCGAGCACCCAAACCATTTCGACCATGACTTCGCGCGACAGAAAACCCGGCTCGGCCTCGGTCAGGCTGGCAAAAAGGCCGCTGGCCTGCGCCGCCTGGACCGGGTCGTCCTGAACAAGAAACCGGATGAGCACATTGGTATCAATGCCGATCATCCCCGGCGCGCCGCCTCGGAGATGGCCGCGTCCATGTCTTCGAGCGAAACGGGCCCTTGCCCCTTCCGATGCAGCAGGCCAGCCAGATCGACGACCGGCCGCCTCCGCATGATCCGCACCTGGCCATCGTCCAGGATCACATAGCGCAACCTGTCCCCCGGGCCGAGATCCAGCGCCTGGCGCACGGCTTTCGGCAGGGTGGTCTGCCCCTTGATGCTGATCGTTGATTCCGACATGGAAGGTAATCCGTCTTGCGATTTCTCTTTACGATATAGGGGTTTTCCCTACTTGTCGCAACCAGCGTCAGCGGGCTTCGGTTGAGAAGCGTCCGTCAGGGCATTGCCAACGTTGCGAAAATCTCTTGCCAGAATCAAATTCTGCGCGCATCAATTACGCCACAAACAGAATAAGACGGCCGAAAGCGTAACTACCGAGCAGGCGACGCGGCCAAACTTACGAAACGAGGACAGGCCAATGAACAATATGCGGCCGAAGACGCGGATCGACAAGCTTGTGGGCGCGCATGCAGAGGGCCTGTCGCAGCGACTGCAGGCCCATCGGGAACAGCTGTTTCCGCCCGATGCGCGGCGCGAGCTGCGCAAGTTCACTTCGGGCGAGGTGGCCGACCTGCTTGGCGTCAAGGATGCGTATCTGCGAAAGCTCGATCTTGAAGGCAAGGGCCCCTCGCCCGAAACACGGGCCGGGGGGCGTCGCTATTACAGCCCCGCCGACATCCTGGCGCTTCGCCGGCTTCTTGAAAAAGGGGCGAAATCTCCGGGAACCTACTTGCCCGGCCGGCGTGAGAGCGACCATCTTCAGGTCATCACGGTGATCAATTTCAAGGGCGGCAGCGGCAAGACCACCACTGCGGCCCATCTTGCGCAGAAACTGGCGCTGGACGGCTATCGCGTGCTGGGGATCGACCTTGACCCACAGGCCAGCTTTTCCGCCCTGCACGGCGTACAGCCCGAATTCGACCTGCTCGACGGCGGGACGATCTATGATGCGATCCGCTATGACGGCCCGGTGCCGCTGCGCTCGGTCATTCAGAAGACCTATTTCACCAATCTCGACCTGATCCCCGGCAATCTCGACCTGATGGAATTCGAACATGCAACGCCCATGGCGTTGCGCGAACGCTCGGGTAATTTCTTCTTTACCAGGATCGGCGACGTTCTGGCCGAGGTCGAAAGTGACTATGACGTCGTGGTCATCGATTGCCCGCCTCAATTGGGGTTCCTGACCATGTCGGCGCTTTCGGCAGCCACGGCCATTCTGGTGACTGTGCATCCGCAGATGCTCGACGTCATGTCGATGTGCCAGTTCCTGCTGATGACCTCGAACCTGCTTGGCGTGGTCGCGGATGCGGGCGGCAGCATGGATTACGACTGGATGCGTTATGTCATCACCCGCTACGAACCTGGGGATGGCCCGCAAAATCAGATGGTTAGCTTTATGCGCTCCATGTTCGGCGAACATGTTCTGAACCATCCGGTGCTGAAATCGACCGCCATCTCGGATGCCGGTATCACCAAGCAGACGCTTTACGAGGTCGAGAAGACCCAGTTCACCCGCGCGACCTACGAGCGCGCGATCGAAAGCCTGAACGCGGTGAACGGCGAGATCGAGGGACTAATTCAGGCGGCCTGGGGCCGCGAGGGGGCATGATGGCACGCAAGGATCTTTTGAAGAACCTGATGAGCGCCCCGGAACGAAGCGAACCGGGCCAGACGGCGCCCCGGCTTGAGCGCGGCGCCATCGGGGCCGTCTCAAAATCCATCAGCGAGCTGAAAAGCCGCGCGATCATCGAGGTCGCGCCCGACCTGATCGATCACGCGGGCCTGCACGACCGCCTGGACGAAGACCCTGCCGGCATCGAGGTGCTGCAGGACTCGATCCGGGAATATGGCCAGCAGGTTCCGGTTCTGCTGCGGCATTCCCCGAACCACGAGGAGCGCTATGAGGTCGTCTTTGGCCGCAGGCGGGTTCAGGCGATGCGGGCGCTTAACATGCCGGTCAAGGCCATGGTGCGCACGCTGAACGATCAAGAGGTCATCGTCGCCCAGGGACAGGAAAACTCGGCGCGCAAGGATCTGAGCTTTATCGAGAAAGCCAACTTCGCGGCGCAAATGGCCAAGGCCGGCTTTGATCGCAAGATCATCTGCGATGCACTTTCCATCGACAAGACCGTGATCTCGCGCATGTTGACGGTGATCGAGGCCCTGCCCGATCCCTTGATCCACGCAATCGGTGCCGCGCCCTTGGCGGGTCGGGATCGCTGGCTGAGCCTGGCTCAGAAAGCCCGGGGACATTCATCGGCCGATCTGGTCGCGGCTGCCGTCGGCCCGAATTCGGATGCGCGTTTTGCCGCTGTTCTCGCAGCGCTGGCGGCACCAAGAACCAAGGTGCAGTCCGAGATCCTGCGGGACGATGCGGGCAATCCGCTGGGACGCGCGCGGCAGGCCGCGAAGAAGACCGTGATCGAATTGGAGGGTGACAGCGCGGAGTTTGCCCAATGGCTCATCCGCAACCTCAAATCAATCCACCGTGACTGGCTTTCCGAGAAGCCCGCGGATGAAGGGGAATAAAACCGAGCAGTAACAACAAGGAGGCACGACAAGGCAAAAGAAAAGCCCCCCAGGAAAATCCCGAAGGGCCGTTCTCTCGATCTAGCACCTCGAAGATAGCGGCAAAAGTTGACAGATGTCAACCGCATGTTTCCCTGCGGGCGAGACCTTATTGCCTAGTGATTACGAAAATGAGGCATATTTCCACGACGCCCTTTGGGCGGCGGGCGGTGACGGCTGCCCATCTGCAACGGCAAGAGCTTGCCGAGGCCCCTGCCCCATGCGAAACGCCGGACAAATGGCTTGTGCTGCGCGAGCTCACCGAGGCGCGAAAGGCCTTCGGTATCAGCGACCGCGACCTGGCCGTTCTGGCAGCGCTTCTCTCGTTTCATCCTGCGAAACTGTTGACGGATGATGACGCGCTGATCGTCTTTCCCTCGAACCGGTCGCTTTCGGGGCGGGTCCATGGCATGCCGGAAAGCACGCTGCGACGTCATCTGGCGGCTTTGGTCGGTGCCGGGCTGATCCTGCGGCACGACAGCCCGAACGGCAAGCGCTACGCGACCCGGGCTTCCACGGGCCACGCCCGGATCGCCTTCGGCTTTGACCTTCGCCCCCTGCTCATCCGCTGGAGCGAAGTCAGCAAGGCCGCCGAGGATGCTCGCGAGGCCAGGATTCAGAGCCAGGCCATTCGGCAAAAGATCACCGTTCAGCTGCGCGACGTCGCAAAGCTCATGACCCATGCCGCCGATAGTACGGTTTCCGGAACCATGGGCCTTGCCGAGCGACTGGCCGATTTGCATCGCCAATTGCGCCGGAAACTCGAGCTGCCCGAGCTCGAGGAACTGGCCGTCCGCGTCAACGCACTGCTGACGGCTATCGGCCAATTCCTTCCCTCTCGAGCAAAGAAAACGAGCGGCGATGACACCCAAAATGAGCGGCACATTCAGAATTCAGAACCATATCTTCAAGAATCTGAACGCTGCACAGAGGATGAGGCGGCAAAAATATCGGGAAGGCCAAAAGATGATCTCCCCTTGAAAATAGTCTTGAAGGCAGTGCCAGAGTTGACCCAGTTCAGCCCCACACCAATCCGGACATGGCGAGATTTCCTGAACGCCGCCAGTTTTGTTCGACCCATGCTCGGAATCGACACGCAAAGCTGGGACACCACTCGGCAGAAGATGGGGGAACCCGCCGCCGCGATTGCGATTGCCTTCATTCTTGAACGCGTGTCCACGATCAGGCGTCCGGGGGCATATCTGCGGGTACTGGGCGATAAGTCAATCAGCGGCGAGGTGTCACCGGCTGCCATGATCCGGGCTTTGTTGCAATCGAACAAAGCGCAGCCCCAGAGTTGACAGCTGTCAACTTCAAGTGTCGGGGTGTTTCAGGGATGGCAATGATCCATGCCGGCAACCATCCGCATCACGACGGGGTCGCGCGTGATGGCCGCGCCGCCGTCCTCATAACTCCGGCCTGCGAGAACGCGAATTTGGCATTCTCTCTCTCCGCCAATCGTCTGGTCGAAAACATCCGTTTCGTCCACCCTCGCACTGAGTTGACAGCTGTCAACATCCCGATCGCGATTGCGGAAGATGAAACGGGCCGTGATCCCGCAGTGCCTCCCGCGGCAGGGCAAGAGGATCGCTTGACCTCGAAATCAAATCGCAACAGCAATCATTACATCAAACGAGGCAGCCGAGTTTCCCTGGTTCTTCACGCAGTGCTGCACATGGTCCAGCAAAACGGGCCTATGACATCCAAGGCGCTGGCACAGTGCCTGGGCACAAATCCGGTCGTGGTGCGTCGCAGAATGGGCCTTCTCAGGGATGCGGGATCGTGACGGCCGAGAGAGGACATGCAGACGGATGGCGCAATTCGGCCTCGCTTTACAACGTCGGTCTGCGCAGGCTGCACGACGCCCTGGGCGAGCCTCCGATATTTGCCATCGCAAACCGGAGCGACGCCCCCATTGCCCGGTCGAACAGGCGATCAATGTAGCGCTGGAAGGGATCTTTGCCGAAGCCGAGCCCCTGCTGCTGGATCGCTTCGCGGAATTGACGTTGGCCGAACTGGCCCGAGATTTTTCCAGACATCACGGCGAAGGGCGGGATATGTCGGCCAAGAAACATCACGGCACCCTCGATCCCGGATCTTGAAGGCAGGGAACGGGACGCGGTGAATGCGCAGATGCCTGCGAGGCGTGGCAGGGTTTCAGGCTGCAGCCCATCCTACGAAGCCCCATCCATTCGATGCGGGGCTACACGGCGGATCAACGCATCCGCTATGGCACGTGAAGGATCGGGGCCAAGGCCGATGTCGAAAGCGATGCCTTTGCACTTTTGGACCGCCACGAGATCAGCTTCGTTGATCCGCGATCTGAACAGAACAACTGCCCTCGGGAACGGATCGTCAGGGCCGCTGATGATCAAGAGCCGTAAGAGGTAATCGGATCGCATACTGGCACGCTTGACATGGCGGATTGCCAAAGCCCGGGGCGGGGGCCCGTAATAAGAAGGCTGCGCCGGAAGCGAATGTCAGCTTGCCCAGGGGCCAGCCTAAAACCCGCGGGCAGGCCCTTCGATCGCAGGCTTCGCTCGCGACTCTCAGCCGGGATCTGGGCGTCAATCCCAAGACAGTTGCGAAGTGGCGCAAACGGCATCCTCATCTTGACCGCTGAGGATCACGGCAGCACCTTTACGCTTCGCGTTGGCTCAGATCGAACCGGGCATGGAGCCAGATGGCATGGGAAATGAACTGGAAAGCGGTCGCGTTTGTAACTGAGTGAGGAATTGCCCAACCGATCCACAATGCGATGCTCGCCAGATCCAAACGAACGCTGAAGTTTCGTGACAAGCCCATCCGGCCAGATCGCAGCGAACGGGGGAATGTTCGCGGTCTCCTCTACCAGATCCTCACCGGTTTCCACATCGTCACGGAACTGCTGCCGCATCGCGTCCGGCCTTCGGGTCAGGAGCTTGCAGAAGGTCCTCACGCTGCCGCCACGTGAAAACGCTTGGAACATTTCAGGAACAAATGTGCGTCGAATGCCGCAGGGTTGCGCCGGAAGGCGCAATGTTTGCTGCCCGCGGGGCTTTCCATTTGATCCGCAGGGCCCGCTCTGAAAGATAGCAGCAAGTTCAGCACCTCAAAACCGACCTTTCCCCCATGTCCAAGAAGACCCTCAACCGCGACAATCTCGAAAAGCTGGGGGCGGAACGGCTCGCCGCCCTGGTGATGGACCTGGTGCAGGGCAGTGCTGCGCTGCAGCGGCGGGCCCGGATGGAACTCAGCGCCGCGCAGGGTCCCAAGGATGTGGCGGCGGATATCCGCAAGCGTTTCGCCTCGCTGCGCCGCTCAAGCAGCTTCGTCAATTGGCGGGGCCAGAAGGCCCTGGTGAAGGACCTGCACGGCCTTCTTGCGATGATCGAGAACACCGTCGCCCCGCATGACGCGAACGAGGCCTTCGAACTGCTCTGGGCCCTTCTGCAATTGGCCCCGTCGATCCACGCCCGCACCGATGACAGCAATGGCGCGATCGGCGATGTCCTGCATGAGGCCGTCCAGGTCATCGCGCGACTGTCGCCTAAATTCACCATGTCGCCCGATGCGCTGGCCGAGCGGATCCTCGATGCCGTCAGCGATGCCGGCCATGGTGAGTTCGATGACATCATCCCGGCTCTGGCGGGAAATCTTGGCCATTCCGGGCTTGAACATCTGAAGAAGATCACGACGGCCTGGCAGGCCTCGCCGCCGACCGTATCGGAACTGCAGCGCTTTCGCGGCTACGGCCGCGCCACCAACCCCGAAGAGAGCGTGCGTCGCAGCCGTGCCGCGACCGCATCGGTCATCCTGGCGGATATCGCGGATGCGCAGGGCGATGTCGATGCCTATATGGCGCGCTATTCCGCCGAGCAGCTGACCTACGGAACCATCGCGCCGGATGTCGCGCGGCGCCTGCTCGATGCCGGTCGGGTCGATGAGGCTGCTGATATCGTCTCGCAGGCGCGGCTGGCCGACAAGGGCCGGAACTTCCGCGACGAACTCGACGAGATCCATGCCGAATGTCTCGAGCGGGAGGGCAGGGGGGACGAGTTGAAGGCGCATCTATGGCGGGCATTCGAAGAGGTCCTCGACGGCCAGAGCCTGCGCAAATACCTCAAGCTGCTTCCCGATTTCGACGATATCGAGGCCGAGGAGAAGGCGCTGAACCTGGCCGAGGCCCATCCCGACCTGGCCGCGGCCCTGTATTTCCTGATCAGATGGCCCGCGCATGATCGCGCCGCGCGCCTCGTGCTGGCGCGGGCCGACGCGTTGGACGGGGATTTCTACGAGTTGCTGACGAGTGCGTCCGAAGCGCTCGAGGCCCATCATCCCCTTGCCGCCACGCTGATGCGACGGGCCATGATCGAGGACACGCTCGATCGCGGAAAGTCGAAGCGCTACCGCTACGCCGCCCGCCATCTTGCGGAATGCAAGTCCAGCGAGCCCGCCATCGAAGACTACGGTCGGTTTGCGACCCATCCGCAATTCGTGGACAGGCTCAGGCAGAAGCACGGGCGCAAATATGGGTTCTGGCAATTGATCGGGGCGTAAGGGGCGAAGGATGGTCGATGCCCGGAGGCCATGTGCGCGATTGCCGGTGCTCACGAGGGGCGCCGCATTTGAACGCTCCGGGGCACCCGAGGCGCGCGCATGACGCAGTATGTGATGCCGCCCGAGGGCGCGAACAGGCATGTCATCCTGTCGGGCTGCTCGGGCGGTGGGAAATCGACGCTTCTGGCAGCGCTTGGACGGCGGGGTTACGCCACGGTTTCCGAGCCGGGTCGCAGGATCGTCGCGGAAGAACTGCGCGGCAAGGGCAGGGCGCTGCCATGGATCGATCCTGAGGCCTTCGCGCGGCGGGCCATCGCTCTGGCGCTCGCAGACCGGGAACGGCTCAAGGACGCGAAGGGCTGGGTCTTCTTCGACCGCGGCCTGATCGACGCCGCCGTGGCGCTCGAACATGCGGCGGGGACTCCGGCATCGGAAGTCTTGCGCGGCACCGGGCGATTCCACGGGAATGTCTTTCTGACCCCGCCCTGGCCGGAAATCTACGCGACGGACGATGAACGTCAGCACGACCTAGGCGAGGCCGTCGCGGAATACCACCGCTTGGTCGCCGCCTATCGCCGCCTCGGTTATGCGCCGATCACCTTGCCGAAGATCGGCGTCGAAGGGCGGGCAGACTTCGTTCTGGACCGGCTGGCATAGCGAACGGCACGGGCCGCCGAGAAACGCGTTCGGTCGAAGGCCGCATGACGTTTCTCTTGATCTTGCCGTGGTTATCGGCAGGTTGCCAAGTCAGCCCGCCATGACGGGCAGCCTGCCCAAGGAGCCACCATGACCGCCCGCGCCCCCGATCCCGTCCTTCTTGCCCGGCTTGCCGATGTTGCGGTGCGGGTCGGCCTCAATCTGCAGCCGGGCCAGGATCTGGTGCTGACCGCACCGGTCGAGGCGCTGCCCCTGGTCCGCGAGATCGCGGCGAGCGCCTATCGCGCGGGCGCCGGTCTGGTGACGCCGGTTCTGTCGGATGATGACATATCCCGCGCCCGCTTCCGGCATGGTCAGGATGCCAGCTTCGAGCGTGCGCCGGACTGGCTTTACCGCGGCATGGCGCAGGCTTTCGAGGGCGGCGCGGCGCGCATGGCGATCGCCGGCGCCGATCCGATGGCGCTTGCCGCCGAAGATCCGGCCAAGGTCTCACGCGCCAACAAGGCCAATTCGCTGGCCTACAAGCCCGCGCTCGAGAAGATCGCGAATTTCGCGATCAACTGGACCATTGCCGCTTATCCGACTGTCGGCTGGGCCCGGCAGGTCTTTCCCGACCTGCCCGAAGACGAGGCCGTGCTGAAGCTGGCCGAGGCGATTTTCGCGGCCTCGCGCGTGACGAATGACGATCCGGTCGCGGCCTGGGCGGCGCATAACGCCGCCTTGCGGGCGCGCTCGGCCTGGCTGAACGACGAACGCTTCGACGCGCTGCATTTCTCGGGTCCGGGCACCGACCTGATGGTCGGGCTGGCCGATGGCCATGAATGGCATGGCGGGGCCTCGGTCGCGCAGAACGGCGTGGCCTGCAACCCGAATATCCCGACCGAAGAGGTGTTCACCACGCCGCATGCCCATCGCGTCAGCGGCACCGTGCGCGCAACCAAGCCCCTGTCCTATAACGGCGCGCTGATCGAGGACATCGAGATGCGCTTCGAGGCCGGCCGCGCCGTCGAGGCGCGTTCGAGCAAGGGCGAGACCGTGCTTCTGAACATGATCGACAGCGACGAGGGCGCCCGCCGCCTGGGCGAGGTCGCGCTGGTTCCTTTCAGTTCGCCGATCTCGCAGACGGGACTGCTTTTCTACAACACGCTGTTCGATGAGAATGCGGCCTGCCATATCGCGATGGGGCAATGCTATTCCAAGTGCTTCCTCGAGGGCGCCGCGCTGTCGCCCGAGCAGATCGCGGCGCAGGGCGGCAACAGCTCGATGATCCATGTCGACTGGATGATCGGCGGGCCGGATACCGATATCGACGGGATCCGCGCCGATGGCACCCGTGTGCCGGTCTTCCGCAAGGGTGAATGGGCGCGGTAAAGCGCGCGGCAGGAACGGCTCGACCGGACGATCAGGGTGGCTCGACAGCCTTCGACAATGCAGCCATGATTTGACCGTCGTGCCTGGCCGATGCCGCACCGCGCCGAGCACGTTCGAAAGCTTGCAGAGAAACCGGTTGTCGGCGGCGGCAAGTTCCACTTCTGCGATGAAGCCGGCCGATGCGGCTATGACCTTCATCGCCAGGTCGTCGCGCCGTCGCTGAACCCCGTGATGGCTGGTGACCGCGTGAAGACGGACCGCCGTGATGCCGTCATACTGGCGAAGCCGCACCGGGCGGGCGAGATGACCGCGGTCTGGGTTCCGAATGCGGCGCATGAGGCCATATGCGACTGCGCGGCAGCGATGCGCGTCACCGGCAAGGCCCGATAACGCCTGCAGGGGGTCCTGGTGCGCCACAGCCGCCTCTATCGCGGGAAGATGGGTTGGACGGTCGCCTGCCGGCCCTGGCTGACGACTGTGCGCTTTGACCACCCGTCTCAACTCTTTGCGGATCAGCGGGCCGAAGGAGCTGGTCCTTTCTATGCTGCCTTCTGCCTGGTGGCGCCCAGTACCGACGTCACGGCGCGTGCGATGGCCCAAATGAAGCCGACCATTTCTCGTGCGCACGCTGGTAACTGACGGGTCTACAGGATCGTCGTCTTCTTCGGAGATCGCCTTGTCCTGCTGGTGGAGTTCTTCATCGACCCCCCGTTTGCCATTGAAGAGCATTGTTTGATCCGGCATCTGGTCGGTGGCGGCCATCTAAACGGCGTCCAAGATCCAGCGAGCTTACAGCTGCGCGCCCTGATGACGTCCGCCGGCGATCGGGTCCCGATCAATGGCACGCGCTCTGAGGCGCTCCGGTCCGAACAGGGTGTCCCGTTCAGCTGTGTTTCCGTTACTGTGCCATCACCTCACACTGCGCCCCACCATCTCAAAGCCTTGCCGGTCCGATGCCGGCGCCACGACCTTCAGGGGCTTGCGGACGATCATCCGGTCGAGCCAGTCCGTTGCCCGATCTGACGCAACCTTTCGACGCCCCCGTCTCGCGCTGATCCGGGCCAGCTGGTCTTCGCCCTGAATCTTGCCGATCCGCACAGTGATTTTCTCAATTCGCGCCTGTGTGTCACGCAACTGCCCGGCGAGCACGTCAAGCGCAGGAACTGCCGCAGCGGGCACATCACGGGCCGCCTCGAGCAGCCGATCGACGTTGTCGACGAGGCAGGGCTCCAACCGCGAGATTAACGCCATGACCTGCAACCTTCGCAACTGAAGCCGGCAGAGAATCGCGCCTTACGCGTCCACTCTGGGAACCTGAAAGACATTCTTGGCAGGATCGAAGCCGATGGTGGGGCCATCCACACCATCGCTGGCTTTCTTGATGAGCGGACCGGCGACCGAGAAATGCCCATCCGACGAAAGCGGTGCCATGTCGCGATGCGCCAGGATTGCGGCCATCACCTTGCGCGAAATCTCGGTCGTCAACAATCGGTCGCGGTCTTTGGTGAAAACCTTAGGTCCCGAGGCCGACAAACCAGCAGAACAGCAGCTTATAATGCACCTGTTCATCAGCCGCCGCTCGGAGCGGATCGAAAGCAGGATCCGCAGCAATCAGGCCCGGATCAGTGGGCGATCGAGGGACGGCTGCCCATGGCAAAGCCGTTCGAATTCACCGTTGCGACTGGCGAGCGCGTCATTCACCACTTAATGGATCTGGCGCAACGGATCCCGCGCAGGGAGGCGCTGCTCCAGGTCCACATATTCCTGGCTTCAGGCGTCGATTCCCATCGGCAAATGTCGACGCCGCTCGCCGGTCGCGGCAAAGAGTCCATTCGCGATTGCGGGGGGGACCGGCGGCACGCCCGGTTCGCCCACTCCGGTTGCATGGACCGAGAAGGGATGCGACACGATATGGGTGACGACGACGGGGAAATTGTCCGCGCGCACGACATCGTAATCGTAGTAGTTCGACTGCTCGACCGCACCTTTCTCGAACGTGATGCCAGAATTTAGCGCCACCGTCATGCCCATCACCGCCGCGCCTTCCAACTGGCTGCGGATCCGTTCGGGGTTTGCCGCAAAACCGCAATCGATCGCCATGTGCATCTCGGGAACGGTAATCTTGCTATCGACGACCTTCACCCGCGCAGCACAGGCGACATAGGAGACGAAGCTTCTATGGACGGCTAGGCCGATGCCCTCGCCTTCAGGCAGATCCTTTCCGTAGCCGATGCCGTCAGCGGCGATGTTCAGGACATTGATGAGCCGCCCGGTATCGATCGGGAATTCGGACATCGGCTCGCCGTAGTTCCAGAAGTCATCCGGCAGGCCAGCCGCCTTGGCATCAAGGATCCGCGGCGCGCCGATCAGTTCAAGCCACATCGCCCTTTGATCCTTGCCGAGTTGCGCCGCGAGCTCGCCCACGCAAGACCCGATCGCCCAGGCATGTGGGATGTTCGACACCGAACGGAACCAGCCGATGCGGGTATGCGCCAAGGCCTTGCCGCTTTCGCAGCGAATGTTTTCGACGCTGAAAGGCAGGTCGCTCATCCCCATTCCCTGCTCGAGCGGCATGACATTGCCTTCATCCGGCGCAAAGGTGGACAGGATCGAAGGCGCCACCGAGCGATGCCGCCAGCCGGTGACTTTCCCGGCCGCGTCCATCGCCACATCGATCCGCTCGGCAGAGGTCGTGTGGTAGAATGAATGCTTCACATCGTCCTCGCGCGTCCACTGGACCCGGACCGGCGCGCCGACCGCCTTTGAGAGCAGCGCCGCCTCGGTGACGAAATCGGCTTTCGATTTCCGTCCGAACCCGCCGCCGAGAAGCGTGACATTCACTTTCACCTTCGCAGGATCAAGCCCCAGCGCAGCCGCCGCATCCACGCGCGTGGCATAGGGGCTCTGGACCGGGGCCCAGATCTCCAATCCCTCCGCGGTATAATGCGCGATCGCTGCCGGGGGCTCCATCGGGATATGCGCGATGTGGTCCTGCGTATAGGTTCCGGTGAAGGTCTTCGCCGCGCTGGCGAGGGCCGCATCGAAATCCCCCTGATCGCGTGCGACCGTTCCGGCCTGCTCGGATGTGGCGATCATCTCGGCCATATAGGCGGGCGAACTGTAGCCGCCATGCGGCCCTGCCTCCCACGTGATCTTCAGCCGCTCGCGACCATCAAGCGCCGCCCAGGTATTGCTTGCCACCACGGCGATCCCGCCAAGCGGGGCAAATTTCGGGGGCATCGACGCATAGGGCAGCTCGTGAACGCTCTCGACCCCCGGCAGGGCAAGCGCCTCGGTCGCATCGTAGGAAACGGCCTTCCCGCCCAGCACGGGCGGTCGGGCGATCACGGCGAATTTCATCCCGGGAAGGATCACGTCGGCACCGTAGATCGCGGCCCCGGTGGTGATGTCGTGAAGGTCGGTGATCTGCACCTGACCCTTGCCGATGTAGCGGAACTGATCCTCGGTCTTATAGGTGATCTCGGAATGGGGCGGGACGGGCTGCGCCATCGCCTTGGCGGCCAGATCGCCGAAGCCGACGCTTTGGCCGCCGGGGCCTGTCACTTCATGCATCTCGACCTTGACCGCCGTCGGCTCGACGCCCCATTGCTCGGCCGCAGCCCGTTGCAGCATGGTGCGAACCGATCCTCCGATCTTGCGCGCAACCTGGATATGGTGGCGCATCGAGCGGGAGCCGTCCGTGTCCTGATTGCCGTAGGTCGGCTCGTCTCCCGGAGCCTGCACGATTTTCACCCGTGCCCAATCGGCCTCCATCTCGTCGGCGATGACCATGGGCAATGAGGTCCGACTGCCAGTGCCCATTTCGGAACGATGGGCGACAAGGGTGACGGTGCCGTCCGCGTCGATCGAGACGAAGATGAGCGGGTTTTCGATGATGCCATGGGGCATGTCCGAACCGCCGACCGCATAGGTGTCGAAGGCGCGGGCCGGGACGGCATAGGCCGCAATCGCGAAGCTTCCGGCGGTCCCCAGAAACCCGCGGCGGGTGACCTTGGCCAGATGCACGCATTCCTGCGCATTTGCCAGATGGGGCTGGATATATTTCAGCATGGCTCAGGCTCCCGTGCTGGCGAGGCGAACGGCCTCGACGATCCGCTGGTAGCAGCCACAACGGCAGACATTGCCGGACATCGCCGTCAGGATCTCGTCGTCCGTCGGTTTCGGCGTTTCGTTCAGGAAGGCAGCGGCATGCATGATCTGGCCAGTCTGGCAGAAGCCGCATTGCGGGACGTTCCGATCGCGCCAGGCGACCTGAACCGGGTGATTGCCTGCGGGGTCCAGACCCTCGATCGTGGTAACCCGCTTGCCGGCTACCTCTCCGAGGGTGGTCTGGCAAGAGCGGACCGCCTTGCCGTCGACATGCACGGTACAGGCACCGCACAGCCCGACGCCGCAGCCGTATTTCGTTCCGGTGAGACCAGCAATGTCGCGGATCGCCCACAACAGGGGCATTGCCTCACTCTCGCCGAACTCCCGCTCGACGCCGTTCAGGGTGAATGTTGTCATGGCTTCCTCCCGCTACTGACAACTTGGCGGTAGAAATGGATTCTCGAATCGCAAAACCTGAGCCGGCGCAGCCCTCTGCGCTCGCCGCCTTCACGATGATACCACGATTGCCCATTTTTGATCAGCGCGGACCATGTCCGTATCGGATTACAAACGGATAAAAGCCAAATCGGCTGTCGCGCGGCCCGCCGTGCAGTCTGACAGAACGCGACAAAGACAGGGAATAGGCAGTCTGATCGCCGCTGCTTGCGGAGTAGCCTGCATCCTCAGTCGCGGCCCACGGCGGCTGCTCGCGCCTGGCCAATAGGCGGCATGCTTCGCAGCCGCTTTTTCGAATGTGGCGCCAATCCCTGCGTGCTTCAGTCCAGCCTTCCGGCGTCGTGGATGATGCGGCCGCCGCAGATCGTCAGGATCACGCCCAGATCGGGGATCCCGGTCGGGTCCGTGGCGTCGATATCCCCGCCCAGAAGCACGAGGTCGGCGGCGAGCCCGAGGCGCAGGGTTCCCGTCACGTGGTCACGATGCGCCGCCCAGGCACCGGCCGCCGTGTAAGCGTGCAGGACCTCGGTCAGGGACAGCCGCTCGTTCCGGGCGCCGTCATAGGGCTCGCGCGTCAAGGCCGCGGAAATTCCGCGCAGGACCGAGACATCGGCCACGGGCCAGTCGCTGGAGAAGGCGACGGGGGCACCCGCGTCGGCCAAGCTGCGGCACTGGTAGGCATCCGCCAAACGCGCGGCACCGATCCGCGACAGCGTCGGCTGCAGCGGGAAATCCATCGCCCCCGGAACATGGGGCGGCTGCAGGCTGGCGGTGATGCCGAGCGTCCCCAGTCGGGGAACATCGGCGGGGTCGATCAGCTCGATATGCTCGATGCGATGACGGCTGTCGCGGGGACCGTTGGCAGCTTGGGCCGCCTGATAGCCGTCAATCACCGTCCGGACCGCGCCGTCGCCGATGGCATGAACGGCGATCTGCAGGCCGCGTCGGTCAATCTCGGTCGCGATCTCGGCGAAGCGCGCGGGCGGGAAGAGCGGCTCGGAGCGGTGGCCGGGCTGGTCCGGATAGTCCTGCAGCATATAGGCGGTGCGGCTGTCGATCACCCCGTCCATGAACATCTTGACGAAGCCGGAACTGATCCAGTCATCGTCGAACTCCGCAGCCATGGCCGAGGCACGGTCGAGCGCGTCCAGCCCCATGTGCGGCTTGAAATGGAACGGCACCTTCACCCGCAGGGGCAGCGTGCCCTCGGCCCGCATCTCGGCGAGCAGTTCCAGCGTGTAGCGGTTGCCGTCCATGTTCACGAGGCTGGTCACGCCATGCGCGGCGCAATGCATCATGCCTTTGAGAAGCAGCGCCTTGTCGGCATCGCGCTCGGCCTCTGTCGGCCGGGGATCGGGCTCTTCGCCGGTGGCAATGCCAAGGTTGATGCGACCTTCGCCCGCGAAGGCGATCAATGGGCCGAAGGCCTCGAATTCGCGCAGCTCGCCCGTGGCAAGGCCGTCCTCGCCCATGACGACCTCGTGGCCATGCGGCATCTCGGCACCGTGCAGCAGACCTGCGGCCCTCAGCGCGGCGGTATTGGCCCAGACCGTGTGCAGGTCGGGCGACATCATCGCGATGGGACGATCCGCGATCATCGCGTCGAGGTCGTGACGCGTGGCAGGCCTGTCGAGAATGCCGTAATGCGCCTCCTGTGCCATGAGCAGCGGCAGGTCGGGATTCGCGGCGGCAAAGCCGCGAAAGGCCGCGCCGACCGCCTCGGCCCCGTGCAGATGACCGATATGCAGATGCGTCAGGTCGGCCCCGCCAAGCCCCACATGCACATGCCCTTCGAAAAAGCCGGGCAGGACTGTCCGCCCGCCCGCGTCGATGATCCGCGTTTCCGGCCCGGCCAGCGCCGCGATATCGGCCGCGCTGCCCACCGCGAGGATGCGCGCGCCGGCAAGGGCCACGGCCTCGGCCCGGGGCTGGTCCCGGTCCATGGTCAGGACGCGGGCATTGGTCAGGATCAGATCCGCAGCGATCATGGGTCGTCTCCCGAGAGCGTCCGTCGCATCGGCGTGGCTTACTTCAGCTTGATGGCGAAGTGCTTGCGCACCGGTTCCTCGATGGTCCATGTGCCCTTGAAGGTCGGTTCGACCACGAAGGCGTCGCCGGGCGTCAGCTTGACGGGGGCGCCACCGTCGGGGGTGATGGTGATGCGGCCCTCGATCAGGTGGACAAACTCATAGAACTGATAGGTTGCATGCCAGGTGCCAGTCGTCGCCTCCCACGTGCCCGAAATCATGCTGCCATCAAGCGAGCTGTGCTGCACCCAGTAGCGCATGGTCGGGTTGCCCTCGACCTTGGTCCAGCCCTCGAGGTCGGTGGTGATGGGCTCTGGGCCCGGTTCGGGAAAGCGGAAAACCGTGTCGCTCATGTCTGTCCTCGTGAGGCGCGTCGTGGGTCGAGGCTCTTGGTAGGCGGGCCTCGCGCGGCGCGCAAGCCAGACCATCGGAGCAGGGGGGCGATCACCGAAGGGACTGGCGGGCCGACGTGAAATCGTCAAAGACTGTGGCGCGCGAAAGGCGCAGGCAGGGATAGGGAACGGGCATGGAGATCCGCAACGCCAGGGCATCGGATGCCGCGCATCTGGTGCGTTTCATCAACATGGCGGCGGACGACCTGCCCCTGCATTTCTGGCGAAAGAGCGTCGGCCCAGAGGGTGATCCTTGGGCGTTCGGAGAGGAGCGCGCGGCGCGCGAGACCGGGAACTTCTCCTTCCGCAATGCGTGGCTTGCCGAGGTCGACGGCACGGTCGCCGCCTGCCTGCTCGGCTATGCCGCCGAAGGAACCCCGGGTCCGATCGACCCGGACACGCCGCCGATTTTCGTGCCGCTGCTGGAACTGGAGGCGCTGGCACCGGGCTCGTGGTACCTCAACGTCCTGGCCACCTACGAGGATTTCCGCGGCAAGGGTTTGGGTAGCGCATTGCTCGCGCATGCCGAAGCGATTGCCGCCGCCGCTGGCCTTGGCAGCATCAGTCTGATTACCGAAGACACGCATGAGGACGCGCTCCGTCTTTATACGGCGAAGGGCTACCGGCAGGTCGCCCGCCGACCAGTCGTCAAAGACGATTGGAAGGTCGATGCAAGCGAATGGATCCTGTTCACGAAGCCCGTTCACACCACCTGAGCCGGCCACGCAGCGCCGTCCTTCTGCTCACCCCGGGGCGCATTCGCAGTGAGCGGGTCAGCTCGCCGAGCACTTCTTTCCGACACCCGTTTTTGTCCCAAGGGGGTGGCAGGAACCGAAGCTCATTGTACAGTCATGTTACGCAGTCAGGGCCCAGCATGAACGGTCGGATCGGTGCCGAAGAGAGGGGGATGAACTCGGAAAAAAATGTCGCCCCGAGCATCTATAAAGATGATCTGGCGGCCCTTAAGCCGCCTGTCGAGTTCGATTGTCGAGGGGCGGCGGCGCCGTCCATGGCGCGAAAACCAACGGAGACGATCTTGACCATCTTCAAGGGCCTGTCGGCCTTTCCCATCACACCGGCCGACCCTAATGGGCGTGTCGATACCCGGTCGGTCGCGCGGCTCGTGCGGCGGCTGTCCGATGCCGGAGTCGACTCGATCGGGCTTCTGGGCAGCACCGGAAGCTATCCCTATCTGAGCCGGACCGAGCGCCGCCGCGCCATCGAGGCCGCACTTGCCGAGGTCGGTGACACCACCCCGCTCATCGTCGGCATCGGCGCCTTTCGCACCGACGAGGCGACAGGCCTTGCGCAGGATGCCAAGGCCGCCGGTGCCTCTGCCGGCCTGCTCTCGGCCATGTCCTACCTGCCGCTGAGCGAGAACGAGGTCTTCGAGCATTTTTCACAGATCGCCGCACATGGCGGATTGCCGATCTGCATCTATGACAATCCCGGCACCACGCATTTCCGGTTCTCAACCGATCTGGTGAAGCGCCTGGCGCAGCTTCCGGGCGTGTTGGCGATCAAGAACCCGACTTCGAAACCCGATGAGGTCGCGCCACATCTCGCGGCGCAACGTGCAGCTTTCGGCGACGGTCTGTCGATCGGCTATAGTGGCGACGGGTGCTGTGCCGAGGCCATGATTTCTGGGGCAGACGCGTGGTACAGCGTCCTTGGCGGCACGCTTCCTGGGCCTTGCCTGCAGATCGTCCGCGCCGCCCGGCGCGGCGATGTCGACGAGGCCCGCCGCGTCGATGCCGCCTTGCAGCCAATATGGGACCGGTTTCGCCGGTACACCAGTTATCGGGTGGTCCATGAAGTCGCCGCGCAACTGGACCTGTGCCACGTTTTGCCTCCACGACCGATCCTCCCGGTCTGCGACGAGGCCAGACAGGCCATCGCGGCGGCCCTGCGCGATCTGCCGCAGGAATGGCTGGATCGCCCTTGATCGAGGCCCCCCTGCTTCGGCTGGGCAGAAAACGACTGCCGGGCCTCGCCCTTTCCGCACGGCGCTTTTGCGGCCGGCCTGTCTGAGCAGTTCCACCCCGCCGAGATGCAAGACCAGGAACTGGCCAATCCGCAACGAAGCACGCAAGCAGCGGCTCCCTGTCGATCTGGTTCGATCCGGACATGATCTGGTGCCGCCGCCGACCGCCACGCGCGACAGGCCGTTACAGCATCCACACCCAACGGCGGCATGGATAGGTCGCGATGATCCTGAAATCCGGGCGCTCCCCGGAAGCCTCGCTCCCGAACTGTCGAGCTAGCCTCGGGTTTCAGGTCTCCGAGGTGTCGCCGGTCGCCGGCAGGTCGTCACCTGAATCGAGCGGAAAAAAATACGCGATCCTTTGGCGCAGCAGCTCCGGCTCCAGGGCCGGATCATGGCCGCTCTGGCGCTGCTCGATCAACGCCTTCCATGGATAGCTGTCGGTTCGCATCTGCACACGCTCGAAATGCTCGTCCAGCGAACGGATGCGCCGAGCGGGATTGCCCCCGACAACTGAATTCGGCGGGACATCGCTGCTCACCACCGCGCCGGCGCCGACGATTGCGCGCGGTCCGATCGTGACGCCGGGAAGGATCGTTGCCCCCCGACCGATGAAAACGTCGTCATGGATGATCACCGGACCTACGGCGTCGAGCTTTGCCCCATATGCGTGATTCATCATGATGGCGCTGCCGTCATGCCCGGAAAGCCAGGCGCCGACGATCCAGACATTCTTGCCAATCGAGGTCAAGGCAGGATCGGTGAAGATGGAATCCGGCAGAATATAGCAATTCTCGCCGAACCGGTGAAAACCGCCATGAGCCTTGAGGTATGCGGTCCACTCCTCGGGGCTCGGCTTGCACAGCTTTCGCCAAAGCCCGACATTCTTTCCTTTCACCATGGCCCGATATGTCAGTAGTTTTCGGAGCATTCCGGTTACCTTTCCTGGCGAAGCAACAGCGAGTTCAGCGCCTGGGTTGGGCTCGCGGCCGCCACTTCGGCGAGCGGAGGTGGTGGGAAAGCACAGATCGCGGCGAGGTCGCCCATGACATGCACCGTCGAAGCCCAATGCGCAACAGCATCAGGTCTTTCCGCGATTCAATCCATCTGTCGAAATCGGCAGAAGTGGCAGACCGATACAGCCAGGTGGCTGGTTTCGTGGCGCGGGCGCAGCGAGGGCCCAGCCGCGGTCGGTCATGCGATTGCAGACGGGGGCGTAAAGACTTCGCCCAATCCCACTGCAGCGCGGCAGATGTCGGCCGAGAAGCCCTGATCCGTGAATTGCCCCGCGAACAGCTATGCCTTGGTAAGCCAGTCGGCGAACAGGCGCGCCTTTGCCGAGGCGCGGGAATGGATCGTCAGGTGGAAACCGGCGGGTGAGGGCAGGCTTTCCGGGACAAGCCTGACGAGGCCCATCTGCCCAAGCCTGTCGCCCAGCAGCCGCTCCCATCCCAGCACCGCACCGACGTCGTCCTGCGCCGCCTGAAGGGCAATCATGTGATTGTTGACGTGCATGCTGCGCCCTTTCGCAGCGGCCAGACCCAAGGCCCGGAACCAGTCCGACCATCCGGTCCAGTCATTTTCCTCGCTGCGCATATGGATCAGCGGCACGTTCATCAAATCGGATGCATGGCGAATGTCATGCTGCTGGCGGAACGCCTCGCTTCCCAATGCCAGGATCCGGTCCTGGAAAAGCGGTCGCCATTCCTCGTCATCCTGCTGCGGCATGGCATAGCGGATGCTCAGATCATATTTCCCGGCGCTGCCCGGAACGTCACTGATGATCTGCGAGACAGAAATGTCGGGATAAACCTTCCAGAAGGCGCCGATCTTGGGCGTCAGCCAAAGCGAGCTGACGGCGGTCGTGGCGCGGATGGTCACATCGACCTTGTCCGTGCTTTCGCGCAATTGGGTGACCGAATCCGAAATCGTCTCCAAGGCCCGCTGCAGGGTGATCAACAGGAAGGCTCCCTTCTCGGTGAGCTCGACCCCGCGATGCCGACGGATGAACATCGCGCAGCCAAGATCCTGCTCCAAGGCCTTGATCTGATGGCTGACCGCGGCCGGGGTGACATTAGTCTCTTTTGCCGCAAGCTTGAAGCTCAGATGCCGGCCCGCGGCCTCAAAGGACAGCAGGGCAGTGATCGAGGCAAGGTCATAAGGTCTACGCAAGGGACACCATGGGTTAATTCAACTAATCCAGAATGAATTTTTGTGCCGTTGTCAACGGACAGCCCAGGTCCGATTGTCCCGGCAGAGCCCGCCGCATCACAGGAGACCCCGCCATGGCGCAGATGACCAGCACAGCAGGCACGTCGCGCTGCCGCCGTCATCAGGCGATCATGGCAAGCTTGCGGCAAACACCCTGCTGACCAAGGCCACGCGCCAGGCGCGGCCCGTTTTCATTCCTAGGGACATCCGGCCCTTCGGACCGCAAAGGAGATACCCATGCCGCAAGACTCCGACGTTCTTTCGATGCTGATGCGTCGCAAGCCCGCCCATTCCCTGGCGCAGGAATTCTATGGCGATCCCGGGGTCTTCCAGGTCGATATGGACAAGATCTGGTATCGCAGCTGGCTGTTTGCGATCCCCTCCTGCGAGATCCCCAAGCCCGGCGATTACGTGGTGCATGAGGTCGGGGTCTATTCGGTCGTGATCGTTCGCGGCAATGACCGCGAGATCCGCGCCTTCCACAATTCCTGCCGGCATCGCGGCTCGGTCCTGTGCAAGACGAAGAAGGGCAAAAATCCCAAGCTGGTCTGTCCCTATCATCAATGGACCTATGACCTGGACGGAAAATTGCTCTGGGCACGCGACATGGGTCCGGAATTCGATCCCTCGCAGCACGGGCTGAAACAGGTCCATTGCCGCAACGCCTCGGGCATGGTCTATATCTGCCTCGCGGATGAGGCGCCGGATTTCGAAACCCTGGCCGCCGAGACCGCCCGCTACCTTGCGCCGCATGACCTCGAGAACTCGAAGATCGCCCATGAAAGCACGATCATCGAGAAGGGCAACTGGAAGCTGGTCTGGGAAAACAACCGCGAATGCTATCACTGCGCGGGCAATCACCCATCGCTGTGCCGGACCTTCCCCGAGGACCCGCGCGCCATCGGCAACATGGGCGATGGCAGCGAGCTGGCCACGGCGCTGGACAAGCATGTCTCCCGCTGCGAGGCGGTCGGCGCGCCATCGGCCTACAGGATCGCCGAGCATGGGGAATGGCGCTTCGTGCGGACGCCGCTGCTTGAGACCGCCGAAAGCTACACGATGGACGGCAAGGCCGCTGTCACGCGGCCGAATTCCTCGATCCCGTTCAAGGATGCCGGCGCGCTTCTGAAATTCATGTACCCGGCGACCTGGAACCATTTCCTGTCGGATCACAGCATCCTGTTCCGTGTCACCCCGCTCAGCCCGACCGAGACCGAGGTTTGCACGAAATGGCTGGTCCACAAGGACGCCGTCGAGGGGCAGGACTATGATCTCAAGCGCCTGACCGAGGTCTGGATCGCGACCAATGACGAGGATCGCGAGGTGGTCGAGAACAACCAGCGTGGCATCCTGACCCCGGCCTACCAGCCCGGCCCCTATTCCGAGATCCACGAAGGCGGCCTGATCCAGTTCAGCGACTGGTATTCCGCGACGCTGATCCGCGAGATCACCGGCCCTCGCGCGATCGCGGCGGAATAAGCCATGTCGGAGGCAAGCGAACTGATCGTGTCCGGCGAAGCCCTGATCTGGCAGGACAGCGAAGAATTGGAATGCTGCTCGGTCGTTCCCGAGGCGGCCGACGTGGCGACGATCAGCTTCGTCTCACCCGGCGGGGCCCTCTTCAAATACGAGCCCGGACAGTTCCTGACGCTGGAGCTGCCCGTGCCCGGGGGAAACGTCTGGCGGACCTACACGATCTCCTCCTCGCCCTCGCGGCCGCTGACCATCTCGGTCACGGTCAAGGCCCAGGCGGGCAGCCTTGGCACGCGCTGGATGCTGGACCATCTGAAGCCGGGGATGCGGATCAGGGCCAGCGGCCCGCTGGGCATCTTCACCATGCCGCGCCGCGAGAAGAAGAAATACCTGTTCATCTCGGCCGGGTCCGGCGTCACGCCGTCGCTGTCCATGACCAGCTACCTGTTCGACCGCGGGACCGATATCGACGTGGTGTTCGTCAATTGCGCGAAAAGCCCCTCCGAGATCATCGGTCGCCAGCAGCTTGAGCAGATGGCGGCCCGCGTCCCCTCGATCAAGCTCTACTTCATCGTCGAGCAGGACGATCCCTACCGCGTCTGGACGGGGCTTCGCGGCCGGCTGAACCAGCTGATGATCGGGCTGATCGCCAGCGACTATCTCGAGCGCGAAGTCTATTGCTGCGGTCCCGAACCCTTCATGGATGCCGTGCGCGAGATGCTGATCTCGCTGGGATACGACATGGGGCGCTATCATCAGGAAAGCTTTGGGACACCGGTCGAGACCCAGGCGGACGCGATCGTCCATGACGACCTCGTGCCCGACGCGCGTGCCGAGGCCAGCATCGCCTTCACCCGATCGCAGGTCAGCAAGGCCTGCCACGAGACCGACACCATCCTTGCCGTCGCCAGGGCCTCGGGCATCGTCATTCCCTTCGGCTGCACGTTCGGCGTCTGCGGCACATGCAAGGTGCGCAAGCTCTCGGGCCAGGTCCAAATGGTCCATAGCGGCGGGATCTCGGAGGAGGATATCGAGAACGGCTATGTTCTGGCCTGTTGCTCGCGTCCCATAGGCGGCGTCGCGATCGACGTGTGACCATGCCCGCCCCGTCATGACGGGCCTGTCATCCCGCGACACCCGGGCCGGAGGAAGGCCATCCGGCTTTGGATCAACCGCTTCGGTGATCGGCGCGTTTCGGTGCGCCGCGTGTCGCTGCTTCCATGCCGCTTGGCAAAGGAATATGCCGCGCCGGGCCCATTCCCGCCAGGCCCGACGATGACGACAACATATTCGCGCGGCCAGCTGTCGGGGCGTTGTTCGGTCCAGCTTTTGTGACCGGCCATGTTGAAGGCATTGGCGCGCGTCATGTGCGTTTTCGCCCCGGCTGGGACGAGTCCGGCAAGGAATTCCCCAATTCGCTTAAAGAACACGAATGCAGGGCGTCGCAACAGCCGCAGGCCTGCGCGATCGCGCTGATGGTCGCGTCCGTGTAGCGCAGGCGCAGCAAGGCCCGGCATGAGACGCAGGTCGGCCAGAAAGTCGGCTCCAGCGTCCGACGTCAAGTTCCTGCGCGGGCTGGGCGCAGGACATCGACAATGGTCGCAGAGGCCGAAAGCGTGAAGGGGTTGGCCAGCAGAAAACCCGTGCTCAGGCGCTTCTGCGGCAATCTGGGCGCGGCGGGCCGGCGCGAAATTCCCGCGAGCCAGAACCGGGGACAAAGGCAGTCTGACCCAGTTCTGCTAATGCCCAACCGCTGAACATTCTCCTTTGCGGCAAGTCAGCCGATGGCCTTACCAAAAGCGGCGGAAAGCAAAGGAAAAGGCCAAGCAAGGGAGGCCCCCGACATGACTGCCCGGATGGTGCTGGAAGGCATCTACACGCCACTGATCACGCCATTGCACGCGGACGGGTCCTTTGACCTCGACAGCCTCGCGGCGCTGATCGAGACCCTTGTCAGCGCCGGCGTGCACGGGCTGATCTCGGGGGGCTCGACCGGCGAGAACTATGCCCAGAGCGTCGACGAACGCCTTGCGCTGGCCCGTTTCACCGTCGAGCGCGTGGCCGGGCGGCTGCCGGTCATCATCGGCACCGGGGCGATGCGGACCGAGGATTCCCTGGCGCTGGCCAAGGGCGCGCGCGAGATGGGCGCGGATGCGATCCTGCTCGGGACGCCGCCCTATTCCGTCCCGACCGAGCGCGAGAACGCGCTGAACGCGCTGGCCATCGACCGCGCCGCCGACCTGCCGGTGATCCTTTACAACTACCCCGGCCGGATGGGCGTCGAGATGGGGCGCGACTTCCTCGACCGGGTGGGCCGGTCGCGCAATGTCATCGGCATCAAGGAAAGCTCGGGCGACATCAACCGCGTCCACCTGCTGGCGCGCGACTATCCCCATATCCAGATGTCCTGCGGCATGGACGACCAGGCGCTGGAATTCTTCGCCTGGGGCGCGCGCAGCTGGATCTGCGCGGGCTCGAACTTCCTGCCGCGCGAGCATGTCGCGCTTTACGAGGCCTGCGCCATCCGCGGCGATTTCGACAAGGGCCGCCGGATCATGTCGGCCATGCTGCCCTTGATGCGGGTCCTCGAACAGGGCGGCAAGTTCATCCAATGCGTCAAGCACGGGGTCGAGGTCACGGGCGTCAGTGCCGGACCGATGCGCCCGCCCCTGAAGGGGCTGAACAAGGACGAGAAACGCGCGCTGGAACAGGTGATCGGTGTGCTGAAGACCAGCGTCGCGGCCATCACGGAGGGGAATTGACATGGGCGATTTGTTGACGACCGCGGAATACAAGGCCATCGCGGCCACGCTCGAACTGCCGCAAAACGCCTTCATCGACGGCAGCTTCCGGCCCGCGATCTCGGGGAAAAGCTTCACCACGGTGAACCCGGCGACCGGCGCGGCGCTGGCCGAGATCGCCGCCTGCGGGGCCGAGGATGTCGACCTGGCCGTCTCGAAGGCCCGCGAGTCCTTTGATGACGGGCGCTGGTCGCGCCTGCATCCCGCCGCGCGCAAGGAGGTGCTGTTGCGCCTTGCCAAGCTGATCGAGCGCAACTCCCGCGAGCTTGCGGTGATGGAAAGCCTCGACAGCGGCAAGACCATCTTTGATTGCGAGACCGTCGATGTCCCCGAGACGGTGCATGTCCTGAAATGGCATGCCGAGCTGATCGACAAGATCTACGACCAGGTCGCGCCAGCCTCGGACGACCATATCGCCATGATCCTGCGCGAGCCGGTCGGCGTCGTCGGTCTGGTGCTGCCCTGGAACTTCCCGCTGCTGATGCTGGCCTGGAAGATCGGACCGGCCCTTGCCGCCGGCTGCACGGTGGTGGTGAAGCCCGCCGCCGAGACCACCCTGACGACCTTGCGGGTGGCCGAACTAGCCGTCGAGGCAGGCCTTCCCCGCGGCGTCCTGAACGTGGTGACCGGCTCGGGCTCGGAGGTCGGCGAGCCGCTGGGCCGTCACCCCGATGTCGACATGGTCAGCTTCACCGGCTCGACCGCGACGGGGCGGCGCTTCCTGCATTATTCCGCAGACAGCAATCTCAAGGAGGTGGTGCTGGAACTGGGCGGCAAGAATCCCTGCATCGTGCTCGACGATGCCGAGGATCTGGACGCGGTCGCGGCCCATGTCGTCAATGGCGCCTTCTGGAACATGGGCGAGAACTGCTCGGCCGCCTCGCGGCTGATCGTCCAGAAGGCGATCAAGCCGAAGCTGCTGGAACGCGTCGCGGCCCATGCGCGGGAATGGAATTCCGGCGATCCGCTGGATCCCTCGGTCCGGGTCGGGGCGCTGGTCTCGCAGGCGCATTTCGAGAAGGTCTCGGGATATCTCGCGCAGGCCGTCAAGTCGGGCCGGATCGTCCTTGGCGGCGAAAGCCATGGCGGCACCCATGTCGCGCCGACCGTGGTCGAGGTCACGGATCGCGACGACCGGCTGGCTCGGGAAGAGATCTTCGGCCCGATCCTGACCGTCATCGAGGTGGCGAGATTCGAAGAGGCGATCGCGGTCGCCAATGACACGAAATATGGACTTGCGGCGTCGATCTTCACCGCCAATGGCAAGCGGGCGCTGCGCGGCGCGCGGATGCTGCGGGCCGGGACGGTGACCGTGAACAGCTTCGGCGAGGGCGACATCACCACCCCCTTCGGCGGTTACAAGCAGTCGGGCTTCGGCGGGCGCGACAATGGCATCCATGCCCATGACCAGTATACCCAGCTCAAGACGATCTGGCTGGACCTGTCCGATCACGCGGATACGGCGCTGGACTGATCATGGCGGTGCATGCGGCCATTCGCCTGCCGGTCTTCAACGGCCCCGCCGGCTGGAGCGCGATCCTGCCCCCGGTCGCGCCCCGCGCGCGGCTCGAGGGAACCACCGGCTGCGACGTGGCGATCGTCGGGGCGGGCTTCGCCGGGCTCTCGGCCGCGCGGCGGCTGAAGCAGATCGATCCTGCGCTTGACATCGTCCTCCTCGATGCGGCGCGGGTCAGCGAGGGGGGGACCGGGCGGAACTCGGGCTTCATGATCGACCTGCCGCATGAGCTGACCTCGAGCGACTATGCCGGGGACGATGGCAGGGACCGGCAGCTGACCGCGCTCAATCGCCAGGCGATCGACTTCGCCGGCGCGGCGGTGCGCGACTATGCGATTCCCGAGGGCTGTTTTCAACGCAGCGGCAAGATCAATGCCGCGGCCTCGGAACCCGGAATCGCGGCCAATCTCAGCTATGCCGCGCATCTTGCCGCGATGGGCGAGGCGCATGAGCTGCTGGACGCGCGGCAGATGAAAGAGATCACCGGCTCGGATTACTACCGCACCGGCCTTTTCACGCCGGGCACCGCGATGCTGCAGCCCGCAGGCTATGTCCGGGGGCTGGCCGCCGGGCTGGAAGGGCAGGGCCTGCGCATCTTCGAGCGCTCGCCGGTGCTGCGGATCGAGACACAGGGCCAGCGCTGGCGGCTCACCACGGAGGCCGGATCGGTCACTGCGGCAAAGGTCATCCTGAGCAATAACGGCCATCTGGAAAGCTTCGGCTTCAAGCGCGGCCGGCTCATGCATGTCATGCTGAACGCCTGCATGACCGAGGAGCTGCCCCCCGAGGCGATCCGCGCCCTTGGCGGGCAGGAATGCTGGGGCACGACGCCCGCCGACCCGATGGGCACGACCGTGCGCCGCATCGGGCCGGGGCAGGGCGGCCACCGCATCGTCATCCGCCAGGGCGGCTATTACCGCCCCGAGATGCAGACCAGCGCCGCCGACCTCGCCCGCGCCGCCCGCGCCATGCGCCGCAAATTCGACGCGCGCTTCCCGATGCTGCGCGGCATCCGCTTCGAACATGCCTGGTCGGGGCACCTGTGCCTGTCGCGCAATGCCGTCTCGGTCCTGCGCGAGCTGGAGCCGGGCCTCTTCGCCGCCTGCGTCCAGAACGGGCTGGGCACGGCGCGGGGGACGCTGACCGGCATCGGCGCGGCGGAACTGGCCTGCGGGCGCGAAAGCGCCATCACCCGCCATTTCGGTGCCGAGGAGGAACCCTCGGCCCTGCCGCCCCATCCCTTCGACAGCTGGGGCGCAAATGCCTATATGCGCTGGAAAGAATGGCTGGCCCGGCTAGAATGAGCCCTCCACCAGGAGGACGCCTCATGCCGCCGGTCAAGCGCCGCTACCTGCCATCGCTGGGCTCTTTCGCGACTTTCGAAGTGGCCGCGAAGCATCTGAGCTTCACCCTGGCCGCGAAGGAGCTGAACGTCACCCAAGGGGCGGTCAGCCAGCAGATCCGCCTGCTTGAACGCGCGCTGGACGTGGCCCTGTTCGTGCGCCGTCACAATGCGCTGGAGTTGACCCCCGAGGGCGCGAGCCTGCAAGCGGCGGTCACCGCCGGGCTCGACACGATCAGCGCCGGGGTCTCGGCCATCTCGGGTGACGAGGGGCCGCAGACGGTCACGCTTTCGGCCACCAATGGCATGGCAAGCTTCTGGCTGAAGCCGGTGATCGACCGCTTCCGCGCGAGCCATCCCGAGATCGGCTTCACCGTGCTCGCCTCGGACGAGGACGGCACGCTGCGCAACTATTCCGAGGTCGATATCGCCTTCCTCTGCGGCAGCGAGCGCTACGAGGTCGGCGAAGAGCTGCATTTTCTGTTCCAGGAGGTCGCCCAGCCGGTCTGCACCCCCGCCTACCTGGCCGAGCACGGCCCCTTCGACACGCCCGACGACCTGAACCGGGTCAACCTGCTGCATCTGCACGACCGGCACTGGAGCGCGGATGCCATCGGCTGGCAGCCGCTCGGTTGGGCCGAATGGTTCCGGGCGCAGGGCGCCGAATGGGCCAAGGCGCCCTCGACGCTCTCGACGAACAAGGTGGGCCTGTTGATGGAAGCTGTCCTTGAGGGCGAGGGCGTGATGCTGGGCTGGCATCACATGGTCCGCGCCCCCATCGCGCGGGGCGAGCTGGTCTTCGCCCATCCCGCGCCGATCACCGCCGGGCGGGGCAACTTCTTGACCTGCAAGAAGAAATCCCTCAAGCGCCCCTGCGTCGCGGGGTTCGTCGCGCATGTGCTTGACACTTTGCGGGATGAGGCCGTCTGATGCCACGCGGGCGCTGACGCAGATTTTCTAATGCCTGACCTAAGCAAATTCTCGTTTGCCGTCAGGGGCCCCGGCAGGGGATAAATCCTGTCAACCGGGCCATGGGGCCCCCGGACCGAACAAGCAAAGCCTGCCCCGACAAGTGAAATCGCCGATCCGGGCACGTTCTCGGCCCGTCGCGCAGCGCGCGGCGCCGGCTGTCGGCTGCCCGCCGGCCAGACGACAGCGGAGGACTGACATGCGCAGAATTTTGGGGACCATCCTCGCAGGGGCCGTGGCGCTCGGCCTTGCCCTGCCGGCGGCGGCCCAGGACAAGGTCATCAGGATGGGCACCCTGTCCTGGGAGGACCTGACCCCGATCACCGGCATCACCAGGAAGGTGCTCGAGGACAAGGGCTATACCGTCGAGGTCACGCCCTTCTCGGAATGGGGCATCGCCTATGCCGCGCTCGCCAAGGGCGACGTGCAGATCCTGGCCTCGCAGACCGATTACGTCGCCCAGGATTACTGGCAGCGCAACAAGAACCGGCTCGAGAAGATCTCTCCGGTCTCGCACGGGCTCTACCAAGGCATCGCGGTGCCGAAATACGTGCCGATCGATTCTCTCGAGCAGCTGAACGAGAATGCCGAAAAATTCGGCGGCAAGATCGTCGGCATCGAGCCGGGCGCCGGCCTGATGCGCGATGCAGCCGAGGCGGTCAAGCAATACGGGCTTGACCTGCAACTGGTCGAGGGCAGCAGCGCGGCGATGACCGCCGCGCTGAAATCCGCGACCGAGCGGCAGGAATGGATCGCGGTCACCATCTGGGAACCCTCGTGGATGGTGCAGAAATACGATGTGAAATACCTCGCCGATCCCAAGGGCGTCTTCCCCCCGCCGCAGGGCTATTACTGGATCGGCCAGAAGGGCTTCTCCGAGGAATATCCCGAGGCCCGCGAGGCCATGGCGAGCGTCTATGTGCCGCTGGCCGACATCACCGCGATCAATTCGGCGGTGAATGACGGAAAGACCATGGACGAGGCCATCGCCGACTGGATCGCGGCCCATGCCGACCTGATCGGGCGCTGGGAAAACATCAAGTCCTATTGAACGGGCGGGGACGGCGCCCGGCGCCGTCCCCCGACAACAAGCAAGACAACAGGGAAGCCATGGAAAAGACCCAGAATGCCAATGCCGACATCCTGATCGACTGCCAGTCTGTGTGGAAGGTGTTCGGAAAGCGCAGCGCGGATGCGATCCGCGCGATCGCGGAAAAGGGGCTGGGCAAGCCCGAGGTGCTGCGCGACTACAATTGCGTCGTCGGGGTCTCGGATGCCAGCCTTCAGGTCCGTCGCGGCGAGATCTTCTGCATCATGGGGTTGTCGGGCAGCGGCAAGTCGACACTTATCCGCCTCCTGAACCGGCTGATCGAGCCGAGCCTCGGCAAGGTGCTGGTCAAGGGCCGCGACATCGCGACGATGAACGCGGCGACCCTGCGCGAGACCCGCGCCCGCCATATCGGCATGGTGTTCCAAAGCGTGGCCCTGCTGCCCCATCGCAACGTGCTCGAGAACGCGGCCTTCGGCCTCGAGGTCCAGGGCATCCCCCGCGAGGAACGCAACCGCGCAGCCTCGGCAGCGCTTGAAAAGGTCGGCCTTGCGGATTGGAAGGCGCGCTTCCCGTCCGAGCTTTCCGGCGGCATGCAGCAGCGCGTCGGCCTTGCGAGGGCGCTGGCCTCGGACCCCGAGATCATCCTGATGGACGAGCCCTTCTCGGCGCTGGACCCGCTGATCCGGCGGCAATTGCAGGACGAGTTCCGCCAGCTCACCAAGGAGCTCGGCAAGTCGGCGGTTTTCATCACCCATGATCTCGACGAGGCGATCCGCATCGGCGACCGCATCGCGATCATGAAGGACGGCGTCATCATCCAGACCGGCACCGCCGAAGAGATCGTGATGAACCCGGCCGATCAATATGTCGCGGATTTCGTCGCCGGCATCTCGCGGCTGCATCTGGTCAAGGCGCATTCGGTGATGATCCCCGCAGCCGAGTGGCGCGGCCCGGTCGAGACCCTGCCGCGCTGCGCACCCGATTCCGATATCGACGCGCTGATCGGGCAGGTCACCAGTTCCGGCAGCGACGCCGTCGCAGTGGTCGAGGGTGGCAAGCTCTTGGGCATCGTGACGATCCGCAACCTGCTTCTGGGCATGCGGGGCGAACCCGAACGCCAGGCGGCGGCCTGAGGGGGCGGGAATGGAGGATTTCATCTCTGCCTTCGACACCACGGTCGACGACGCGCTGTTCTGGCTGTCGGACCATGCGGCCTTCCTGTTCGACGGTGCGCGCGCCCTGCTCGAGGGGCTCTTTGACGGTCTGCTCTGGCTGCTGATGCTGCCGCCCTTCTACGTCGTCGCGGCGCTCGCTGCCCTGGTCGCCTGGCGCAGGCTCGGTGCCCTGGCCGCCGCCGTCACCGCCCTTGCGCTGATCGGCTGCTGGGCGATGTCGCTTTGGCCCGAAACCATGGAGACCCTGGCGCTGGTCGCTGCCGCCAGCGTCATCGCGCTGGCAATCGGCCTGCCGGTCGGGGTGCTGGCCGGGCTGATGCCGCGCCTGGACCGGGCGCTGGTCCCGGTGCTCGACCTGATCCAGACCATGCCACCCTATATCTACCTCTTGCCCTCGATCGCGCTTCTGGGTTTCGGCCCGGCGACGGCACTGGTCGCGACAGTCATCGTGGCGATCCCGCCGGCGATCCGCCTGACTTCGCTGGGCATCCGCCACACCCCGAACGAGTTCCTTGAGCTGGGCGATGCCTCTGGCGTGACGCCCTTGCAGATGTTCGTGAAGATCCGGCTGCCCTTTGCGCTGCCCTCGATCATGGCCGGCATCAACCAGAGCCTGATGATGGCCTTCGGCATGGTGGTCATCGCGGGCATCGTCGGCTCGGGGGGCCTGGGCGAGACGATCTATGGCGCGATCCGGACGCTGGACATCGCGACCTCGATCAATGCCTCGATCGCCATCGTGATCCTGACCATGCTGCTAGACCGGGTGACCCAAAGCTTCGCAGGAGACCGCAAATGACGCAATTCTCTCCGGGCGCGCTGCTCGCGCCGCTGGTCGATTGGCTGAACAGCAATTTCCACCCGCTTTTCGCCGCCATTGCGCGGGTCATCGAGGCGGTGCTGGGTGGCATCGAGGCCGCGCTTCTGCTGCCGCCAGCCTTTGTCCTGATCCCGGTGGTGGTCGTCCTTGCCTTCCTGACGGCTGGGGCGCGGGTCGCGGTTCTCGCCGCCTGCTGCCTTGGCTTCTGCTGGGGGATGGGGCTGTGGAAGGCCTCGATGGAGACCATCGCGCTGGTCGTCGTCGCCGTGCTGATCGCCGTCGTCATCGCCTTTCCGCTGGGCATCCTCGCCGCCCGGCGCCCCGCGGTCGAGGCCGCGCTGCGCCCGGTCCTCGACGTGATGCAGACGGTGCCGCCCTGGGTCTACCTGATCCCGGCGGTGATGATCTTCAGCCTGGGACGGGTGCCCGCGATCATCGCGACCATCGTCTATGGCGTGCCGCCCATGCTGCGGCTGACCACGCTGGCCTTCCGCGGCGTGCCCGCCGATCTCAAGGAACTCGGCGAGGCGATCGGTGCCAAACCCGGCACGATCCTGTTCAAGATCGAGCTTCCCGCCGCCCGTCCGACGCTGCTGGTCGGGCTGAACCAGTGCATCCTGCTTTCGCTCGCGATGGTGGTGCTGGCGGGGCTGGTCGGGGCAGGGGGCCTTGGGGCCGAGGTAACGCGCGGCCTGACCCGGATGGAGATGGGTCTGGGCCTGCGCGCCGGGCTCGCCATCGTCGCCGTCGCGCTGCTGCTCGACCGCATGTCGCGCGGGGCGCTGGAAGCGCGGGTCCGCTAGCATGCGTAAGCGCTTCTTCTGCATCGACGCCCATGCCTGCGGCAACCCGGTCCGGGTCGTCGCGGGCGGCGGGCCGGTCCTGCCGCATCTGCCGATCTTCGAGCGGCGCGACCTTTTCCTGCGCGAACATGACTGGGTGCGCCAGGCGCTCATGTTCGAGCCCCGCGGCCATGACATCATGTCGGGTGTGATCCTTTATCCCCCGTTCCGCGAGGATTGCGACATCGCGGCGCTGTTCATCGAGGTTTCGGGCTGCCTGCCAATGTGCGGGGCGGGCACGATCGGGCTCGCCACCGTCGCCATCGAGGAAGGGCTGGTCACGCCGCGCGAGCCCGGCCGCCTTGCCATCGAGACGCCGGCCGGACGGGTGGACGTCACCTATGAACTTGAAGGCGACCGCGTCACTTCGGTGCGGCTCTTCAATGTCGCGAGCTACCTGCACGAAGCGGATGTTCGCGTGGACGTTCCCGGTATGGGTGGGATGGTCGTCGACATCGCCTATGGCGGCAATTTCTATGCCGTGGTCGAGCCGCAGCCCAACTGGCCGGGCCTCGAAGGCATGGGCGCGGCCGAGATCGTCGGTCACAGCCGCGCCCTGCGGGCCGCGCTGGCGGGGATCTGCGATCCGGTCCATCCGCAGGATGATCGCATCCGGGGCGTGCATCACGTCGTCTGGTGCGACGGGCCGGATGGCGCGGATTGCGACGGGCGTGATGCGGTGTTCTATGGTGACAAGGCCATAGACCGTTCGCCCGGAGGGACCGGCACCTCGGCCCGGATGGCGCAGCTGCATGGCAAGGGCCGGCTGGCCTTGGGCGCGAATTTCCGCAACAAGAGCCTGATCGGAACCGTCTTCGAGGGCAAGGTCGAACGCGAGGTCATGGTCGGTCCTTATCCCGGCATCCTGCCCGGCATCAGCGGCTGGGCGCGGATCATCGGTCATAACACCATCCTCGTGGACAGCGACGACCCGCTGCGGTACGGCTTCCAGATCGCCTGACGCGCGGCCCTGTGCAGGTGCCGCGCCAGTGAGCTGGGCCAACCGGGGTGATCTTTGCATTGCCCTTGTCGATTGCCCGCTTGAGGCAATTCCGCCCCCCTCAGCCATGATTTCGTCCAGGCCGCGGGATGAGACGGCGCGGGGCTTGCGACGGCCAGAACGCGGGCTGCGCCTGGCCGACGGCTTGGGCGCTGCCGGCTGGGGTGTTTCCGGAACCCGCGCCCATCGGGATGATCAGCCCACCATCACCTCACCGAGATCTCGAATCCCGGCATCACGGCATTGGGCAGGATCACGGCGCCCAGTAAAGTCGCGTCGGGTTCTCGACCAAGAGCTTTTCCAGCAGATGCGCTTCGGGCGCGATCTCGCCCAGAAGATCGACAAGCTTGCCGTCGTCCGGCATGTCCTTGCGAATATTGGGATGGGGCCAATCCGTCCCCCACAGAACGCGATCCGGAAAGGCGCGGACCAGGGCCTGGGCAATCACGACCGCATCCGCATAGGGCGGCCCCGTCCTGGTGATCCGCTCGGCGCCGCAGACTTTCACGACGAAGCGATCATCCTGCATCAGTTCGGTCAGGAGATCGAAACCCGGCTGCTCGATCCCGCGCGAGGCGTCCAGGCGTCCCATATGGTCAATGACCATGGGAATGGGCAATTCGCGCAGAACCGGGGCCAGCCTGTCCAGCCTGTCCGCGTCGAAATGCAGGACGGCGTGCCAGCCAAGCGGTGCGATCCGAGCCGCAAGCCCGCGCACGGCGTCAAGATCGGCATCCTGTCCCAGATGGGTCACGAAATTGAAGCGGATACCGCGCACGCCGCCCTCATGCAGCTTGTCCAGTTCGGCATCGGTGATGCCGCGATCGACCATAGCAACGCCGCGGCAGCTGCCATCGCTGCGCGCGATCGCGTCCAGCATCGCGGAATTGTCCTTGCCATGGCAGCTGGCCTGGACCAGCACGGTGCGCTCGAGTCCCAGCAGGCGGTGCAGATCCTGCAGCGTCTCCCATGCCGCATCGACCGGAGTATAGGTCCGCTCGGTCGCAAAGGGAAAGCGGGCGGCAGGGCCGAAGACGTGACAATGCGCGTCGCAGGCCCCCCTGGGCAGCGTGATGGTGGGCTTGGAGGGATTGGGATGAAACGGAAGATTCTGGTCCAACATCAGATTGTTTTCCTGTCAGTGCTGCCAAGGGATGCGCGTGACGTCACGAGCCGAAGGGCGATCACGGCAAGACCGAGAAGCCCCAGGCCACGCATTTGAAGGCTGAGCAGATCCACGCTCAGCACGGGGCTGGGCCAAAGCAGCAAAAGTGAGCAAATGGCGAGGATGATCCTCTCCAGCGCGGTCATCGGGCGCAGGAACCATCCCGCGAAGGCGATCGTCAGGCCCACCGTTCCCAGCACGGCAAGCAGGGCAGATGCCGCGATCTGAGCGCCGCTGCCGATCATCAGCAGGCCGGGCATGCTGACGAAAAGGAACGGGACGAGAAGCTTGACGAAGCCCAGGCGGTCGGCCTCGAACGCGGTGCGGTTAGCATCGCCTCCGGAAATCGAGGCCGCGGCATAGGCCGCCAGTGCCACGGGCGGCGTGATGGCCGAAACGAGCCCGTAGTAGAAGATGAACATATGCGCCACGATCGGCTCGATGCCGAGCCGCGTCATCGCGGGTGCCACCAGCACGGCCAGCAGCAGGTAGGCAGCCGAAGTCGGCAAGCCCATGCCCAGCACGAAGGATACGAGCGCCGTCAGAAGCAGCAGCCAGAAGATGCTGTGGCCGCCAAGATCGACGATCAGCCCGGACAGCATGAGCCCGAGACCGCTCAGGTTCAGGACGCCGATGACCACGCCGGCCGCCCCGACTGCGGCGATGATTGGCATCGTGGCCCGCAGGGTTTCGACACAGACTTCGACCAGTGCCAATGGACCGACGCGTGTCGCCTTGCGCCAGGGCGAGATGACAAGCGCGGCCAGAAGCGCGATGACGGCGGACCTGGTCGGGCTTTGGCCCGCGGCCATGGTCGCGATCAGGATCGCAAGCGGGAAGAGCAGGTATCCCCGTTGCAGCAGCGTGACCTTGAGCAGACCCAGTCCCGCCTCGCTGTCCCGCTTCAGGCCGAGCCTGCCGGCCTCGAGCCAGACCGCCACCATCAGCGCGAGCACATATAGCAGGCCCGGGATGAGCGCCGCGAGCGCCACGGTCGCATAGGGTACGCCGATGATCTCGGCCATCAGGAAGGCAGCGGCGCCCATGACCGGGGGCAGGATCTGACCCGCGGAAGAGGCTGCCGCCTCGATCGCCCCGGCGAGGTTGGGCGAGTATCCGACCCGCTTCATCAGCGGGATGGTAAAGGTTCCGGTCGTCACGACATTGGCGACGGCACTGCCGTTGATCGTGCCCAGCATTGCCGAGGACAGCGCAGCCGAAAGGCCGGGGCCGCCCTGCATCCGGCCGGTCAGGCCGCGCGCGAGGTCGACGAAGACCTCGCCCGTGCCGATCTTCATCAGCAGCCCGCCCAGCAAGGCGAACAGGAAGATGTATTCGACCGCAACGCCCATCGGCACGCCGTAAATACCCTCGGTCGAGAGCATCAGCGTCGATGTCAGGCGGCGCAAGTCATAGCCCCCGTGGCCATATTGGCCGGGGATGAGATCGCCAAACCAGGCATAACCGAGGGCCGCAATCATCAGGATGACCAGGGCCCAGCCGACCGTACGCTGCACCAGAACGAGCAGACCCGCCAGAAGGCCGCAGAACACCCACAGGTCCGCGGGAACCGCCATCGCGCCGCGCATGATGATGTCGGCATATGAGGCCTGAAGGTGCCATCCCGGAACAAGCGCCAATGCGGCAAGAAGGTAGAACAGGATGCGGACGGGCCAGCGCCCGATCTGCAAGCCTGCCGCCATCAGCCCGGCCGCGGCGGCAAGTGAGAAGAAGCCCGAGCGCAGGATGAGGGCGGTGATCAGGCCAAAATACGCGCCCCAGATCACCAGCGCCGTCACTGCCACGGCGAGCGCGGCGAAGCAAAGCGAGACGATCGTGGCTTCGGGCAGGCTGATTGCGCCATGTCTTTGCAGGCGCAATCGCAGCTGAGTAATTCCCGGCATGTCGCTGACCCGGCCTATTTCGAAGCGAAATAGGCTTGCGCGCCCGGATGCAGCGGGACCGCCATCTCGGGGGCCGCCTCAAGCGTGATGGCCTTTGCCTGCGGGTGAACCTGGGCCAGTTCGTCCAGGTGGTCGAAGATCGCCGACATGAGCCCCTGGATCTTCGCCGGATCTGCATCCGCCTTGGTAAAGAGCGTCGCCGGATCGTTGATCGCGGTGACGGGCTCGGAAATGTCGGAATAGGTGCCGGGCGCGATCTCGTAGGTCTGATAGTAAGGATATTCCCTGGTCAGGCTTTCGGCCGCCTCCTTGTCGAGGCTCAGCAGCACCATGTCCTTCTGAGCGTCCAGGTCGATCAGGGCGGCGGTCGGCGCACCGGCCAGAACGACCGTTGCATCGATCGTCCCGTTGGTCAGGGCCGCCACGCCCTCGCTATAGGACAGGAACTGCACCTTGTTCGGGTCGAACACGCCATGGGCCTCCATGATGCGCTGACCGAGCACCGCCGAGTTCGAGCCCGGCGGTCCGAGATTGATCCGCTTGCCCGCAAGATCGCCGAAATCATCGATCCCGGTGCTTTTCACGGTCGCAACCTGCAGAACTGCCGGGTAAAGATAGGCCATCCCGGAAACGTTCTGGACGCCATCCTTGAACGGGCCTTCGCCCTTGGTCGCGTCGAACAGGGTCGAGGCCGATGACAGGCCGAATGTCATCTGGTCAGCGGCGACGCGGCGGATGTTTTCGACCGAAGCCCCGGTCACTTCGGCCCGGGCCGTCGTGTCGGGCATATGGGCGTTGATCTGATCGGCGATCCCTGCCCCGATGATGTAGAACAGGCCAGATGTGCCGCCCGTTGCGATCGACACACGCTCTTGCGCATGGACAGCCGTTCCCATTCCGCAGGCCAGAACGGCCGCGGTTGCCAAAAATTTCGTTCTCATGTTCTCCTCCCGTATTCCTCTATGCGTTCAGGTGACTTTCTCCGGTCGCTCCCGTGTCGGAGAAAGCGCCATCAACCCCGCATGAGCCGTTTCCACGATCATGCGAATGGCGGTTTCGTGATCCCGTCCCGATGCCCGACCGTCGGAAAGGCGGTCGATGCGATCCGGGTTGATAAGGGTGTAGTAAAGCGAGCCCAGCAGGAAATGCGCCCGCCAGACAATGTCTTCCTGCGAGGCGCCCGGGAGGCATTCGGCAAAGGCCGCGATGAACTCCCGAGTCGTCTCGTCGAATGCCCCGGCGATCACCTCGCGGACCTGCGGATCGCCTTCCGCCGACAGGATGGCGCGCAGCCGGGTGAAGCTTGCCCCGCCCGAGGTCGCATCTTCGGAGGAGGAAAACGCCGGCAGCAGATAGGCGCGCAACTCTGCGCGGAGCCGATCCTCGCGGGCGGGAATCCGGCGCGCCTCTCCCAGCAGTTCACGACGGCGCGCGTTTATCGGGCGCGTGTGGCGATCATAGATCGCGGCCAGCAAGGCGATCTTGTCGGGATAGTGATAAATCACGCTCGAGACGACGACCCCGGCCTCACGCGCGATTTCGCGCATCGACACTGCCGCGAAGCCACGCTCGGAAAAAAGCTTTTCCGCCGCCGTCACGACAAGGTTTGTCGTTGTCTGAGCCAAGGCTGATTTTTTCATCGTGTCTCTCCCCCTCGGGAGAAGGTACAACGACGATAAACACCTGTCCAGATTTTAATACAGCTGTCCAAAAACTCGCACGGCGCCGGATGCCGACAAGTTCGGCAGCCGCCCGTTTCCGGCTTGTCATGGCCTTGGGGGACAATGCGGCTCGCTTTCCGGGGAATGGGGAAAACCCTTTCGTGTCCTGCCACGAAAGGGCCGTCTCCAGGCGTCAATCCCCGACGATCTCCTGCCAGCTCGGGCATTTGCGTTGGGCCAGCGGAATGTCGAACTCGGCAGCGTTTTCGGCGGTGATCACGGAAACGGGGATCTTGATATCCGCGGGCACGGGCTTTTCGTCCAGTGCAAGAAGGCCGGCGCGCGCGGCGATGCAGGCCATCTTGAAAGAACTGAAATCGACCGAGGCGACCATCTCGCCTGCCTTTATCATCGCGATCGCTTCGTCGAGGCCGTTCGTCCCGGAAACCTCGGCGCTGCGGCCGCTTTCCTTCAATGCCTGGATGACGCCATAGGCCATGACATCATTGGCCGTCCAGATCGCGTCGACCTCGGGGTGCCTTGCAAGCGCGGCAAGCGTTTCATCATGCGCGGGCTCTCTTTGATACATTCCGGCCAGCGTCTCGAGCAATTCGATCTCGGGATGCTCGGCTAGGGCCGCTTCCAGCCCCTCGACGCGCTGGCGCGAGGTGACGGCGGCAGGGGTGCCCGCCACGGCAAGGATCTTGCCCTTGTCGCCGATTTCCGCAAACAGCCTGTCCGCCGCCGCCTTGCCCACCGCAACATCGTCAGATCCGACATGGGCGATGACGTCGCCCTTGATGCGGTTGACGAAGGTCACGACCGGCAGCCCGGCCGAGGTGATCCGGTGCAGATCCGGCTCCATCTTGGTGTCATGGACCGGAACGAACAGCACGAGGTCGGGATGATCCCCGGCCAGCATCTTGTCGATCAACGCACGCTGCTGGTCGATGTCGTCGGGCTTTTCGGGAACATAATGGACGGTGGTCGCTCCGGCTTCCTGCGCAACCTGATCGGCGGCAAGCCGGGCGGCCTCGTAAGCGGGATTGGTGTTGTTCTTGGTGAAGACGGCGATCGTCAGCGGCTGATCCTGGGCCTGATCCTGGGCCGAGGCCGCCGCGCCAAGGACTCCAAGCGCCAGCGCCGAGATGATGACGTTTTTCATGGGATTCTCCTCCGGATGCAGGGGGCAAGCCTAGCAACGGGCCGGGCGGACGGGCCAATTCGCTTTCGGCATGGGCGCATCGGGAAAAACGATTGCCCCGGCGAAGATACCGCGGAAATCGCCCGCTATACGTTCTCGTTATGGCGGGGGCGTGAAACCCTATTGGCGTGCTGCCGCATCTGCTGGCTAGGCTCAAGGCTTATCAGGGCCCTGGTGACTCGTCGCGGGAATGACGGCGGGGCCGGGCAGGGGAGGCAGCCGATGACAGAAAAGACAGCGCTGGTTTTCGGAGGGTCGCGCGGCATTGGCGCGGCAAGTGTCGACGCGCTCAGGGCTGATGGCTGGAACGTGGCTTTCACCTATGCCAGCAGCGCCGAATCCGGCGGCATTCGCGCGGATCTGCGCGATGCGGCTTCGGTCGAACTGGCCTTTCAGGAGGCGCAGGCGACGCTCGGCCCCATTTCCTGCGTCGTGGCCAGCGCGGGCATCAATGTACCGCCAGGCCCCTTGGCCAGCTTTCCCCCCGAACGGATGCGCGATCTGGTCGAGACGAACATCATCGGCGCCTTCAACGTCCTGCAGGCAGCGGCAAGGCATGTCGCGGATGACGGCTCTATCATCGCCCTGACCACCTCGCTGGTGCGACATGCCGCGCCGGGGCTCGGGCCCTATTCCGCCTCGAAGGCGGCGGTCGAGTCGCTGTTGCGTTCGGCCGCGCGCGAATTGGCGCCGCGGGGCGTGCGGGTGAATGGCGTTGCGCCCGGCCCGATCGACACCGACCTGTTCCGCGCCGGAAAGGACGAGGCGGCGGTGGCGCGCTCGGCCGCGATGTCGCCCTTCAACCGCGTCGGCCGCCCCGAAGAGGTCGCGGCAACGATCGCCTTTCTGGCGTCTGACAAGGCCAGCTGGATCTCCGGGCAGATCGTCCAGCCGAATGGCGGGCTGGTCTGACATGCTGGTGCTGCTGCAAACCCCGGCCTCGCCCTTTGCGCGCAAGGTGCGCATGGCGGCGCTGGAACGCGGGGTGAAATTGCGGCTGGAACAAGTGCCGGTCGATCCGGCCGCACGCAATGACGATCTGGGCGCGCGCAACCCCCTGGCCAAGATCCCGGTGATGCTGACGCCGGAAGGCGCGCTTTACGACAGCCGGGTGATCTGCCGCTATCTCGACCGACGCGGCGAGGGGCCGAGCCTCTATGTCGCGGAAACTGCGGATGTCTGGGACATCCTGACGCTTGAGGCCCTTGCCGATGGCGTGATGGAGGCCGCTGTGCTGCTGCGCTACGAATTGGTCCAGCGCCCCCAGCACTTGCGCTGGACGGACTGGATCGCGGCGCAATTCGCAAGAATAGACGCGGCGCTCGATCATGCCGAAAGCCGCGAGCGCCAATTGGGTGCCCCCCATATCGGTGCGATCGGCATGGCGGCTGCGCTGGAATACCTGGATTTTCGCCATCCCGGACATGATTGGCGCGCGAGGCGTGCGGGACTTGCCGCCTGGCTCGACCGTTTTTCAGCCCAGCCGATCATGCGCGAGACAAGCTACCGGGCGGCCTGAGCGCCGCCGCTTACCAAGGGTCTGGCCCTGCCCGCCGGAGGAGGCGCGGCAAAGCGCCGGCAACAACCGCCCTGGCCACAGGGCAGCTTCGGGGAGGAAGCGATCATGAGCGACTGCGGAAAGAACCTGAGCACAAGACGCGACATTCTCAGGGCCGGTGCGGGGGTCGGCACCGCGATGCTGGGCACGGTGGCGCTGCCATCGCTCTTGCGCGCGCAGGAGGCGCCGATCGTCATCGGCCATCTCGTGCCCCTGACCGGCTTTCTGGGCACATTGGGGCAATATGCGATCAATGGCTTCAAGCTGGGGGTCGATCAGATCAATGCCTCGGGCGGGATCAATGGCCGCCAGATCACCGTGATCGCCGAAGATTCGATCAATCCCGAAACCGCCGCCACCAAGGCGCAACGCATGATCGAACGCGACAAGGTCGATGTCCTGGTGGGCGAGATTTCCTCGGCCTCGGCCCTGGCGATCTCCGAGGTCGCGGCCCGCAACAAGAAGCTCTTCATTGCGACCGGGCCGCGCTCTGACGTGCTCAGGGCCGATCGCTGCAGCCGCTACATGTTCTGCACCGATATTCCGAACGCGGTGATGGTCAATGCGGTCGGCACGGCGCTCAAGCAGGACGGCATGGTCGAGGGCAAGAAGTTCTTCACCATCACCTCGGACTATGTCTTTGGCCATGATCTGCTGAAAGCGGCCAAGGCCTTCTTCGCCGACAACAAGGCCGATCTGGTGGGCGAGGAGCTGGTGCCGACAGACGCCACGGATTTCTCGGCCAATATCCTCAAGATCCGGCAGGCGAATCCCGACATCGTCTGCCTGAACCTGGGCGGCAACCAGGTCACGAACTTCCTGAAGCAATATGCCGAATTCGGTCTGGCCTATCCGACCGTCGGCTTCAACCTGAACACCGCCGATGCCTGGGCGGCCGGAATGGGCAGTTTCGGTGGCGTCTGGCCGACGGTCTGGTTCGACACGATCGACACCGAAGGCACGAAGAAATTCGTGGCCGACTACAAGGCTGCCTTCAACGACCAGATCCCCGAGAACCACGCCTGGATCGAATATATCACCGCGAAGATCCTCGAGCAGTCGATCAAGGAAGTCGGCGGCACCGACAATGAAAAGCTGATCGACTATCTCGAGAGCGAGGCGAAATTCGACATCCTGAAGCACCGCCCGGCCTATTTCCGCAAGTTCGACCACCAGCTTGTGCAGGAGGCCTATTCCTTCTCGGTCAAGGACGAGGGCAGCTACAATTCGGTCTATGACATGCTGCAACTGGGTGCGGCCGTTCCTCCCGACGGGGAGGATCTGACAACGATCTATCCCGCGGATTCGGGCGCTTGCAAGCTTTGAGCCAGCCATGACCTTTCCCGCCTCGCACAAGCGGGGCGGGCCGAAACCGCAGGGGCAAGTATGGAGATCTTCTTTCTGTTCGAGCAGGTGGTGAACGGGCTGGTTCTCGCCGGCTACTATCTGTTGATCGCGCTTGGCCTTTCGCTGATCTTCTCGGTCGGCGGCATCGTGAACCTCGCGCATGGCGGGTTTTACGCGCTGGGTGCCTATCTGGCGGTGACGCTGAGCCCGCATCTTGGCTTTCTGCCGGCGGTCATTGCCTCGCCCATTCTGGTCGCGCTTCTGGGCATCCTGTTCGAGCGTTTCATCCTGCGCCGCTTCTACCGCGAGGACCCGATCCTGAGCCTGCTCGTCACCTTCGGCCTTGCCATGGTGGCCGAGCAGGCGATCCGCATGATCTGGGGGGCTGCACCTTTGTCCCAGACCATGCCCTCGGATCTGCGTGGCGGCGTCGTGCTGGGGCCGCTGCTCTTCTCCAAGTATCGGCTGATCATGCTGGGGGTGGTGCTGGCGCTTCTGACGCTGATCTGGCTTCTGCTCAACCGCAGTTCCTTTGGCCGCGTGGTGCGGGCAGGGATCCAGAATCCCGACATGGTTGCGGCCCTGGGGATCAGGCTGCAGCCCTACATGACGGCGGTCGTGATGATCGGGGTCGGACTGGCCGCGGTGGGCGGCGCGCTTTTCGCCCCGATCACCACGGTGCATCCCGCCATGGGGGCCGAGATCCTGACCATCGCATTCATCGTCGTGACGATTGGCGGGCTTGGTTCGTTCTGGGGGGTGGTGCTGGCCGCGATCCTGGTCGGGGTCGTGCGCTCGGTCACGGTCCAATACCTGCCCGCGGCCTCGGAGGCCTCGATGTATATCCTGATGTTCGTCGTCCTGCTTACGCGTCCACGCGGGTTGCTGGGCGAGCGGATGGCGAAATTCGAAGGGTGATCCTGAATGTCATCGAATTGGAAGACCCTGCTGATCGCCGGTATCGGGCTGGTGCTCTTGCCCTTCGTCCTGCCGCTGATCGGGCTGACGATGACGGCCGCGACAATGGTCGTCGCGCTTGGCATCGCGGTGCTGGGGCTGAACCTGCTGATGGGCTATACCGGCCTTGTGAGCTTCGGCCATGCCGCCTGGTTCGGGATCGGGGCCTATGCCGCGGCGCTGATCCAGAAGACTTTCCTGCCCGGCCACTTCATCCTGCCGCTGCTCGGCTCGATCCTTGTCACGGCCTTGCTCTCGCTGGTGGTTGGGGCGCTGATCCTGCGGCGCCGGGGGGTCTATTTCTCGCTTCTGACATTGGCCTTCACGGCACTGACCTTCACCGTGGCCTTTCGCTGGACCGCCCTGACCGGGGGCGAGGACGGGTTGGGCGGCTTTAGCCGCGGCGGGATAGGGCCGCTGGACCTTGCCGATAACGCGGTCTATTACGCCGTGGTCGCGCTGAGCGGTTTTGGCGTGCTTTACGTCATGCTGCGCCTGGTGCATTCGCCCTTCGGCACGGTGCTGCAGGCCATCCGCGAAAATACCCTGCGGGCCGAGTTCCAGGGGTACAACGTCCAACGCTACAAGCTGATTGCCTATGTCGTCTCGGCAGCGGTGACGGGGCTCGGCGGGGCGCTGTCGGGTTTTCTGCATTACATCGTCACGGCCGAGAGCAGTTCGATCGAGATGTCTGGCGAGCTGATGGCCATGGTCGTGATCGGCGGAATGCATGCCCATATCCTTGGACCCATCGTCGGTGTCCTGTTCTTCCTGTTGTTCCGCGAAATGATCTCGATCGCGACGCCGGACTGGATGTTCTGGTTCGGGCTCATCTTCGTGGGCTTCGTGATGTATCTGCCGGGCGGGCTGGTGGGCCTTGGCGGAAAGCTTTGGCGCATATGGCGTCCCTTGCCAGAGGAAAGCGCCGCGATGAGTCGCCGACGCATTCACGAAGGGCTCGACCTGCCCGAGACCCTGCGCCCCACCCCCTCCATAGGCGAGATCCTTGCGGTCAAGGATGTCTCGATCAATTTTGGCGGCATCAAGGCGGTGCAGGGGGCCTCGCTCAAGGTCAGACCCGGCGAGATCCATGTCCTGATCGGGCCGAACGGCGCGGGCAAGACCACCTTGTTCAACCTGATCTCGGGCCGCTTCCGGCCCAAGAGCGGCACGGTGCGCCTGATGGGACGTGAGATCCAGGGCCTTGCGCCGCAGCAGATCTGCCATGCCGGGTTGTCAAGATCCTTCCAGATCACCTCGCTGTTCGACGGGCTCAGCATTGGCGAGAACCTGCGACTTTCGGGACAGGCCAAGCATCCGGCGCGCTACGGGCTGTGGCGCAATGCCCGCAGCCTGGCCGAGGTCGAACAGGATACCGCCGCCCTGATCCGCTTCCTGGGTCTTGAAGGCATCGAAGATGTTCGGGCGGGCGATCTGTCCTATGGCGGGCAGCGGCTGGTCGATCTGGGCATCGCGCTGGCCTCGAAACCCCGCGTCATCCTGCTCGACGAGCCTCTCGCCGGGCTTGCCGCGGCCGAGCGCGAGCGGGTCGGGCGGCTGATCGTCGCCATGGCGCGCCATATCCCCGTGCTGATCGTCGAACATGACATCGACCGTGTCCTGTCCTTCTGCCAGGAGGTCACGGTGATGAACGAGGGCGAGGTGCTCATCAATGGCAGCCCCGCCGAGATCCGCGCCAATGCCAAGGTGCAGGAAATCTATACCGGAACCGGCACGCCCGCCGTGACCGGGCGCAGCCAGAACCGCGATGCCGCTGGCAAAATCGTCCTGCGGGCCGAGGGGCTGCATACCTTCTACGGCAAAAGCCATATCCTGAACGGCGCCTCGATCGAGGCGCGTCAGGGCGAGATCGTGGCGCTGCTGGGCCGCAACGGGGCGGGCAAGTCGACCTTTCTCAAGACCATCGCCGGGATCGTGAAACCGACCGAGGGACGGCTGTCTTTGCGCGGGCAGGATGTCACGGGGATATCCGCATGGGAAATGGCGCGAGCAGGGGTGGGTTATGTGCCCCAGGGCCGCGGGGTCTTCGCCGGGATGACGGTGCGCGACAATCTTGCCCTTGGCCGGCTCGGTCGGGCGACGGATGGCGAAACCGGCACGGTCTGGAGCGAAGAGAAGATCTTCGATTTCTTCCCTCGCCTCGCCGAGCGGATCAATTCCCATGCAGATTACCTTTCGGGGGGCGAGCAGCAGATGCTGGCCGTGGCCCGCGCGCTTTCCGGCAATGTCAGCCTGCTGCTGCTCGACGAACCGTTCGAGGGGCTCGCCCCTGCGGTGGTCGAGGACCTGTTCCGCGTCTTCGACCGGTTGCGCCAGGACGTGCCGATCGTCATCGTCGAGCACAATCTCGACCTTGTCCTGGCCTTGGCAGATCGGGTCTTTGCGCTGGAGAACGGCCAGGTTTTCCATGAGGGCCCGGCCCAGGCGCTGCTGTGCGACATGCCCTATCGCAAGAAAGTGCTCTGGCTGTGAGCGTAACTTTCCCTCGCCGGAATAAAGACTTGCCCGCTGGCCTCTCCTAGCCGAAAACGGAGAGGGGGCAGGGGACAGGGATGGACGTCAAGCAGCTGAAATATTTCGTGGCGATCGTGGATTGTGGTGGTTTCTCGCAGGCTTCGCGCCAGCTCAACATCGCCCAACCCGCCCTGAGCCAGCAGATCTCGCGGCTCGAATACGAGGTTGGCGCGCCCCTATTCCTGCGCTCGAGCCGGGGTGTCACGCCCACGCCCAAGGGGCTGACCCTGCACCGCCACGCGAAGTTCATCCTGCGTCAGATCGAACAGGCCCTGCTGCTGACCCGCGAGGCCGAGACACAGATCTCGGGCCGGGTCACGCTGGGTCTGCCGCCCACGACCAGCGCGCAGATCGGAGTGCAACTGGTCGAAAGGCTGAACCGGCGCTTTCCGGGCATCGTCCTGAACCTCGTCGAGGGGCTCAGCGGCAACTTGCGGGCGCTGGCCATGGCCGGGGACCTGGACCTGACCGTGCTCTTCACCCCTTCGGCCGTGCCGAACTGGGACGCGACCGAATTCCTGCGCGAGGAGCTTTTCCTGGTCTATCCGGTCGAGCGCAACCTGTTCCCGGCCAGCCAGAGCGCGGTCACGATCCGCGACCTGCTGGAAGTGCCGCTGATCCTGCCCAGCCCGCAGCATGGCTTGCGTCGCCGGGTCGATCTGGAATTCGAACGCCTGAACCTGACCTGTGCCCCGATGGCCGAAATCGATTCGCTCAGCATTCTGATGCAAAGCCTGCTGCGCGGCATGGGGGCGACGGTGAAGCCGATGGCCGCGGTGAACGTGCATGGGCCGGCGCTGTCATCGCAATGGCGTTGCCTGCCCTTCGACAAGGTTTCCATGACGCGCATCAATTTCCTTTACGCGCCGCGCCCCGAGACCATATCCCCGCCCGTTCAGGCCGTGCATGATGAATTGCTTGCCCTGATCCGAGACGAGGTTCGGAAGGGCCACTGGCGCGGCGTGACCTGGATCGGGCCCGAAGTGCCGGAATAGGGCCCTAAAGGGTAAAGCTGACCACCCGTTCCTCGGTCATTTCCATCATGGCGTGACGCGGCCCTTCGCGACCGAATCCGCTCTCCTTCGAGCCGCCATAGGGCATCATGTCGAGCCGCGCCGAAGAGGTCTGGTTGACATGGACCCCGCCAACCTGCAGGCGGCGCAGGGCGGCGAAGGCGAGGTCGAGATTGCGGGTAAAGATGCCCGTGGCCAGCCCATAGGGCGTCGCGTTCACCCGTTCGAGCGCGGCATCGAAATCGGTGAAACGCTCGATGCAGACGACGGGGCCGAAGATCTCGCGGCAGCCGACATTCATCGCGGGCGTGACATCGGCAAGAAGCGTGGGCGCAATCACGGCGCCATCGCGCCGGCCGCCGGCGAGAAGCCGCGCGCCGCCCGAAATGGCCTCGGCGATCCAGCTTTCGACGCGCAGGGCATCGCCCAGGGAAATCAGGGGACCGGTGCTGCAGCCCGGCATGGCGGGGTCGCCATGGGTCAGCTCCGCGACGATGCCGGCAAGACGGCTTTCGACCTGATCGGCGATTGCGGCATCGACCAGCAGGATCTGGACCGAGGTACAGACCTGACCGGCCTTGCGATAACCCGCCGCCGCGACCTTGCTCAGGGCGTCGTCCAGATCGGCATCCCCGGCAAGCAGGGTGAAGGCGATCGAGCCAAGTTCCATCTGGGTGCGGCGCAGACCGGCCCGGGCCTGGATCAGGCGCCCGACCTCGGTCGAGCCGGTAAAGGCGATATAGCGCACGCGATCATCGGCGAGGGCCTGTTCGACCGCCGCGGCGCCCCCGTGGAAGACCTGCAGATAGCCCGGAGGCAAGCCGGCATCCAGGAAGGCCTGCGCCAGCATGCAGGCCGTGCGCGGGGTCTGGCTTGCCGGTTTCAGCACCACCGTATTGCCCGCGCCAAGTGCCGGGGCGATCTTGTGGGTCACGGTGTTGAGCGGCGCATTGAAGGGCGTGACGGCAAGCACCACGCCCAGGGGCACGCGCAGCGTGAAGGCCAGTCGGTTGCCCTGCCCGGCGGCACCGGCGACCGGGATTACCTCGCCCGACAGCCGCCGCGCCTCTTCGGCGGAAAGGCGCAGGGTCTCGACGGTGCGCTGGATCTCGGTGCGGCAATCGGCATCGGTATAGCCGGTCTCGAGCTGCATGACATCCTGGAATTCGTCGCGCCGCATCTCGAGCAGCGCCGCGACCGCGTCGAGAATGCGGCCCCGGTCATGGGGCGTCAGCCGGTCGGCACGAAAGCTGTGCTCGGCCAGGCCGATCATCTCGGTGATCTGATCGGGCCCGCTGGCCGGCAAAAGCGCAAAGGGCGTCAGGCGGAACTTGTCGAAGACCTCCTGCGCCGCGCCCTCGCCCTGCTGCCATGACCCGCCGAGCAGCATCGAAATCCGGTCGAGTCCGTCACTGGCAGGCATTTCAAACGGATAGGTCATGCGACGGGCTCCGGCCGATGGATGCGGGGAAGAATTCGGATGCGGCAGGTTCATGGGTCAATCATCGCTGACCGGGGTGGTGACGACGATGAAGGTGAGTTGCCCAAGCCCGGTATTCGCAATGCCATGCCAGGTACCGGGGGCGATGAAGATGACGTCATTGCGCCGCACGACGCGTTTTTCGCCGTCGATCTCCATCAGGCCCTCGCCTTCGAGGATGTGATAGACCTGTTCCTGCACCTTGTGATGGTGGCGCTCGACATAGGCCATCGGCGCATAGGTCGAAATTCGGTAATCGATCTGCTGCGATCCGGTGGTTGTGGGATGGACCAATGCCTTTGACAGCGCGCCGCCGTAATGGGCGGGAAATTGCTGCCAGGGCTCTTCGGCGATATTGCGGATCAGGCTTTTGCGGTCGGTCATGGGGGCTTGCCTCTTGCTCTTCATTCCGGGCGCCAGGCCGTGCCAAAGGCCGGTTCCTTGGGTTGCAGGGGCGGCAGCGACCAGGAGCCGGTCGCGGGCGGGCGGATATCGGCATCGACATGGACGTCGATCAGGACCGGCCGGTTCAGGCGGATCGCCTCTTCCAGCGTTGCCGCGAAATCCTCGGAACGGGTCACCGTGAAACCCGCCACCCCCGATGCTCGCGCCCAGGCGGCGAAATCGGGGTTATAGGGCTCGGCATTCGGGCCGCGATAGAAGGCGGTGCCGTATTCGCGGCCCTCGAAATAACCGTATTGCAGGTCGCGGATCGCGCCCCATGCGAAATTGTTCCAGACGATCCAGATCACGGGGATGTCGAATTCGACCGCCGTGCAAAGCACATGCGGCACCATGGTGAAACCGCCGTCACCGCAGACCGAGACGCAGACCCGATCCGGTGCGGCGAGCTTCGCGCCGAGGATTGCCGAAGGGCCAAAGCCCATGCCGGAATAGCCCCATGAATTCAGCATGTTCTGCGGGCCTCTCGCCTTCCAGAACTGCATGAACCAGTTGTGGTGGATGCCCGCGTCAAAGGACAGAATGGCATCCGGCGGCAGGATTTTCTGGCAATCGGCAACAATGCGTTCCGGGCGGATCGGTTGTTGATGCGCCGCGAAACCGGGGGCGACGAAGTCTTCCCATTCCGCGCGCCAGCCGGCGATCTCGTCCCGCCAGCCCTGCAGGCGCGGCAGGCCATTCGGCGGGGCGTCGGAGCCCGCGGCGCGGGCGTCGAGTTCGGCAAGGATCTGGCGCAGAAAGGTCCGGGCATCGGCCAGAATGGCGAGGTCCGGGGTGTAGTTCCGCGTCAATTCGGCATGGTCCAGATCGACATGGACGAGCCGCGTCGCCGGGAAGTTCCAGGAATATCCCGGCCGCCAGCTTGAGGCCGAACGATCGTCGAACCGTGCCCCGATCGCGAGAACCAGATCGGCATGCCGCCCGGCCTGATTGGCCTGATAGGCGCCGTTCCGGCCGATGAAGCCAAGCGAAAGCGGGTCCTCCATGTCGATCGTGCCCATGCCGTTGGGCGATGAGATCACCGGAATCGAAAGCCGATGCGCCAGCGCAGTCAATTCGCGCCCGGCCTCGGACAGGGCCATGCCATGGCCGACGAAGATGACCGGTCGCTCGGCCGCCAGAAGCCAGTCGACGCTTTGCGCGACATCCTCGGCGCTGGCCCCGGGGCGGCGCATCCCGAAGGCGCTGCCGACCGGCTCGGGCGTCAGTTCGGCCTCTTCCTGGAACAGGTTATAGGGGATGTCGAGATTGACCGGCCCGGGCCGCCCGGTGGTCATCGTGGCCGCGGCCTGCCGGATCATCAGCGGCAATTGTTCGACCCGCGAGGGCTGAAAGCTGCGCTTGACCACCGGCTTGATGACCTGGCCGAAATCGGCTTGGCCATGCATGTTCAATTCCTGGAAAGGCGCGCGGTTGAATTGCTGGGTCGGCACGTTGGCGGTGATCGCCAGGATGGCCGAGCTGTCGGTCTGGGCCACCGCGAGCCCCATGATCTGGTTGCACGAACCCGGCCCGGTCGAACTGAGCGTCGCGGCGATCCGGTGGGACACCCGGAAGAAGCCGTCGGCCATGTGCACCGCCGTCTGCTCGTGCCGGGGCGAGATCATCGGTATCTCGTCTTTGACCTCGGCCAGGCAGTCGATCAGCCCGACCGTGCCGTGGCCGCAGATCCCGAAGATATAGGGGATCTTCTCCCGAACCAGGGCTTCGGCAATGTAGCTGCCTCCCTTTTGCCGCGTCATTGCTGTCCTCCGATCATTCTGCCATCTCCTCCTGGCGGGCCGCGTGCCGCGCCGCGGCCCAGCCGAATGTCATGGCGGGGCCGATCTGGGCGCCGGCCCCGGGATATTCCCCGGCGAAAACCGATTGCATGTCATTGCCCGCAGCATAAAGGCCCGGGATGGCGATGCCAGATCCGTCCAGCACCTGCCCGGCCTCACCGCAGGCCAGCCCCCGCGCCGTCGCGAGCGGCGTCGGCCAAAGCGCGAGCGCGAAAAGCGGCCCCGGACCAATCTCGGCAAGGCAGGGGTTTGCGAGCTCCCGGCCTTCATCGCCATTCGAACGCTCATAGGCGCTTTCGCCGCGCCCGAAATCCTCGTCCTTGCCCCGGCCGGCCAGGGCGTTGAAATCCTTGATCGTCGCGCGCAGGCGTTCCGGTTCAAGGCCCAGTCGAAGGGCCAGATCGGCGACATCCTCGCCCCGTTTCAGATAGCCCGCCGCAAGATAGGGGCCGAGCCTTCGCGTCCGTGGCCGGATCAATCCAAACCCATAGCGGCGTATGAAAGCGGCGTCCGCGATCATCCAGCAGGGCAGGGCATCGCGACCGCGCGCGTGCATGGCCTCGCCGAAATCGTGATAGCTGGCCGCCTCATTGGCGAAACGCCGTCCGGTCCGGTCCACGATCAACGATCCCGGCTTGGCACGGTCGAGCGCGATATGAGGGTAGACCGCCAATCCGCCGCCCGGCCGAACCATCAGCGAGGACGGAAACCAGAAGCCGTTCGTTCCGACCGAGGGGCCAAGCTGTCCCCCCGCCTGCAGGCCCAGCCGGATCGTCTTGCCCCGCGCAAAGGGCGAGGCTACCGTATGTCCGCTGGCCGTGGGGGGAAGTTGCTGCGCCCCTGCTTCGGGATCTGCGGGAAAACCGCCCCCGGCCAGTACGATGCCCCGCCGCGCCTTCAGGTGGAACGCGCGACCCTCGGCCGAGCCGCTGACGCCCGCAACCCGTCCTGCCGCGGTCTCGATCCGCTGCGTATGGGCATTTTCCCAGGCCATGCCGCCGCGCATCAGGAATGCGTGCAGCATCCTTGCGACCAGCGCATTGCCCATGACCAGCCGCGTTCCGCGCGGGTGATGCCAACGGTCGCGAAGATGCCGAACCAGCAGCCGCGCGCCTTCCTGCATGGCGCGGGCGGAACGCTCTGCCCGAATGAGCCTTTGTGCCTCGGCGCGGGTGAGCATCATCCCGCCCAGCACTGTCAGTTCCGCCAGCGGAGGGGCAAGCAGCGCAAACCAGCCCCCCAGCAAGCGCCCGTCAAAGGCCGCGGGTTCGAGCGCCCGGCCGCCGCTGGCCGCGCCGGGCAGGTTGCTGCGATAATCCGGCGCGCGCAGATAGGGCCGGAACAGGATGCCAGCGCGATCCTCAAGATCGGCCTGCATGCGAGGGGCAAGGTCCAGGAAGGTCTCCCAAGGCCGGGTCGATCCTTTCGTGCCGACGAGTGCCTGAAGATAGGCTTGCGCGGGCTCGCGATCCTCGGGGAAGCCCGCAGCGCGCATCAAGCGGTTGTCCGGGATCCATGCCGTTCCAGAAGAGCGCGCCGTGGTGCCGCCCAGGACCGGCGCATGGTCGAGCAGCGCAACCCGCATTCCTTCCAAGACACCCGTAAGGGCGGCGCTGAGCCCACCGGCACCCGAGCCGAGAACGATCAGATCGACCTCGTCCAGTTCCTCCAGCGGGCGGCGCCCCGCCGGATCAAGCCGCATGGGTAGCCATCCTTTCCTCGCCACCCGAAGCGGGGCGGGTTTCTGCCTTGCCCTGATCTAGGCCGAAACTGCCCCATAATCCCAATAGGGAATTCTTCGGGGTGCATAGTTTCCTCATATGGCCGGGAGGGAATGCCCGGAGTTCTCAAGATACGTGCTTTATTTCAATTTCTTGGCTGAAATCTCGGGTGACTTCGGAGGGGCTTGATCCAAGGTGCATCCGGTTGTATCCATAGGGATGCAAGGAATGGATCATGTCGGAACTCATCGAGGAAATGCCCCAGGGGCAGCTGGTCTATCGCCGGCTTCTGGACGAAATCCGCACCGGCCAGATGGCTCCGGGCGCGCGGCTGCGCGAGGTGGAACTGGCCGAACGCCTCGGACATTCTCGGACCCCGGTGCGCGAGGCGATCCGGCTTCTGGAGATGGACGGGCTGGTGGTGCATCAGCCGCGCCAGGGCGCCACGATCCGCCTGCTCGACTATGCCGAGGTGATGGAACTTTACGAGATGCGCGCCGTCCTGGAAGGCACCGCAGCGCGCCTCGCGAGCCGTGCCGCGAACGAGGCCGAGCTGCGCCAGCTGGCCGAGCTTAACACCGAATTCGCGGCCGCTCCGGACGAGCGCGCGGCGGCCGAGCTGAACCGCCAGTTCCACGCCATGCTGCTTGAGGCGGCGCGCAATCGCTTTCTTGCCCGGTCCATGCGCGGCCTGCAGAAGACCATGCTGCTGCTGGGGCCGACGACGCTGATGGAGACCGACCGGGTGGCCCGCGCCGCTGAAGAACACCGCCAGCTCATCGACGCGCTTCTGGACCGGGACGGGGCTTCGGCCGAGGCAAGCATGCGCGCCCATATGGAGGCGGCGCAGATGGTGCGCCTGCGCAAGCTGCGCCGGATCGAAAGGCCATTGGAGGATTGACCGTCCCAAGGGGCGGCTGAGGGGAGGCAGGACGTCCGAAATGACATGTCACGCAAGATGGGGCCGCCGGAAGCCAACCGCTCCGCGGGACGGCAAATGGGATCTCGTGGTGGTCGGTGGCGGCAATGCCGCACTTTGCGCGGCGATCACCGCGGCCGAGGCGGGGGCCAGCGTGATCATCCTTGAAGGGGCGCCGAAGCCCTATCGCGGCGGCAATAGCCGGCATACGCGGAACTTCCGCTGCATGCACGAAGCCCCGGTCTCGGTCCTGACCGGCAGCTATGGCGAGGATGAATATTTCGACGACCTGATGCTGGTGACAAAGGGGCAGACCGACGAGGCCCTGGCCCGCATGGTGATCCGCAACTCGGAGGGCTGCTTTTCCTGGATGGCGGCGCATGGCGTCCATTTCCAGCCTTCGCTGTCCGGCACGCTGTCGCTGTCGCGGACCAATGCCTTTTTCCTTGGCGGCGGCAAGGCGCTGGTCAATGCCTATTACAATGCCTGCGAGGATCTGGGCGTCACGGTTCTTTACGAAGCCCAGGTCAGCCACGTCCATCTCGAGGGCGAGCACTGCAGCCATGTCGAGGTCTCGGTCGCGGGCGGCCCGGTCCAGAGGATCGAGGGCAGGGGCTTCGTCCTCGCCTCGGGCGGGTTCCAGTCCGATATCGACTGGCTGACGCGGGCCTGGGGACCTTCGGCCGCGAACTTCCTGATCCGGGGCACGCCCTACAATCGCGGCACGGTGCTGCGGGACATGATCGACCAGGGGATCGAAACCGTGGGCGACCCGACGCAATGCCATTGCGTCGCCATCGACGGGCGCGCCCCGAAATATGACGGCGGCATCTGCACCCGCCTTGATTGCGTGCCGTTTTCCGTCGTGGTCAATCGCGACGCTGCAAGATTCTATGACGAAGGGCAGGATACCTGGCCCAAGCGCTACGCGATCTGGGGCCGGCTCGTCGCGGCCGAGCCCGATCAGGTGGCCTTCGCGATCATCGATGCGCGATCGCTTGATCTCTTCATGCCCTCGGTCTTTCCGCCCATCAAGGGCGCGACGATCGGCGAGCTGGCCGAACGGCTGGGGCTCGATCCCGGCAGGCTCGAAGCGACGATTTCGGAATTCAATGCCGCCTGTCGCCCCGGGAAATTCCACCCGACAGAACTGGACGGGCTACGCACAGAAGGGGTGGCCCCCCCCAAGACGAACTGGGCGCGCCCCATCATCGAGCCGCCCTTTTACGGCTATGCGCTCCGCCCCGGCGTGACCTTCACCTATCTCGGCCTGAAAGTCTCGGATCGGGCGCAGGTTCAGCGCCCCTACGGCGCCTTGGCCAATGTCTGGGCCGCGGGCGAGATCATGGCCGGTTCGATCCTGGGCCAGGGCTACCTGGCCGGCTTCGGCATGGCAATCGGCACCGTTTTCGGGCGCATCGCAGGCAAGGAGGCCGCAGAACATGTCCTTTGATCTGGTCCGTGCGGTCGAAATCCCCTTGCCGGACCTGCATGACGAAGCTGCCCGGCAGCTCGAAATCTGCAATGCCTGCCGCTATTGCGAGGGGTTCTGCTCGGTCTTTCCGGCAATGACCCGGCAGAAAAGCTTTGCCTCGGGCGATATCACCCATCTTGCCAATCTTTGCCATAATTGCCGGGGCTGCTGGTATTCCTGCCAATATACGCCTCCGCATGAATTCGCCCTGAACATTCCCGCGATCCTTGCCGAGGTCCGGCAGACATCCTGGCAAGATCATGCCTGGCCCGAACCTCTGGCGCGCGTCTTTCACCAAAGCGGGCTCGCCGTCGCGGCTGTGCTGGTCGGGGCGATCAGCCTGCTGCTACTGGTCATGTCGAGCGGATCTGTTTCGGCCGAGACGGATTTTTACGACCTGATCCCGCATGAGGTGATGGTCGCGATATTCCTTCCGGCCTTCCTCTTGCCCCTTCTCGTGGTCGCGATGGGGCTGCGCCGCTACTGGACTGCAACCGGTGGAAGGGCGGTCCGAGGATCAGAGATGAAAGCCGCATTTGCGAGCGCGATCAGGTTGCGGAACCTGTCTGGAGGTCAGGGACAGGGCTGCAATTTCGAAAAGCGGGACCGCTATTCCAACGCGCGTCGGCACGCCCATCAAGTGGTCGTTCTGGGCTTCATGCTCTGCCTGGCGGCCACTTCTGTCGCGACGGTGATGCATTATGCCTTCGCGATGCCTGCACCATATGGGCTGTTCAGCCCGCCGAAACTGCTCGGCCTGTCCGGCGGGGTCCTCCTTTGCGCCGGATCTGCATGTCTTGCCCTCCTGAAGCTGAAGGCGGATCGCAGCCTTGGCGCCAGCCGCGTCTGGGGCGGGGAAATGGCCTTCGTCCTGTTGCTTTTCCTGATTGCATCCAGCGGTCTTGCGCTTGATCAATCGACCGGCTGGGCGCTCAGGGCGTTTCTCGCCCTGCATCTGGGATCGGTCTTCGGCTTCTTTCTGCTGCTGCCCTATTCGAAAATGGTGCATGGGTTCTTTCGACTTGCCGCGCTCATCATTGAAGAACAGAAAAAGACTTAGCCCGGTTGGGGCCCCTCGGCCCTCGGACCCTGCCGAGACACCAAATCGCGCCCGGTCGAGCATCACCAGATCATGAGAGACGTGATCGGACACCTGCAGAGGCATCGTCCTGGCCGTCTGGGCCAGACATGACAGGGTGAGAATTATCCTTAGAAGTCATTGTAAAGCGGGCATGATCCGTTCTGGAATGCATCATTCGGGACGACGGGCGCTTCACGGCGCTCATGGGGCGAGTTGACACGGAATCCGCTTCACGTAGGCTTGCCGCCATGAGTTTCTGAGCAGGAAAGACGCCGCTTGACGCCTCCCGAAGACATTGCGCCCCGATTGTCCTGCCCCATCGCACTGCCCAGAGCTACGGGCAGTTGAGGGGCCGATGCCAAGCGGAATCGATGAAGAAGCAAGGAAGGCGGCCGATGCGCCACTGCGCGCCATGGCTTACGAAACATTGAGGCGCAGGCTGGTGACCGGTGCGATCACGCCCGATCAGGTCCTGTCTTCCCGCGCGCTCGCCCGCGAGCTGGGCGTCAGCCCGATGCCGGTCCGCGAGGCCGTCTCGCGTCTTGCGGCCGAGCAGGCTTTGGAAGTGCGCTCGAAAAGCAGCATTGTCGTGCCCCAGATGACCCCTCAGCGCTTCGACGATCTGCTGTTCAGCCGCATGCAGCTTGAACCTGCGGCAGCCATGCGCGCCATGCCCGAGGTGACCCAGACGCTGATCGCCGAGCTGAGCGATATCGACCAGCGCATGAATCGCGGCCTCGCCTCGGGCGATGTCGAGGCCTACATGCTCGGAAATTACGAGTTTCACTTCAAGATCTATGCAGCGAAGCCCGGCCCGACCGTGATGCGGCTCATCGAGACACTCTGGCTGCAATTCGGCCCGCTGATGCGCCTCGTCTTCGAACGCTATGCAGGCCGGCCCGCCGAAGAGGACCAGCATCCGGTGATTCTTGAGGCGCTGCGCGATGGCGACGCGGCCAGGCTGGGCGAGGCAGTGGCCGCGGATATCATGGACGGGATGCGGCTTGTGCAGGTCAGCATGAAACTGTCCTGCGATGATCGTCGAAAGGCCGGCGAGATAACTGCGATCTCAGATTCGCGTTGACAGTCTGAGATCACAGATCTAGCGTCCGGCCATCTATCCGAAACTCCCCATGCGCGGCCGGGCAGTGAATGGCGGGCGGATCTGGCCTTTAGACGGAGACCTGCATGCCTGACCACGCAAATGACGAGCTGATCCGGAAGCTGACCACGGCCTTGGGAAAGTCCGGCGTCCTGACGGATCCGGCGGACCGCATGGCCTATGAAAGCGACTGGCGCGGGCGCTATGCCGGCAACGCGATCTGCGTGATCCTGCCCCGCTCGACCCAAGAGGTCGCGCAGGCGGTCGCGCTATGCGCCGCGGCGGGCGCGTCGATCGTCCCTCAGGGCGGAAGGACGGGCCTGGTCGGCGGGGCAATTCCGCTGGCCGGAGAGGTCGTCTTTTCGCTCGAGCGCATATCGGCCCTCCGTTCGATCGACCCGCTTGGCATGACCATGGCCGTTGACGCCGGGATGACGCTTGGCGCAGCGCGCGCCCATGCCGCCCGGCACCAGCTGGATTTACCGGTCCTGATCGGCTCGGAAGGTTCGGCCCAGATCGGTGGCATCATCGCCACCAATGCGGGCGGCAGCAATGTGTTGCGACACGGCATGACGCGCCAGCGCGTCACCGGGCTCGAGGTCGTTCTGCCCGACGGACGTGTCTGGGACGGCATGCGCCCGGTCGCCAAGGACAATACCGGATATGCATTGCAGCAGGTCTTCATCGGCAGCGAGGGGACATTGGGCATCGTGACCGGTGCGGTCCTGCAATTGGTGCCTGCACCCAAGAGCGTGCTGACGGCATTCTGCCCGGTCGCGTCGATCGACGCTGCGCTGTCGCTGCTCGTCAAGCTGCGCAGCAGCCTGCCGGATGCCCTTGTCGCCTTCGAATACATGAACGCCGCGACCGTGGCGCTGATCTCGGACCAGCGGCCGGAACTCGCGGCGGCGCTGGCCCTGCCGGGTGGCCCCAGCGCCTGCCTGCTGATCGAAGCCGAGGATTTCACCGGCACCGAGGCGACGCAGGATCGCCTGCACGATGCCTTGGTAAGCGGGCTCGAGCGGGGCGAGATCACCGATGCCCTCCTGGCCCAGAGCGTCGCGCAGCGCGAGGCGTTCTGGGCCTTCCGCGAGGCGATCTCGTTCGCGCAGAACGGCCTTGGCCATTCGGTCAAGAACGATGTCTCGGTCCCGATCGGCAGCATTCCCGAATTGCTCACGAGGGGCAGCGCCCTGATCGCCGGGATCTGCGCCGATGCCCAGCCGATCTGCTACGGCCATCTTGGCGACGGGAACATCCACTTCAACGTCAGCCCGGCGTCGCGCGATCATGCCGATGCGCTGCGGGCCTGCGAACCCGCGATCAATGCCGCGCTCGCCGATCTGGCCGAGGGACTTGGCGGCAGTTTTTCGGCCGAACATGGCGTGGGTCAGGCAAAGCGCGACAGCCTTGCCCGCCTGCGGGCCGGGCCCGAACTCGAGATGATGCGCCGCATCAAGTCGGCGCTTGATCCGCAGGGCTTGATGAACCCCGGCAAGCTGCTCTGACCGGGCCGCAAGATTTCAGAAACTGGAGACGAAAATGTCCTATCCCAATCCGATGATGTTCATCGCCGGCACATGGTGCGCGGCCACGGACGGCGCCAGCCAGCCGGTCCTGAACCCCGCGACCGAAGAGGTGATCGGACATGTTCCCCTTGCAACCGAAAGCGACCTCGACCGTGCTGTCGAGGCCTCGGTCCGCGGGTTCGCCATCTGGCGCGATGTCGGCGTGTTCGACCGCTACAAGATCATGCGCAAGGCCGCGGAACTGCTGCGCGAGCGTGCGCAGAGGGTCGCCCGCAACCTGACCATCGAACAGGGCAAGCCGCTGGCCGAGGCCATGGTCGAAACCCTCGCCTGCGCCGATGTCATCGACTGGTTCGCCGAGGAAGCGCGCCGGAATTACGGCCGCGTCATTCCTGCCCGTGCGCCGAATGTCCATCAGCAGGTCATCCGCGAGCCAGTGGGTCCGGTTGCTGCCTTCACGCCATGGAACTTTCCGCTCAACCAGGCGGTCCGCAAGATCTCGGCGGCACTGGCGGCGGGCTGTTCCGTCGTGCTCAAGGCGCCCGAAGAGACACCCGCCAGCCCGATGGCGCTGGTCCAGGCCTTTGTCGATGCGGGCGTGCCTGCCGAGGTGCTCAACCTTGTCTTCGGCGTGCCCGCGATGGTGTCCAAGCACCTGATCCCGCATCCTGACATCCGCAAGATTTCCTTCACCGGATCGACTGCGATCGGCAAGGAACTGTCCGCGCTGGCCGGGCTGCACATGAAGCGCAGCACGATGGAACTGGGCGGCCATGCCCCTGCCATCGTCTTTGCCGATGCCGATGTGGATCAGGCCGCGAAACTTCTGAGCTTCAACAAGTTCCGCAATGCCGGGCAGGTCTGCGTGTCGCCGACCCGATTCCTGATCCATGAGAACGTGATGGACCAGTTCCTTGACCGGTTCGAGGCTGCGGCAAATGCGCTGAAACTGGGCGACGGGCTTGACGAAGGCGTGACGATGGGCCCGCTGGCGCATGCCCGCCGTCTGTCCGCGATGGAGGAGATGGTCGCCGATGCCCGCGAAAAGGGGGCCGAAATCCGCATCGGCGGGGCGCGACATGGCAACAAGGGCTATTTCTTCCAGCCGACGATCATGACCTCGGTTCCCGAGGATGCGCGGATCATGCATGAGGAGCCCTTTGGTCCGCTCGCGCCCATGATCCCCTTCCGCGACGAGACCGCGCTGATGGACGAGGTGAACCGTCTGCCCTATGGCCTCGCCGCCTATGCCTTTACCGCGGCCGCCGAAACGCGGGCCATGCTGGCCCGGAAGGTCGAAGCGGGGATGCTGACAATCAACCATCTCGGACTAGCCCTGCCCGAAGTGCCCTTTGGCGGCATCAAGGATTCAGGCTACGGATCGGAAGGCGGGACCGAGGCGCTCGACGCCTATGTCAACACCAAGTTCGTCACCCAGACGGCCTGATCTCGCCCAGTGCCTGCCGTTCGCGGCAGGCACAGGCCCATGTCGCTGACGATCAGGTTTCTGCGGTCCGGATTGACTGAACGAAGCCTTCGCAATCCTCGCGCACCAGCACAACGCGGGCGCAACTGTGCCCCTTGCGTGGATGCTTGGATCAGCTCGATCAGGATCCAGAGAATGCCTTGAGGGCGACGGCATGCGAGATCCGCAGGAAGGTCAGGACCATGATCAGGCCAAACAGGATCTCGGAGGCGCGTATTCATGGCGCGGGCGGCAGGACATAAAGCGTCAGGCCGAAGATCGCATAGACCATCAGCACGAGCACGCCAAGGAACCAGGTCGAGTGCCCGCCATTCGTGAGCATCGCAGCCGACAGCGCCGAGATCAGCATCATCACGACCGCACCGGGCCAGAAGTCGAGGCCCATCGGCGCGGGCCCGATCACATAGCTCAGCAGGACCAGGACCGGTCCGACGAAGAGCGCGATCTGAACCGCGCTGCCAAGCGCGATGCTGACGCTGAGGTCGAGCCGGTCCTTGCGCGCCGCCGAGAAGGCCGAGGCGAATTCGGCCGCGCCTCCGACCAGCGAGACGATGATGAAGCCGACGAAGGCGGGCGTGAGCCCCAGCGCCGCGCCCGCGACCTCGACCGAGGCCACGAAGATATGGCTGACCAGCGCGACGAGCACAGTGACGACGGCCAGCGTGATCAGCGCGACACCGATCGGCAGCACATCCTCATGGGCCTCGTGTTCGGCGCTGGCAAAGGCCTCCTTGTGGGTGCCGAGCGAGAAATACAGCCCCAGCACATAGCCCGCGATCAAAAGGACCGCGAGCATCAGGCTGAGCTTCTGGATCGCCACGGGATCGGTCACGCGATCGGCCGTGCCCACCGCCGAGGGCACCAGCAGCGCCACCGTCGCGATGAAGAGCAGGCTGGCCTGGAAGCGGGCGCCGACGCGGTTGAATTCCTGCACATGGTGGCGCAGCCCGCCCAGCAGGAAGGACGCGCCCAGCATGAAGAGCGCATTGGTGACGATGGCCCCCGCGATCGAGGCCTTGACCAGCCCGTATTGCCCGGCGGCCAGCGCGGTCAGGGCGATCACCAGCTCGGTCAGGTTGCCAAGCGTGGCGTTGATCAGCCCGCCCGCCGCGTCCCCGGTCTTCTCGGCCACGGATTCCGTCGCGAGGCTGAGGAGCGCGGCGAGCGGCACGATGGCCAGCACAGAAAGCAGGAACAGCAGGGTATGCGATCCGGGGGTGACCATCTCGAACAGCAACACGACGGGCACGAAGGCCAAGAGCCAAAGCAGCGGCGTGGCGCGGATCCTGCCAAGCAATTGGGTCACTTTGCACGCTCCTTCAGACGGTCAGCACGAGAATGGGGCCGAGCAGGGTCAGCGTCGCGTTCGAGATGGCATAGGGCACGGTATAGCCAAGCACGGGGGCCTCGTTTCCCGCGGCCTGCACGGCGGCGTTCAGTCCCGCCGTGCAGGTGAAGCATCCCGCCAGTGCGCCGCAGATCACGGCCGGGTTCAACTTCAGAACATAGCGGGCATAGAACAGCGAGACGACGATCGGCAGGATGATGGCAATGATCGCAAGGACAGGAAGCAGGATGCCTTGCTGCCTCAGCAGGGCCAAGGCCTGCGGCCCGGTGGCAAGCCCGACGCAGGCGATGAAGATCGCAAGGCCGAAATCCCGCAGATGCAGCGCGGTGGCGGGGGGCAGGCCGCCAAAGCTGGGATGGCGCGCGCGCAGCCAGCCGAACAGCAGACCTGACAGAAGGCAGCCGCCGCCGGTATGCAGCGCGACGGGCGATCCCGCGATCTTGATCGTGACCATGCCGATCGCGATGCCGACGATGATGCCAAGCCCCAGATAGACGTAGTCGACCGCGATGCCCTGATCCACCGCATAGCCGATGATCGGCTCGGCGCCGTCCAGCGCCTCGGGGGTGCCGTAAAGGGTCACGGTGTCGCCGGCTTCCAGCCGCATCTTCGGGCGGGGGACCAGGCTTTGACCCAAACGCGAGATTTTAGTGACATGGACGCCCCGGCGTTGCTCGGGATCGATGCGGGCGCGCACCGCCATGATGGTCTCGCCGATGAAGGCTTTGTTCGTCAGCACGACGGTCCGGGTCTCGCCCACCAGTTCGAGGCCGCGCATGTTGGTTGTCTCGGTGCCAAGGAAAGCGCCCGCCTGAAGTAGCTCGTCGATCCGGCCCAGCAGCGCAATTCGGTCGCCGATGGCAAGGGTTTGGGTCTTCGCCGCCTCGATCGGGCGGCCCCGGCGCATCATCCGCTGCACTGTGACGAAGCCGTTGAAGCGCTTCTCGAATTCGGCGATGTCGAGACCCGCAGCTTCCTGCCGCGTCACCTGATAGGCGCGGGCGACGACGCTGCGCAGCGCGGATTCCTGTTCCGGGCCAATTTCATCATCGCTGCCGATACCCATGACGGCAGTGTAGGCGGCGGCCTCGGCCGGAAGGTCTATCCGCATGATCCGGGGCGCGATCAGGCTGACGAAGAACACGACCAGAGTGAAGCCGAAGAGATAGGTAATGGCATAGGCCACGCCGATATTGGCCTGCATCGCGGCAATCTGGTCGGGCGGCAGAGGCAGGCTTCCCAAGGCCTCGCTGGCGGTGCCGACGGCGGCGGATTCGGTGATCCCGCCCGCCAGCAACCCCGCCGCCGTGCCCTTGTCCAGGCCGAAGACCTGCGCCAGCCCCCAGATTGTCAGGAAGATCAGGAAGCTTGAGACCAGCGACAGGTTGACGAGGCTGAGCGTGCTGCGCCCGAGGCTTTGGAAAAAGCCTGGCCCCGAGACATAGCCCAGCGAATAGATGAACAGGGCAAAGGCCATGGTCTTGATGTTCTCGTCGACCTCGACCCCGACCTGGCCCACGATGATCGCGGCGAAAAGCGTGCCCGCAATGCCACCGATCGGAATGTCCGCCACCTTGATCCGCCCGATGGCGAAGCCGATCGCGACGCAGACGAAGAGCACCGCGATCGGGGAATGCGCGAAGAAAGATCGGATCGCTTCCATGTTTCCGCCTTCCCCCTTGGGGTTCAGAGGATCAGCAGCACGATCACCAGCCCCCAAAGCGTCAAGAGCGTGTTGCTGACGGCATAGGGGACGGTATAGCCCAGCATGGGTACGTCGCTTTTGGCGACCTCGCCCACCATGGCGACCGATGCCGTCGAGGTCCGCGCCCCGCCGCAGCAGCCAAGATTGATCGCGTCATCGAACTTGAAAATGTACTTGCCGATATAGGGCGCGAGCAGCATCGGCACTGCGGTGGCGAAAAGTCCCCAGAAGAACAGCCCGAAGCCCGCCTCTTTCAGCCCGGCGATGAAGGTCGGCCCCGAGGAAATCCCAACGATGGCGATGAAGACATTCAGCCCGACCGAGTTCATGAACCACAGGGTGGGCTGCGGGATATTGCCGATCTGCGGCTTCACCGTGCGCAGCCAGCCGACCAGGATGCCCACGATCAGCGCGCCCCCCGAGGTCGAAAGCGTGATCGGAATCCCACCGACCGGCATTACATAGGCCCCGATCAGCCCGCCGATAAAGATGGACAACCCGACCAGCACCATATTCGTGACCGTCTGCGGGCGATCCGCGAAACCGACTTTCTTGACGAATTCGGCGACATGGGCGGTCGATCCGGCGACGCGGACGATGTCGCCCCGGTTCAGCATGGTCTTGGGCATGACGGGGATATTCACCGCCATCGAACCGCGCCGGATCGAGTTCAGATAGACCCCGCGCGTGTAGGGTTCCTTCGCCAGATCGATCAACTCGCGGCCATCCAGTGCCTTGCTGGTCAGCAGCACGTCGACGGCCTCGACCGGGATATCCAATAGATCTTGGTCATCGACCTCCTGGGTCTCGCCGAAGAGCTTCACCAGCACGTCGCGCTTGCCAGAAACTGCGACGAGGTCGCCCGCTTTCAGCACGGTCTCGGGGCTGGGGGTGACGAGTTCGCCATCGCGGCGGATGCGCTCGACAAAGATGCGCTCGCCCTCGGCCAGCGTCTCGACAGCGATTGCGGATTGGCCGACCGCCATGCCGCCTTCGCGCACACGATAGGCGCGCAGCTCTCGCGCGCGCCAAGCGCTCAGATGGCTCGCATCCTTGCTGCCGCCAGCCAGAACCTCGCGCTCATAGCGGGCGCAGGCCTCGGCGATGTCGACGCCCAGTATCTTCGGCCCGACGAATGCCAGGATCCAGCCGGTGCCGATGGTGCCGAAAAGATAGGTGATGGCATAGGCCACGGGCATCAGGTCCAGCTCGGCCTTGGTCTGTTCGGGGCTAAGCCCCGCCCCGTTGATGGCGTCCGTCGCTAGCCCTATCGAGGCCGAGATGGTCTGCGCGCCGGCGAGCAAGCCGGCGGCAAGTCCCGGGCCGTAACCCGAGACCTTGGCCGCGATCCAGACCCCGGCAAGGCACAGGACCGAAACCACGACCGCGAACAGCGCCTGCGGCAACCCGTCGGTCGCGATGCCGCGCACGAATTGTGGCCCGACCCCGAAGCCCACCGCAAACAGGAACATGATGAAGAAGATCGACTTCACCTGGCTGGAAATGTCGATCCCGATCTGGCCGATGACAACGCCCGCAAGCAGCGTCCCGGTCACCGCGCCAAGGCTGAAGCTGCCGAAGCGCCGCGCCCCCACCCAGTAGCCGATCGCCAGCGTCAGGAAGATCGCAAGCTGCGGGTTGGCGCGAAGCGTTTCCGCGATATAGCTGAACATGACTTTCCCCCTTACTTGCGAATGTGATCCTTGGCGTGGTCGGGACGGATCAGCTTCAGCCCCTTGGCGCGTTCGAAGCCGTGGATTTCCTTGACATCGAGCTTGCGCATGAAATCGATCGTCTCCTTCGTGATGACCTGCCCGGGCACCATGATCGGGAAGCCCGGCGGGTAGGGGATCACGAAATTGGCCGAGATCATCGCCGGGCCGGATTTCAGCCGCTTGTCGACCTCGGGACTGTCGAGAGGGACATATTCGCAGCCCTCGGCGTAATAGGCGCTGTAGAAGGCCGAGCGCATGTCGCCCTCGGGGGTCTTCTTGCCGGCATCCCAGCGGAAGGCCTCGTGGAACTCGCTGAAATTCGGCAGGTCGGGCACGTCGGTCATCAGCGACTTCACCCGCGCCGCGAAAGCCGCGCGGCCATTCTCGCCGCCGCGGGCCAGATCGGCCTCGATCTTGCGGCTGATTTCCAGAAGCACCCGGATCAGGTTCGCGACATCGCTGCGGGTGTTGTTGATGTTCGATTGCAGCAGGACCGAGTTGCGCGAGGTCTTGTTGAACTGGATGTCGTAATCATCGGCCATCAGCTTCTTGAACTGGGTGCCGTCATAGCCCGCCGTGCCGCAGACCAGCGTCATCCGCGTCGGGTCAAGGCAGAACTCGTCTTCATGCATGGAACGGACCTGGTCCTCCCAATCCGTGCCGGGGGTCAGGAAATCGGTGAAGCCGGTCTGGCGGTACTCGGCGGGGATCATCTGGTCGGCGCCGAGGATGCGGAAATATTTCGAGATGACCGGATGGGCATTGACCTCCTTGCGGATGTCCAGCGCGATCTCGATCGCATTGGCGACGAGGCCGTAGCCTTCCAGCTCCATCTGGCGGCGGGCAATGTCGAGGCTGGCGATCAGCTGCTGGTTCGGGCTGGTCGAGGCATGGGTGAAGACCGCCTCGTGGAACTGCGCCTCGACGCTGGCGAAATCGACGTCGCGGACCAGCAGCATCGAGCCCTGCCGCAGCGCCGACATCGACTTGTGCGTCGAATTGGTCTGGTAGACCCGCAGCCGGATCTGGCGCGGATCGGGGATCAGCCGGGTTTCCATCAGCTTCGCCGCGGACGGGTTTTTGCCCAACTCCTTCGCTTGGGCCTCGTGGGCCTCGACCGAGGCCGGGTCCTCCATCCAGGCCGCGATGGCCTCGGCCGCGCCCATGGCGGTGCGCGGCCGCAGGAAGGGCGACCAGCGGGCAAAGCCGAACCAGGCCTCGTCCCATAGGAAGATCAGGTCGGGCTTGATCGCGAGGCATTCCTCCATCACCCGGCGGGTGTTGTAGATATGGCCGTCGAAGGTGCAATTGGTCAGGTCGACCATCTTGGCGCGGTCAAGCCGCCCGTCGGCCTTGAGGTCCAGAAGCGCCTTCTTGATGCTCGCGAGCGGCACCGCGCCATACATCGAATATTCCGTCATCGGGAAGGCGTCGATGTAAAGCGGCTGGCCGCCAGCCAGCACGAGGCCATAATGGTGCGACTTGTGGCAGTTGCGGTCGAGAAGCACGATATCGCCCGGCGCGACCAAGGCCTGATGCACCATCTTGTTCGAGGTCGAGGTGCCATTGGTCACGAAGAATACATGATCCGCGCCGAAGGCCCGCGCCGCCATGTCCTGCGCTTCCTTGATGTTGCCCGTGGGCTCCAAAAGGCTGTCGAGCCCGCCGGTCGTCGCGCTGGATTCGGCAAGGAAGATGTTCAGCCCGTAGAACTCGCCCATGTCGCGGATCCAGTCGGACTTGAACACCGACTTGCCGCGCGCGATCGGCAATGCGTGGAAGGTGCTGATCGGGCGCATCGCGTATTTCTTGAGATTGTCGAAGAAGGGCGTGCGGAAGCGGTCGTCGACGCCTTCGAGGATGCACAGATGCAGCTCCAGCAATTCCTCGACCGAGTAAAGCACGCGGCGCAGCCCGCTCGCCCGCGCGTCGCCGGCGATGCGTTCGACATGGCGGTCCGAAAGCAGGTAAAGGTCCAGTTCCGGCCGGATGCGCTTGATCGCATCGGCCAGCGACAAGGGCAGGTCGGCCCCCGCGATGGACGCCGCATCCAACCGGGCCGAGGCCAGGAAATCGCGCAGCACCGGCAGTTCGGCAGCGCTTTCATGCGCGAACCCTTCATAGATCGTGACCGCCGAGATTGCCGGGTTCAGGATCACGGCGCAGATCGCCTCTTCGAAGCTGCCGACCGGGACGGCCTCGTAGATGAAGGCATCTTCGGTGCGACGCAGGCGGCGCATCTGCTGGGTGATGTTCTCGCCCCGCGTGGCCGCGCCCGGGGCGACGACCAGGACCTCGAAATAGGGCCGATGCCCGCCGGCGCGCGCCAAAGTCGGGGTGTTGAGATCGGGCGGGGTTTCGGCCGCGGCCTCGGCGGATTGCCAGTCCGCGGGGTCGGACTTGTAGGACCGCGTCAGGATCGATTCCGAGATCCGTTGCGCCAGTGCCGCGGCCGCGCCGGATTGTCCGGCCTCGATCCGTTGGCGCAAAGTCGCGAGCAGGGATCGCCCGGGATAGGCAAAAAACCCCTCATAAGCCTCGATATCGTCAAGCAGCGATGCCGAAAGCGCCGCACCTTCCCCGCTTCGCGCCCAGTCAGCGCAGGCGGCATTCAGGTAACGCCAACGATCATTTCGCGCCCCCGGAAACGCGAAAAAGTGGTCGACTCTTTTGATTCTGGAATCGGTCGTGGGTTTGTCCATTCCGGCCTCCCCTTCAGCGCTTGCGGCAACCTTTCGGTTGCGGCTTGACCCTGATAATAGCAATGCCGAGAAAGCCGCCTCTATCCTTGGCATGTAGCTTACTGTTAACGCCGTAAATCTTTGCGATCGGCTTCGATATGGCGGCGCAGTTCCTCTTCGAGCTCGCGCACGAGATTGCGGTAATCGTCGACCTCGGTGCGCATTGGCGCGTCGGGGCGGGCTTCGAAACGGTGAAGCGATTCGAGTGCGAGTGAGAAATCTTCGCAGATAGCTCTGAATTCAGAGTCGCGCAGGAATAGCTGCCTGACAGCCGTTGAAAGCTGTGGAAAGCGCTCGATGACCAGATCGACCGTGCGCATAAGGCCTCGCTAGAAAAAACTTCCGCTGAGCATCCAAGGATGTAACATCTGGAAAAGTTTCCCGAATCAATTCCGCATGCAAATAGTTACTGTGACTAACAGGCAGGGGATTGACGGGTTTCCTGGCTGACGGACCGACGGTTTTATAATCCGACAGGAATGGGTGAGGCGATGATTGGGAAAGCCCGACAACCCACCGAGCACGAGATTCGGCATGCGCTCGATCGCGTATTGGCTTCACCCGAATTCGAAACCTCGGAACGCAACCGCCGTTTCCTGCGCTATGTGGTCGACGAAACCCTGGCGGGGCGGGCGGACCGAATCAAGGCCTACAATATCGCCACCTCTGTTTTCGGAAGGCCGGAAGATTTCGATCCGATGCAGGACTCCATTGTCCGCATCGAGGCCGCCCGACTGCGCCGCGCGCTGGAAAACTATTACCTGCGGGACCAGAGTGGCGGATTGGGGATTCGGATACCCAAGGGAGCATATGTCCCGCTTTTCGAGTTTCTCGAAGTGAGGGCCAGCGAGATAACGGACGATGCTACGGCGCCGGATCCCGCCTCGCGCCGCCCCCTTCATGAATACGGGCCGCGTGTGCTTGTCGAGAATTTCAACCAGCAGGGTGATGTGCATAACCAGGACGTGGCGCTGGTCCTGACCCGACAGGTAATAGCCGCATTGACCCGCTTTACCGAGATCTTCATCTATGGCCCGGAGTCCTCCGAGGCCCCGCGAGGTGCGGTCGAGGGCAAGGCCCGGCTGCACATCGACTACCGGCTGGTCGGTACAGTGACGGTCTCCAAGCGGTCGCTGCGGGCCGAGGTGCTGATGAAGCGCGAGGCGGATGGCCTCTATATCTGGGTGCAGGATTTCGAACGCGAGCTGGACGAAAACTGCAATCCCGCACGCATTGCCGGCCTTTGCTCCGAGATCGCAGGCCATGTCGCCCGCGTCCTCGCGCTGCGGGACGGCATTCTTGACAGCCAGGCCCGCGAGGCGGCGGGCGAGGGGCGGCGACATTTCGCGGGCTATCTCAAGCTACAGCATTTCCACGATTATTGGCGCTCGCTGGACGGCAATCTGTTCGAGCCGCTGCGGCAAGACCTTGAGGCCTCGATCGCCGAGGACCCGAATTTCGTAGCCGCCCATGCCTGCCTGTCGATGCTTTATTCAAACGCCGCGCGTTACGGGATCGATGTCAGCCATTGCTGCGCCGACCCGCTGGGCCGCGCGTTGGAGCTGGCCTGCCACGCAATCCGCCTTGCCCCAAATTCCAGCCGCGCCTATCACGCCCGCGCCATCGCCGAATGGTTCCTCGGCCGGACCGAGGAGAGCATCGCGACCCTGCAGATCGCGCGCACCCTTAATCCCAACAGTCCCGAGATCCTGGCCGAAATGGGTTTTCGTCACGCCATGAGGATGAACTGGGATGCCGCTGTTCCTCTGCTACGCGAGGCCTATATCCGCGACCCGCAGCAGAGCGGGCAATACCGCATGGGGCTTTTCCTCTATCATTTCGCCGAGGGCCGGCCCGAACGCGCGCTGCAGAAGCTGGAAGCGATCAATGCGCCGCATCTCGCGCTGGTCCGGCTTGCCATGGCCGCCGCACTTTCAGTGCTGGGGCGCAAGGACGAGGCCCGTCGCGCACTTGAAGAGGCCGGGCGGCTTTCGCCCGCCCTGCGAGGTCATCTTTCCGAGGATCTGAGCTTTCGCCAGCTTCACCCCGAACTGATCGCCCTGATCACGCAGGCGATCGGAAGCATCGACCCGAGCTGGACGCGGGCGCGGGACCGGGGCATCCGCAAGGCCTGATGAACCCGGCTGACAGTGACTTACATCCGGGCCGCTCCGCTCGGCTCGCCTGCGCGGTTAGAATGGCAGAAATGTTCCGTCCCAGCCGCCCTGCATAACCAGCCCGGCCTTTCGGCCCGGCCTATGAAACCGGAACGGAGAAGATCATGGCGACCGATAGCCAGAGCCAGAGCTTGCTGCATCCCGAGGCGGTGGCACATCTGCCGCCCTTCATCTCGCTGCCAGGGCAGACCGACTGGTTCCTGATCGGGACCGGGATATTCCTGATCCTTGCCGTGGTGGGCGTGGGGGTGTTCTATTTCAAGCTCCACGCACTTCCCGAGCACATGGCCCATCGTGGCCAGAAGATCCAGCTCGAACTTGTTGCGGTGCTGGCGCTGATCTCGCTTTTCACCCATAACCATGCCTTCTGGATCGCCGGGCTTCTGCTGGCGCTCATTCCGGTCCCGGATTTCACCACGCCGCTGACCTCGATGGCGGAATCCCTGGGGCGGATCGCGGGCAACCCACCCGCACCCGCACCGGAACCTGATCCCCTGCCGCCTGCAGAAAAGCGCGGCGCGACGGAGCAGGATCATGCTTGAGTTGCTGCTATGTTCTTCGGTCACGATCCTGCCGGATTACCTGTACCGCCGCTTCGCGCAGGGCAAGCGGATCGGGCATGAGATTACGCTGTTCACCGTTTGGTACGAGCTCCGCTGGGGCATCGTCCTTTGCCTTTTGTTGACCATCAGCCTGATTACGGCGATCTTCTATTTCCACCCCGCCACCAAGGCGGCGACTTCGGTCTTTCGCACCGTCACCATCCTGCCCCAGACCAATGGCCGTGTCGCCGAGACATTTGTGGACATCAACCAGAAGGTCGAACAGGGCGATCCCCTGTTCCGGCTCGAGGATTTCGAGCAGAAGGCCGCGCTCGAGACGGCGCGCCGCAAGCTGGCCGAGATCGATGCCAGCCTGACGGTCGCCCGCATCCAGGTCCGCGAGGCCGAGGGGCGGATCGCGCAGGCGAAGGGCATGCTTGCGCAGGCTCAGGATGAATACGACACACGCAATGCGCTTCTGCAGCAGAACTCGACAGCCGTCGCCCGGCGTGATGTCGAACGCGCCGAGGTTCAGGTCGCGACGCAGCAAGGCCAGGTCGATGCCGCGATCGCGGCGCGCGATGCCCTCGAGGCCCAGGTCGAGCACCAGCTGCCCGCCCAGAAGGCCAGCGCCGAAGCGGCCCTGGCGCAGGCGCAGGTCGAACTGGACAAGACCCTGGTCGTGGCCGGGACTGACGGCATCGTGCAGCAATTCGCACTGCGCCCTGGCGACGTGGTGAACCCGATGCTGCGCCCGGCGGGCGTCCTGGTGCCGCAGCGCCGAATTACCGGCCTTGCCGCCGGTTTCGGCCAGATCGAGAGCCAAGTGATGAAACCCGGCATGATCGGCGAAGTCACCTGTGCCGCGAAGCCCTGGCAGATCATCCCGATGGTGGTGACCGAGGTGCAGGATGTCATTGCCGGCGGCCAGGTGCGGGCGAGCGACCAGCTTGTCGATATCCAGAGCCTCTCCGGCGGCGGCACGATCACCGTGATCATGGAGCCGCTTTACGAGGGCGCGCTGGATGGGCTGCCTCAGGGCGCGACCTGCATCGCCAACGCCTATACCAGCAACCACGACAAGTTGGATGATCCGGAAATCGGCACCTTCCGCCGTTTCGCCCTGCATGCGGTGGACGCCGTCGGCTTGGTCCATGCGCTGATCCTGCGCATCCAGGCCCTGCTTCTGCCGATCCAGACGCTTGTCCTGAAAGGGCATTGATACCGAAACAGGAGACAGTCAGATGAAGACCAAGATCCTTGTCATCGCCCCCGGCCTTTGCCTCGCGGCGATCCCTGCCTGGTCGCAGGACCTGACCTTCACCCATCCCTCGGGCGCGACGGCCACCTTCTATGGCCAGTTGAACCTCACCTACCAGCACGTCGACGACGGCGAGGAAAGCAACGATGACGTCGTCGATAACGGCAATTCGGTCAGCCGCATGGGGTTCTGGATCGATATGCCGATGGGCGAGAACAAGCTCAGGATGAATTTCGAGACCGGGCTCGGCTTCAAGACCACTTCCGAAACCAGCCAGCTTGAGGATGCCGATTGGATCGACTGGCAGCGCACCGACCTGCGCAAGTTCGAGGCCGTCTATATCGCCAATTTCGGCTCGGTCTGGGTCGGACAGGGCAGCATGGCCACCGATGGCGTGGCCGAGATCGACAACTCCGGCACCAGCCTTGCCGGATATGCGAACCTGCCCGACATGGCAGGCGGATACGAATTCCGCGATGGCGAGCTGCTGTCGGGAATTGCGATCGGCGATGTCTTCAAGGATTTCGACGGCGGGCGGCGCTTCCGCATCCGCTATGACACGCCGAAATTCAACGGCTTCATGTTCTCGGCCGCCTTCGGGCAAGAGATCCTCGCCGAGGATGACGATGCCGATTACTATGACATCGCCGCCCGCTACGGCTATGAAAGCGAGATGTTCAAGGCAGATGCCGCGATCGGCTATGCCTGGAAAAACGCGGATGAGGGCGACACCGAGCAACTGATCGCCTCGACCTCGGTGGTGCATCGCCCGACCGGGCTGAACGCGACCCTCGCCATGGGCGACGGTGACGATGACAGCGGCAATTACGGCTATTTCAAGTTCGGCTGGACCGGCGACGTGATCGCCCTGGGCAGCACGGCAGTCTCGATCGACTATTTCGAAGGCAATGACTACGTCATTTCGGGCTCGGATTCCAAGTCCTGGGGTATCCAGGCGGTGCAGGCCTTCGACGATTACGGCATCGACGCATATCTGGGCTATCGCGAATACGAATTCGACGACGATACCGGCGCGGATTACCAGGATATCTCGGCGCTTATCCTGGGTGCGCGGTGGAAATTCTGACCCTGTTTGACAGCAACCTTCCCGGGAAGAGGGCGGTGCCATGAGCGAGGCACCCAGGTCCGATCAGATTGAAACGCGCGTGACCGATCTCGTCATCCGGCTGGCGCTGCTTGGCCTGTTTCTCTACCTTTCCTTCGCGCTGATCCGGCCTTTCCTGCCAGTTCTGGTTTGGGCGGTGGTGCTGGCCGTGGCTCTGGCGCCGGTGCATGAATGGCTGGCCGCGCGGCTGGGGGGAAGGCGGCGGGTGGCCGCGGTGCTGCTGACGATCCTGATGGTCGTGGTGGTGCTGGGTCCGGTCGCAGCGCTGGCGGGCAGTCTCGTCGAGACGGTCCATGCGCTGCTTGCGCGCCTGCATGGCGGCCCCCTGCATCTGCCCGACCCGCCGCAGCGGCTGGCCGCGCTGCCCCTTGTCGGCGAGCGGGTGCAGGAATTGTGGCAGCTGTCCTCGGCCAATATCGAGGACCTGCTGCGCCGCTATCGCGACGGCATCGCGCTGATGGGCGGGCGGCTCCTTGCGGTCCTTTCGCATGTCGGGCTGGAGATGGTGCTCTTCGTCCTGTCGATCATTCTTTCCGGCATGTTGCTGGTGCCCTCACCGGGGCTGGCGGTCTGGGCGCACCGCCTTGTCGCGCGCATCCTTGCTCCACGCGGCGAGCAGTTCATCCAGATCGCCACCCAGACAATCCGCAATGTCTCGCGCGGCGTGGTGGGCATCGCCTTGCTGCAGACCATCCTGATCAGCCTTGTCCTGCAGTTTGCCGGGGTCGCCGGGGCGGGACTGCTGGCCTTTGTCGTCCTGATCCTGTGCATCCTGCAGATTGGCCCGGCATTGGTGGTCCTTCCGGTTCTGGTCTGGGCCTGGATGACCATGACCGGCCCTCAGGCGCTTTTGCTGACTGTGGTGCTGCTGCCGCTGACGGTGATGGACAATTTCCTGAAGCCCATGCTGATGGGGCGGGGCCTTTCAACCCCATCGCTGGTGATCTTCCTGGGGTTGATCGGCGGCACCCTGTCCTTCGGCCTGATCGGATTGTTCCTGGGGCCGGTCGTGCTGGCCCTGTTCCACGACTTGCTCAAGTCCTGGATCCTTTACCCGGAGCCCGGCCCGCCTCCTGCGGATTGAGGACATGTCCGACCCGCTGACCTTCGCGCGTGGCGCGGCGCGCTGGCCGGACATCGCCCCGATCCAGCCTATAGCGGTAGCTGACACCGATGCTCACCCGGTCGCGATTGATAATGATATCGCCGCGCTGCCCCGAGGGGGCGGGGGTCGAATAGGCCTTGCCGCTGTCATGGGTCGGGACATGGACCGAGCCGGGATCGGGGTCAAAGCGGGTCCGGAAAAAGCGCGGCCGGCCCGAGACGCGGGTCGAGCTTATCTGCGGCCAGGATACCCTTGACGCCGATTGCCGCCTGCATTTCTGGCGCTGCCGCCGCCTGCGCGCCCGGCGCACAGGGAGCTTGCGGGCCGCGCCGCCCTTTTCCTGCCCTGGACAGATGAGGGAAGAAAGCGGAACATTCAGGTGCTTGCACGCCCCAATCTGGGATATCCTGTGATCGGAGAACCGGTCCCGCCCGGGGCGACTCAGCTGGGTCCGGCGAAGACCGATAGACGCGCGCATGCGATCACCTGCCTCGAAAAGGAGAGAGCCTTGTTCCCCAGGATTCCCCGCCTGCCATCCGCTGCGATGATCGCCGCGCTGTCCTGCATGACCGGCTTTGGGTTGGTCGGATCTCCGGCCGCGGCCGATCCGACCTTTCGCGATTTTCCCGTCGTCATCTATTGCGAGCATGAGCATATCACCAATGCCTATTACTTTTCGCAGCTCGGACCGGACGGCAAGGCGATCTACCTGACTCCCGATCGGCAGGCGGGCGTGATCTCGGTCGCGGGTGTCGCCGAGCATCTTGATGGCGAGCGGGTCGGGTCCTGCCGCGACAAGACATTGGACGATCTGCGCGCTTCCGGTCAGGCCTTCGATCTGTCGCAATGATCCGCCCCGATCCCGGCTCAGTCGATGATGTGACAGCCGCAGTCGATCCAGAGCGTCTGACCGGACCTTCTCTGCGTCGGCATCGCCGGTTCTGACAGGCTGCCGGGAAGGGCCTGCCGTTCGACGATTTCGCGAATTTATCCGGCGCGTTGACAGCATCGGGGCAAGGATCATGCCGACCGGTATGCCCGGATTAGCTGCTGTGCCACGGTGGGTTCGGCCTTGGTTCAAGGCGTCGTGTCACGCCGCAAGACCAGGACGCGCTGGATGACAGGCGCTGCCGCGGGCAGGGCCGATGCTTGCGGCAAGCCATGAAACCAGACCGCGTCAACCCCTCGCCTTCGGCATATGGATGTTAATTACTGTAAACTACCTTACCTTTTGTCCGGATATGCTACCTTTGACGGCAAGGCCGTCCGGCGCCCTGCAGGAGGCTGGGTCAATTGCAATTTCCTGCCCCGAGGAGACGGACCATGGTGATTAAGAACAACCGCGATCCCGACGCCCCCACCCCCAGCGCCGACGAGTTGCGCATGATCCAGCTCGAAAAGCAGATGGAGGAGATGGAGCGTCGCGCGAAACTGCGCGAGGCTGAGCGTCAGCAGCACGCCAAGGCGGCCGAGGAGTTCCTGCAAGGCGAGGTCAGCGACCGCGAGCGCGCGATGATCCGCCAACTGGTGATGAACGCGGTCGAGAAGGGCCAGTTCGAGGCCCTGGTCTACAGCTTCCCCTCGAAGCTGTGCACCGATCACGGCCGGGCGATCAACAACAATGATCGCGACTGGCCCGAGACGCTGCAGGGCAAGGCGAGGGCCTTCTACGACCGGTTCAAGGAAAACCTGCAGCCCAAGGGCTACAAGATGAAGGCGATGATCATCAATTTCCCGGACGGGATGCCCGGGGATGTCGGCTTCTTCCTGGACTGGGCGCCGAAGGCCGTGTGATCCCGTGCCGGCGGGACGAGGGCATGCCCGCCGACGACGAGCTTTGCGTCTGCTTGACGCCAATTCGGCGATGCCGAATGGCCGCACCAAGCGGGACGAGGCAGAGGCCGTGAGGCGGACAGGGCTTTCGCGCGCTACGCGGATGCTGAAAGACTTTGGACGACAAGACCATGAATTCCAAGCGACAATCCTGTTGCTGAACAGCGTGCCCATCCGGAGACCGCTCCCCGAGCGGGAGGATCTTGGTCGGGCGGCAGGGCGAGGTGTCATTCCGTGGCGTTCATCCCTCCAACATCGTCTCCAGAGCGACAAGGGCCTCTCAGACCATCGTGGTTCCGGCTGCTTCCGAGCCTGCGCGGCTATCGCTCCGCCTGGCTGAAATCGGATGTTTCGGCCGGTCTTGCCATTGCTGCCGTGGGGATTCCCAGCGCGATTGCCTATCCTGCCATCGCCGGCCTTCCCGCCGAGACCGGGATCTATGCCAGCATCGGATCGGTCATCGGCTATGCGCTTCTGGGGCCCTCGCGCCGGCTCATCGTCGGGCCGGATGCCGCGACCATGGCGGTTCTGGCGGGCGTGCTTGCGACGATCCTGCAGCAGATGCCCGGCCTGTCCCCGGCCGATCTCGTCGGGGCCGCGTCGCTTCTGTCGCTGGGCGTCGGGCTCATCTGCTTCGCCGCCAGTGCCTTCAGGCTGGGAAATATCGCCAGCCTGCTGTCGCGGCCGATCCTTGCCGGCTTCTTCATCGGCGTGGCGATCTCGATCATGGTCGGCCAGATCGGCCGGGTGACCGGCCTCAAGATCGAGGCCGAGGGTTTGATCGGGCCGTTGGTTGAGCTGGCGCGGAATGCATCCGACATCCACTGGCCGTCGCTCGTGCTCGCGCTTGCCATGTTCGCGATCCTGCAGCTTGTCCGGATCCGCCCGGTCGGCATCCCGGGCCCGGTGATCGTCGTGGTGCTGGGGGCCGCGCTGTCCGCGATCTTCAATTTCGAGGCCCGCGGGATCAGGGTCGTCGGCAACCTGCCGACCGGGCTGCCTTCGCCTGGGTTGCCGCGGATTGCCGGGCTGCCCTTGACGCAGCTGTTCTTGGGCTCGGCCGCGATCTTTGTCGTCAGCTTTGGCGCGGGCATCATCACGGCGCGCAGCTTTGCCGCCCGCACCGGCGAGGATGTCGACCCGAATGCCGAGCTGCGCGGCTTCGGGGCGGCGAACATCGTCTCGAGCCTGCTGGGCGGTTTTGCGGTGACTTCGTCGGATTCGCGGACGGCAGTCAACCTGTCGGTCGGCGGAAGGACCCAGCTTGCCGGCCTGACCGCTGCCGTCGTGCTGGCCTTGGCCGTCGCGTTCTTCGCCCAATACCTGCGGATCCTCCCGATCCCGGCCCTGGGCGCAATCCTGATCGCGGCGGCGCTCAGCGTCATCGACCTTGACGGGCTGCGCGAGATCTGGCGCATCAGCCGGGTCGAATTCGGCTTTGCCCTGATCGCCATGGCCGGTGCGATCAGCTTCGGCGTGCTGCAAGGCGTCGTCGTGGCGATCATCGCCACCTTTGTCTATGTGATCTTCAAGGAGACGCAGCCAAGGGTCGCGCTTCTGGGCCAGATGCCCGGCCGCGGCGGGTTCTACAAGCTGCACCGCTCGCTTGAAGTGCAGCCAATTCCGGGCCTCCTCATCTGCTTCGTGCAGGGCAACATGCTGTTCTTCAACGCGGATCACGTCGATGAACAGCTGCGCGGGGTCATTGCGGGGCACGCGCCCAAGACGCGCTGGCTGGTCATCGACGCCTCGGCCATCACCCAGATCGACAGCACCGCGGTCGAGATGCTCGAGAATCTTCGGCGCGATCTCGAAGGCCTCGGCATCCGCATGGGGCTGAGCGAGGTGCAGTCCAATGTCTCGGCCCTGCTCGAACGCAGCGGGTTCAATGCCGCGATCGGGCGCGAGATGATCTTCGACGATCTCGACGACGCGCTGCGCGCCTTTCAGGCCGCACCGCCCGGAACGCTACAGGAAGATACCCGCCCGTCGCGGACATGATCGGAAAAAGGGGGAAGGTCATGGGCAAGAAGCACAAGGATCACTCCGCAGAGATCTCTGCGGCGGATCGACCGGCGAAGCTCGATCGCAAGACCTACGAGAAAGAGATCGCCCGACTTCAGGCCGAGCTGGCGCATCTGCAGGCCTGGGTCAAGCACAGCGGCGCGCGCATCGTCGTGATTTTCGAGGGGCGCGATGCGGCGGGCAAGGGCGGGCTGATCAAGCGCATCACGGAAAAGGTCAGCCCGCGCGTCTTTCGCGTCGTGGCCCTGCCGGCCCCGAGCGATCGCGAGAAATCGCAGGTCTTCATGCAGCGCTACATCACCCAGCTTCCTGCGGCCGGCGAGATCGTGATCTTTGATCGCAGCTGGTACAACCGCCCCGGCGTCGAACGGGTGATGGGCTTTACCGAGGAAGCCGAGGTCGGGCGCTTTCTCGAAGGCTTGCCCCAGCTCGAGGCATGGCTGGTCGGCTCTGGCGTGATCCTGCTCAAGTATTTCCTCGACGTCTCGGAGGAAGAGCAGGAACGCCGCTTCCGCCAAAGGGTCGAGGACCCGGTGCGGCAATGGAAGCTCAGCCCGATGGACGTGGAATCCTATCGCCGCTGGTGGGATTACACCGCCGCCTATTCCGAGATGATCCGGATGACCGATACCGAAGTCGCGCCCTGGTGGATGATCGAGTCGAGTGACAAGAAGCGGGCGAGGATCAACGCGATCACGCATCTTCTCGCATCGATCCCCTATGAGAAGGTCAAGTTCAAGAAGCCGGATTTCGGCAAGAGGCAGGCACGTCCGAAAGGCTTCGACAAGGAGATCGCGTTTCGGAATGTCGTGCCGGACGTGACCGGAGGGCTCGTTGCCACGTAACCGAATGGGGGATAAGGATGGATGTTGCGCGGGGGCTCCATAAGGAACCGTGCGGCGAGGCAAGGGCTCATCCCCGTGGAAGTGCCCCGGCATCGCCGTGCGCACGAGGCGAGCCAGAACCCGGGCCAGCACCACGCTCCGCTGCAGCTCGCGCTCGCTCATCAGAACACGTCCCATGTCGAAGTGAACTGATGCGGTGGATGCCCCCACCCTACGGCATCTCGTATGCCATGATGGCTGCGTCGGAACAGAACGGCGGGCACATCAATGATGACGACCATCACCATGGCCAAGGCTTGAATCGAAGCCTAGGTGGGGAGCGTTGGGGAAGGCTACGACAATGCCTTGGCAGAGACGATCAGCGGCCTATTCAAGGCTGAAGTAATCCACCGCCGCAGGAAGTGGCGCGGTGTCGAGGCCGTGGAATACGCCTTTGTGGGAAAGGCCCTGGCTGTCCTGAATTTGGCTGCGCGAATAGCGGCCTTCAAACAGCATGCGTCCCGCCAGTTCCGCGCATGCTGACCATCCGCGGATTTCCGCAGCCAGGCCACGAGTGGAGAGCGGGAATGATTGCAAGTGACGAGTTGGGCCAGCATATCGTCTCGGCCGTTTCGACCAAAAAGCAACAGTCATGCCTTCATCACCGTTGGCAGAAGTCGATCGGGTGGGATTTCATCTCTCGGCCCTTGACCAAGAGCCCTGTCTCGCGAATGAGCCGAATTACGCGCGCAATTTAGCGAAGAACTGTTCGACGAGGCAGGGGAGCCGCCTGTGGCAAATGACACGCACCAATCGGTAAGGCAACGGGACCAAAGACGTAACTCTGGCCGCTATTCAAGGCGCAGCAGCGCATATGCGACAGTCTCGATGATAGGCCTCAGCTTCGCGGCCGCGGACCCCTTGCATGCACTGTCAGTCAGCAACGTTCTAAGTTACTCGATCGAAAGTCAGGCCGAGGGCGTTCTTTCCCTGCTTGGCATTTCCGCCATTCCGGATTCTGCGTCCAGTGCGCTGCAGCTCAAGGGCGATATCGCCCGAGGTTCCAGATCGAAGTTTGAAACATGGCAAGTCAGCGGCGGGTTCACTTGGAGCGATGAGCTGCCTCTCTACCTGGAGGGATCGATTGGATATAATCGCTACAATCCCGACCTGTTGATCACAGAAGATGCGGAAAGCGCGCGGCTCCGCCCGAAATGGACAGGTTTCGCTGCAACCGGTGGCGTCGGCTGGGATTTCGCGCTGACGGACACCTTGACATTCCGACCAATCCTGAACCTGACCATCGGCCAGGTTTTCAGCGACACCCAATACGTTGCGCAGTTCATAGCTGAACACCTTGGCAACTATGACACCGCCTTCATCAAGGATGGCGGCTTGACCGTTGGCGGTTACGGCGGAGCACTTGCGCTTGTCTACAATGAATCCTGGGCTTCGGGTTCCGAGGCAGATGCCGTCCTTCGCTATACCGATATTCATCTTGAACCCATCGGCGGCGACAAGGATGTGGTCGGGTCCGCATCGGCAAGAACGCTTGCTTTGTGGTCACGGCTCCGCGTGCCGAACTCGATGCAGGCGTTTGGAAGCCCGATGCGAACGGTCTATGAATTCTCCGCATCCTATCTTGCCGGGGATCAGGGGGAAGTCCTCCGCACTGATTGGCTGGCCCAGATTGGCGTCGGACTTGAGATCAACACCCAGAAGACGAAGATACCGCTTATCGAAGAAGGCCGCATGGTCTTTCGCTACACCATGGGCGAAAAGCTGAATGGCTGGGGCGTAGGGCTTGCGGTCAGCTTCTGATCTGAAATGAACTGACCTGTCGATGCCCGTCAGGGTCGGGATTTGTTCTTGGTTGCGGCGTTTGTATTCTCGAGCCGTAAACCGCGCTGCGGGGCCAAGAAGAATGGGTTCTGACCCCAGGCGAGGCTATGCGGTTTCGATCATTTCGGGCACGAGGTTCTCGGGCTCGTAGAGCTCGGAGCGCCGGACGCCGCCTTCGCCCAGGATGGTAACCATCTGGCCACGACGCTTTGTCAATGATGAGTGGATCGTCTCGGGCGTCGCCACCAGCGGCCAATGCATTCCGGTCGGGTCGGCGGCGCGCCGGCTTGCATTGCCGATCGGCCTGTCGGCCCACCTGACGCCGGTCTGGCGATGCAGCCGTTCCCATCGCTCGGACCAGGGGTCGTTCTGCGCGGCGGTGGCAAGGCTGTCCCGCCATTCTCTCAGCTGTTCAAGAAATCCCGCGCGGAAGCGCATGCCCGCTGCCTCCGCCCGCTCGGCGAGCCAGAGCAGCGGAATGTTGCTGAGACGACCTGATCGTGCGATGGCGGTATCGCCGCCCCCGACGTCGATGTGACTGCCCGCGAACCAGACCTGACTGACCGCCTGGGGAACCTGAAGAAACCTGCCCGTCGGATCGCATTTGAGCGCCTCGCCGGGCGCTTCCGTCCAAAGGGTGGGGGTAAAGAAGCCGCGACGCTCGTCCATCGCCAGCGCCTGCGCGGCTTCCTCGACCTGATCGCCAAGCCGGGTGTCATGGAAGCCCTTGATCGGCCGACGCACCCGGTCGCCGAGCTCGTCAAGCCAGCGGGTGACGAGGCTACCCGCGCGCGCCCAGGGCGTCCTGCGAAGATCCGGCGCGCGCCCAGAGATCTCGAAAGGCAGGCCCAGCGAGCCGACGGTATCGAACACGCCCAGAAAACGTATCGGCATCGGCGCGCCGACCTCAGGGCGAAGGATCCGTTCGAAGAAGCTGTCGTCCTCGCCGGGCTCGTGAACCCGATAGTAGATGTAGGCCTGTTCGATCAACTCGGGCGAGCGGAGTCGGCCCACAAGGCGCATGAAGCCGGCCATCGAGCGCACGGTGAAAGCGCCACGGGAAAACCCGAACAGGAAAACGGCGTCACCGGGCTCGTAGTTCTTCAGAAGGAAGGCATAGGCCTGCCGCACGTTTTCCGACAAGCCGATGCCGAAGTTTCCGCCGATCTTCGCATCGAGGTCGCCGGCGGTCCCCACACCCTTGTCGTAATAGACGAGCTGGCGCGCGTCTTTTACGGCCTCGCTCGTCAGCCAATGGATGTTGGTTTCGTCCTCAGGATCGTTCCACGTGCCGTCGCAGCCAATCACCAAGTTCTTCGGCATGTCATCAGGACCGTTTGCCGAGGAGCTTCGCGAAATGATCGTTCAGCTTGTCGTAGATGCCGCCTGAAAGCTTGCTTGCCGTCTGTTCCAGCGCTTCGGTGACGATCTTCTGCTCGTCCTTGCTGATCTCTCCCTTCTCGTGTTCGCGGTTCGCCGCTTCCTTCAGCCGGTCGAGGATGCCGAAGATGGACAGGTCGGCGTCGACGCGGATCTCGACACCCTCATCCTCGTCGCCGATGATGAGACGCTTTGCGCCGATCTCTTCCCAAAGCGCGTCGAAGCGCTGGTTCGCGGTCCTTGTTCCGGGTGCCTGTTCGGACATGGCTTTTCCTCCCTCAGACTCTGATCCCCTCGGCTGAGACCTGGTCAAGCGTCAGCCCGCTCAGGCGCAGGCCCTCCACGCTGACCGGTGTGCTGAGCCCCTCGACCCGCACTGCGCCGATTGAGGCCTTCGCACGGAGATCGCTCAGCACCAGCTCGCCGATTTGCAGGTGCAGCACCGGTTTGGCGATGAAGATCGCCTTGAAGAACTCACCGATCTTGAACACCGGCGCCTCGAATGTTTCGGGCTCGATATCCATCAGCGTCACCGGCTCGGGGGAACCCACATCCGGGATTGCAACCTCCGGGATCTCGATATTCCCGACTGCCACGTCGGGCAAACGAAGCGGCGCCTCGGGACTGAACCGGTCGATCGCGAGCCTCGCGCTGTCGGCGTCGGGAGCCGCGAAGCGCGCGACCTCGAAGGAGGCGAAACCGAGGCCCGAGACACGGAAACCGCTGGCCGGCAGGCGGGTCTGCTCGATCGCAAGATCGGTGAATCCGGCCGCACCGAGCGCAACGTCAGACACGGGCTGGACGCTGGCCGAAACGTCAGAGACATCGACGCTCGGGACCTCCAGCTCGATGTCCCGCAATAGCGGGATCCGGATGTCGTGCAGCGGGATGGTCTTGGCCTTCGAGCCGAGTGCCTTCACGCCCTGATCACTTCCGAACCACTTGAGATCGTAGCTCCACTGCACCTCGAAATGCAGCTCGAGAATGGCGCGCACGTTCCGGAGCAGGGCCGCGCCGCAAGTGACCCGAGAGGAAAAGTGTTCGATCGCCACTTTCTCGATGCTGGCCTCGCCGACCTCGATCCGGTCGATTTCGACCGAGGCGGCCCGGCCGGCAGCTGCCGCGATGCTGTTGACGCTGATCCGCCGACGCAAGGCAGCCCCGAGTTGTTCGAGCAGCTGCGGGTCGAGGAGGCGAGCGGTCAAGGTCTGCGGGTCGGGCATGGGCGTTTCTCCCATTTGCTGCTAGTCGATGGAAATCGGGTCCTCGGGTCCAAGGGAGGTCAGCCGGGCGCGCAGCGCCTCAGGCGAGACTTTCCCCAGGATTTTCGCAACGGTATCGCCGCATTGCTGCATCTCGGCGTGATCCGCCTCATCGATCAGCCCGCCTTCACGGCAGGCATCGGCGATCTCGCGAATCCATGCGCCGAACGCGCCCGCGGTGTCGATCTCCTCATCCTCGCCGGTTTCAAGGTAGCGGACCGGGCTTTCGTTCGCGGCCGTCCAGAGCGCCTGGAACCGTGCCTCGGCCTCCGTGGCGTCCTGGATTGCATCCTTGGCATCGTCCGGCATCCATGCCTCCTCAGATGCTGATCTCGTTGATGGTGACCTCGCGAAGCTCAAGCTCGCCCAGACGCAGGTTGTGAAGGGTCACGGGTGCCCTGATGTTCTCGATCGCGATCCGGCCTATCGACGAGTTCGCGTCAATGTCGCTGATGGTCAGCGATGACATGCGGATGTCGATCACCGGGCGCACGAACAGGCGGACGCTCAGGATGATGAGGTCGAAGCCAATGCTCTGCTGGAGGTTCGTGGGTGTGATGTTCGGGATGTGGATCGGGGCGCTGGAAGATATGGCGGGCACGTCGACATCGGGAAGCTGCACACCGGTCACGACGGTGCCCGGCAGCCGCAGCGGTTGGTCGGGCGCGAAGCGTTCGATGGAAAGCGCTTCGGTAAAGGTTGCCGGGACGGCGAGATCGCGCATCCGCACAGCGCCCAGACCGATCCCGTCGAGTCCGAAGCCGGCCGCAGGCAATTGCGTGCCATCGATCCGCAGGCCGCTGAACTGACCTGCGCCGAGGTCGAGATCGGCCACCGGCTGCACGTCGATCCCTGCATCCGACAGCGAGGCAGAGGGAACGTCCACCGCGATATCGTTCAGTTGCGGGACGATGACTTCACCGATGGAGAATGGAAAGCTGAGCTCTCCGGAACGCGAGCGGCCAATGCCGAAGACGCGAAACCGCAGCTCGACGATTATGCGCAGCACCCCGCTCACTTGCTGGAGCCGCGTCTGACCGGCAGTCAGCGTCGCATGGACGTTCTCGATATCGACCCGGTCAATGGTGGCGCGACCGAGTTCGATTCGACCGACGCCGATACTGCCCGCCAAGCCGGACCGTGCCAGAACCTGCGCGACATCGACCCGCTTCAAGGCCGGGCCGATTAGGCTGGCGAGGCCTGCGGTATTCTCGCCGGGTTGCTCGGTTTGTGTGGAGGTAATACCCGAAGAATTCATCGGCTGTTTCCTGGCGATTGAAGTGCCCGTAAACCCCGTGATCCAAATAGAATCCACGTTATTCATCGAATGGAAATATTAAGTCCCGCCCTGCCAATAATGCAGTTTATCGTCACATATGCGGTCGAAAATGGGTTAATTGACAAGGTTGCATTTTTTGCGATTCGAGTCGATATTTTTTAAAGTTCGAGTCGATGCTATATTGTTAGAGAATTTGCCGAAGCATTCCGGCACCTGCGATGGTGCCTGCGCGGAGGATTGTAAAAATGGGCCGTTTTTTTTGGCCGATTCTGCTGATTGCAGTGCTGCCCACGGTCGCGGCCGCCCAATTCCTGCGGGAGGTGCGCGACGAGGCGATGCTGGCGGGCCGAAGCGCCCAGTCGTTCCAGCCTGCCGATGAGAACTATTTCGCAGCGATGGATAACGGCCTTGATCTGACCCCAGACGAGGTGAAGGGTCGCAATATGTGGCTGGTCTGGACGGGTGGCAACGACCTGTTCTGGGACCGCCTCACCAATGACACCTTCGGCCAGTTCGACCTTTTGAAGACGCTGTCGTCCCACCCCGACCTGCCGGCACGACGTGCCAATCGCTTCAAATACCTGGGACTGATGAACGAGCCGTGTTTCGAGCAAGCGACCGGTCCCGACCCTGATCGTTACGGCCTGTGGCTCGACCGGCGCAGCGAGGACTGCCCCGCCGATCCCTTCGCAAACGCCGAGAAATATCCCGGGGTCGAGATCGGTGCCCGTGGCCGCAACGTTCCGGTCGGGTCTTATTACGGTGAGCCTAGCGGCGTGCTGGGCCTGCGGCTTTTCCCGAACCCGGAATTCGACGAGAAGGCCGAGCAGGACTGGGACCCGGAGCGTTTCTACAACGATCCGGACTATTATCTGGACGATGATCTGGTGCGACCATACCGGGTGGGGATGTCCTGCGCGTTTTGCCATGTCGGGCCAAGTCCGATTGCGCCGCCGGACGATCCGGAAAACCCGGCGATGGAGAACCTCAACGCCACCGTCGGGGCGCAGTATTTCTGGTTTGATCGGATCTTCGCGTGGAAGCCCGAGGACCGGCAATACATGGTCCAGCTTATTCACACCGCGCGGCCGGGAACGCTCGATACCTCTCTGGTTTCAAGCGACTACATCAACAACCCGCGGACGATGAACGCGATCTATCTGCTCGAGGCGCGGATGGCGAACGCGCTGCGCTTCGGAGAAGAGCGGCTGGAAGACGGTGAACGCGACAACCGGCAGTTCGACGATTTCCCGGCGACCCAGGCGCTCGCCCCCTTCTTCGAGCCGCCGGACCTCAGTTTCAGCCCGCGCGTCCTGAAGGACGGCGCCGACTCGGTGGGGGCGCTTGGCGCGCTGAACCGGGTCTATCTCAATATCGGGCTCTACAGCGAGGAGTGGACCCGCCACTTCAACCCGATCGTCGGCGGCCGGTCGATTTCGCCGATCAAGATCGAGACGGCGCAGAAAAACTCTGCCTATTGGCAGGCGACCGAGGCGCAGACGCCGCTGACCGCGCTCTATTTCCTGAAGGCGGGTCGGCCGGACGCCCTGGCGGACGCGCCGGGCGGCGCGGAGTATCTGACGGCAGAGGCGGGATCGCTCGACAATGGCAAGACAATCTTTGCCGAGAACTGCGCGCGCTGCCATTCAAGCAAGTTGCCCCAATCGGCGTATCAGGCGATGCCCGGCGGCTGTTCGGGGTCGGGATACCTGCAATGCTGGAACCGCTATTGGGAACTGACCAAGACTGAGGATTTCAAGTCCGAGATGCGCGCGATCGTGCGGGCGGAGGACTTCCTGGACGGCAACTACCTGTCGAACGAGTTGCGCATTCCGGTCACCCTGCTTGAAACCAACGCCTGCAGCCCGTTGGCGACCAACGCGATTGCCGGGAATATCTGGGACAACTTCTCGTCGGACAGTTACAAGAGCCTGCCTTCGGTCGGCACGATCAAGGTCTACCATCCCGTGACCGGGGAGCCCTACGATTACGAGATGCCGGCGGGCGGACGCGGCTATACCCGGGTGCCGTCGCTTGTCAGTCTCTGGTCGACGGCACCGTTCCTGCTCAACAACACGGTCGGCCGGAATGTCGGCCAGATATACGACCCCGACCCCTCGGTGCGCGGTCGGATGATCGAATTCGAGGATGGCATCACCAAGATGCTCTGGCCGGAGAAACGAGAGCGCGACCAGCTTCTCGGCGACAAGATCCCCGGCTTCATCGACCGGACGACCGCGCGGAGTTACCTGATCATCCCGCGGGGCTTCCAGCCGGAGTTCCTGGGCAAGCTTTTCGAACCCTTCCGAGATGAGCTGCCGTGGCTGTTCAACGCGAATGGGGATATCCAGCTGGGGCCGATTCCGGCGGGCGCACCGGTCGGGCTTCTGGCCAACCTGGATCTCAGGCTCGACCAGGCCGATCTCCTCGATCGGATAGAACATGACGTCAAGCTGTTCAGGTTGGTCGTCCAGATCAAGCGCACCTTGAAGGACCTGCCGGAAGACGCCAGTGACGAGGACGTCCGGCTTGCCTTTCGCCCTCTGGTCGGGCCGATGCTGGAACTCAGCAAATGCCCGGATTTGGTGGTCAATCGCGGGCACCTGTTCGGGACGCAGCTGAGCGACGCAGAGAAGAACGACCTGATAGATTTCCTCAAGACCTTCTGAGGCACCCCGTGCACAGGGAAGCGGTAGATTACGTCGTGGTCGGATCGGGCGCCGGGGGCGGCACGGTCGCTGCGCGCCTGGCCGAGAGCGGCATGCGGGTGCTGCTGCTCGAGGCGGGTGGCGACCCGCGGAACCTGACCGGAGGCGTGCGCGGAATGCCGGACGGCAACCGGCTGCCCGACGATTACGACGTGCCGGCGTTTCATTGCTTCGCCTCCGAGAACGAGGCGCTGCGCTGGGATTTCTATGTGAACCACTACGCAGTTCCCGATCGGCAGGCCCGCGACTGGAGGGCGGGGCCGGAGGGGGTGCTTTATCCGCGCGCGGGCACGCTTGGGGGTTGCACTGCGCATAACGCGATGATCCTTGTCTGTCCGCACCACGAGGACTGGCGCAGGATCGAGGCCCTGACCGGCGATGCAAGCTGGTCACCCCGAGAAATGCAGCGCCACTTCCGCAGGCTCGAGGATTGTCACTACCGCCCTGTCCAGCGGCGGCTCGCGGCTTTGGGCATCGACCGGACGGGCCACGGCTACGACGGCTGGCTTGCGACCGACAAGGGCATCCCGCGCGCAGCGCTGCGCGACGATGAGCTTGTCGACATGGTCCTGTCGTCGGTGCGCAAGATCGCAGGCGAGCGCGCCGATCTTGGTGAGCGCTTGCGCTGGTTTCTGGAAAGCGCCGCCGATCCGAACGACATAGACCGGCTTGAGGATGCCGCCGAAGGCCTGTGCTATACGCCGCTTTCCACGCGTCGCGGTCGCCGGGTCGGAAGCCGCGAGCGCGTGCTCGACGTGGCCCGACGCCACCCCGACCGGCTGATCGTCGAGCTCGATGCGCTGGCGACCCGCGTGGTGCTCGACGCCAGCGGCCGGGCGATCGGCGTCGACTACCTGAAGGGAGAGCGGCTTTACCGGGCCCATGCCGTGCCAAACAACGACCCAGGGGAGCCGCATCACATCGCCGCGCGGCGCGAGGTGATCCTTGCCGGCGGGGCATTCAACACGCCGCAGTTGCTGATGCTTTCGGGCATCGGCGATCCGGCCGAACTTGGTCGGCATGGCATCGACCTGCGGGCGCGGCTCGACGGCGTCGGCTGCAACCTTCAGGATCGCTACGAGGTCGCCGTCATCAACCGAATGGCGTTCGACCGCTGGGAGAGCCTGGCCGGGGCCGACTTCGCCGTTGGAGATGCGCTTTGGCGGGCCTGGGACAAGCACGGCAGCAGCCTCTACGCCACCAATGGGGCGGGCATCGGCGTCATCCGCCGCTCCACTCCCGACGCGCCGCTGCCCGATCTCTTCTGCATGGCCCTGCTCGCGCATTTCGATGGCTATTATCCGGGCTACGCGGCCGAGCTTTCCCGGCACTTCAACTGTCTGACCTGGGCGGTCCTGAAAGCGCATACGGCGAACCGCGCCGGACGGGTCCGGCTGGCTTCAGCCGATCCGCGTGACCGGCCGAGGATTGATTTCAACTATCTCGACGAAGGCAGCGAAGGCCATGAGGCCGACCTGCGCGGCGTGGTGGAGGGGGTGAAGCTGGTCCGCCGGATCACCGAGCCGCTGCGCCGCCGCGGCTTGATCGCCGCCGAGGAGGTGCCCGGTGACGGCGTGCAGTCCGACGATGAGATCGCCGCCTACATCCGCGACAATGCCTGGGGTCACCACGCCTCCTGCAGCTGCAGGATCGGCCCGAAGGACGAGGGTGGCGTTCTTGACTCGCGGTTCCGGGTGCATGGGGTGCCCGGCCTGCGCGTCGTCGACGCCTCGGTCTTCCCGCGCATCCCCGGCTTTTTCATCGCGGCCGCCGTCTACATGGTCGGCGAGAAGGCAGCCGAGACGATCCTTGAGGACGCGAAACGCCAACCGCTGACAGAGGAAGCCACCAATGGCATATGATCTCGAAAAGCTGATGGACATGAGCCAGAAGGAACTCGACGACCTGTTCTCGAGCGTGCCGGCCGGCGATATTCCCGACGGCGCCGCCGAGGGCACCGCGATCATCGCGGCCGGAACGCGCTTCTCGCCGCTGATCGCGAGGTTCATCAACACCTTCGCCTGGCAAGGCAAGGTGTTCGACGCCGAGAAGGGCGTCTTGCGCAACCGCATCCTGCCGATCGGCTTCAACGCGATCATCGCCAAGGTCTACAAGGACCAAAGCTGGCTCGACGGCAAGGAATGCATCGTTCTCGATTATTCCGACACCTCGCTGGTCGCGCAATGGATCCGCGACGAGATCCGCGAGATCGGTCCCGGTCTCTATCTTGGAAAGGTATACTGGGATGACACGCGCCTGATCGACTTCGTCCTGGAGTTCGAGGGCAAGGGCTGACACGCGCTGACGGGGTATCGGATGACGCCGCAGTCCACCTTTCTGATCTTCGCCCCGATCGCCAAGGGCCGGGTCGAGGAATTGCGTGCCCTGCTTGCCACGATGACGCTGCGGCCGGGCCTTGCCGACCCCCAGAACGCGCTGGTGCCCTTTGGCCGCTTCGACAGGCTGCATGTCGCGCGCCTTCTCGTCGTCGAGGTCGATACATGGCGCGATATTCAGACGGCCTATGGTACCCCGGCCGAGCAATTCCCCGCGCATCTCGCCTTTCTCGGTGATATAGACGGCGATCGGGAAAGCTTCCTCGCCCAGCTCGTCGAACTGGCCGGCGAGGGGTTGCGGCGCATCTTCTCGCTCTGCGAAGGCTTTCGGGCGGAGGACGACCTGCTGGGCTGGATGCGCAGCAAAAACGTCGAGGAGGCCGCCAATTACGTCAACACCCGCGGCCGCACCGTGCTGCAGGTGCACGAGGAAGACAGGCTGCGCCGCGCTCTCGCCGCAGAGCTTCCGGCGATCGTCGCCCGGATAGGCGAAGCCGACGGCCCCCGCCTGCATCGCGAACTGGTGGCCTTCGTCGCGGATGAGCAGCGTTCCGGCCGGCTCGCGCTGACCCCGGAGGCGCCGACACCACTCGGCCGCCGCATCAGCGGTGCCGCCGATCTGATCGGCGTGCCATTGGTGCTGCTCATGCTCAGCCCCGTCACGGTGCTCGCCTTCCCATTTCTCCTTCTTCGCCTGCGCCAGCTCGAGCGATCGGACCCCGAGGTGCTGCCGCGCCCGGACGACACCCGCCTTGCCTGGATCGCGGAATTCGAGGACCATGACGTCACCAACCCTTTTTCAGCCGCCGGCGACCTCAAGCCGGGGCTGTTCCGCCGCTCGGCGACAGCGTTCTTCCTGTTCTTGCTCGGATGGTCGGCGCGGCATGTCTTTGGCCGTGGTTACCTGACCCGGGTGCAGTCCATTCATTTCGCGCGCTGGGTCTTCTTCGACAAGCGGCGGCGGGTGCTTTTCTTCAGCAACTACGATGGCTCGCTTGAAAGCTACATGGATGACTTCATCAACAAGGTCGCCTGGGGCCTGAACCTGGTCTTCTCGAACGGCGTCGGCTATCCGTCCACCCGCTTCCTGCTGAAGGGCGGCGCCGAGCAAGAGGCGAAGTTCAAGCGCTATCTCCGCAATCGTCATCAGGCGACGGATGTCTGGTACAAGGCCTATCCCGGCCTCGCGGCTTTCGATCTTGCGGAAAACACCCGCGTCCGTCGCGGGCTCGAGAAACGGCCGGTCGGCGCGCGGGCGCTTCGGCACTGGCTCGCGGGCATCCGGCGATGAAGGGCAGGGCGATGCCAGCGGTCGATTTTGCGGATATCCAGGGCCTTGCCCGCTTCGGCCACGGACGGCTGAGGGCAGCCGAGTTCCTGCTGCTCGAGGTGGCAGCGCCTGATGCCGCCCGCGCCTGGCTGCGCAGCGCGCCGCTGACGACGGCGCAACTGCGCGAAACGCCGCCGCAAACCGCGCTGCAGGTCGCGCTGACCGCCGATGGGCTGCGCGCCCTCGGCATCACCGAGGCCACCGTCTCGCGGTTCCCGCAGCCCTTTCTTGCCGGGATGGCGGGCGAGGCGAGCCGCTCGCGGCGGCTGGGGGATGTGGGCGATAACGATCCGCTAAACTGGCAGTGGGGCCGGCCCGCGCCGCATGTCTTGTTGATGCTCTATGCCGCCGAAGGTGGCCTTGATGCGCTGATGGCCGAGCTGCGCGACACGAATTTCGACACCGGCTTTCGCGTGATGCGCAGATTGCCGACCGGCATCGCCCGCGGCATCGAGCCCTTCGGCTTCGTTGACGGCGTCAGCGAGCCGGTGATCGACTGGGATCAGACCTTCACCACCGATCTGCACCGCAGGCTCGGCTATGCGAACATGCTGGCGCCGGGCGAGTTGCTGCTTGGATACCCGAACGAATACCAGGAGACTGCCCCGGCGGTGCTGGCCGAGGCCGCGCCCGGTCAGCGGGCCACCGATCTTGCGCGGAACGGCAGCTTTCTGGTGCTTCGTCAACTTCACCAGGACGTGCGAGGTTTCTGGCAGTACCTCGACCGCGTGGCCGGCGCCGATCCGGCGCAGCGTGATCGGCTGGCCTCGCTCATGGTGGGCCGCCATCGCGACGGCCGTGGCCTGATCCCCGACCACGAGAATATCCCGGGTGGGCGAAGCGGTAACAACTTCACTTATTCCGGGGATGTCGACGGAAATGTCTGCCCGGTCGGCGCCCATATCCGGCGCGCCAACCCACGGACGGGCGATCATCCCGCCGGGGTCAGTGGCCGCTGGTCCTGGCTGATGAGCACGCTGGGTTTCCGAAGGCGGCGGGACGGGCTGGCCGGACGGCACGACCTCGTGGCCTCGTCGCGTTTCCACCGGCTGGTTCGCCGGGGCCGCGAATACGGCAGCAGGCTCAGCGTCGACGAAGCGTTGCTGCCCGGTCCAGACGAAGAACGGGGCATTCTCTTCGTCTGCCTCTGCGCCGACATCGTCCGCCAGTTCGAGTTCGTGCAGGAAGCCTGGCTCTACAGCGCGAGGTTCGACGGGCTGGGCGGTGAGCGCGATCCCCTGACGGGCGCCCGCACACCGCTTCCCGATGGCACGATGACCGACCATTACAGCGCGCCGCGGCTGACCGGCTTGCCAGAACGGCTGGAGGGCCTGCCGCAATTCGTCACGGTGCGGGGCGGTGCCTATTTCTTCATGCCCGGCATCCGGGCGCTGCAGTTCATTGCCGGTGCGTAGGAGGCGGTGATGTTTGAGTTCCTGATCCCGTTGCGTCGGCTTGCCCATCGCGGTCTGGAAGTCGGCCTGCACATCGAGCGCCGATTCGAGCCGTTCTTCCGCCCGCAGCTCGACCGCCTAACCCGTGAGCCATTGGCGAAGCTGGTCCAGCACCTGAAGAACCGCAACCGTCCCGATCTCGGTCTTGGCCTTGCCGAAGAGAAACTCTTCGACTGGGAAGAACAGGCGCTGCAGGACATCATCGACGAGATGCGCGAACAGATGAACCTGCACTTCCAGCCCGGCGCCTACGAGCGTGGCGGCAATACCAAGACACACGGCCTGGTCCGCGCGACCTTCACCGTCCGGCCGGGCCTTGCCGAGAACCTGCGGAGGGGCGTTTTCGCAGTCGAGCGCAGCTATCCCGCCTATATCCGCTTCGCGGGGCCCGGGCCGGACGTACCCGAGGACATCCGCGATGTCGGCTTCGGATCAATGACCGTAAAGCTGATGGACGTGCCGGGCGAAAAGCTGATGGACGAAGAAAAGTTCACGCAGGACTGGCCTGCGGTCGTCACGCCGACCTTCGTGACACCGAACGTGCGCGAGAATGCCAAGCTGCAGTACTGGAGCACGATCGACGAGCCGCTTTGGTACTTTCTCAACCCGAAGGACCTGCATTTCCTTGATTTTCTCATGCAGGGGCTTTGGAATCAGACCCAGTACAACCCGCTTGGCCAGCGCTATTACAGTTGCGTGCCTTACCTGCTGGGCGAGGGACAGGCGATGCTCTATTCCTATCTGCCGCTGAGCAAGGTGGGGATGGACATCCCCGGCGTCCCGTTTGGCCGCGTCCCGCCGAACTATCTTCGCGACAACATGGCGCGGACTCTGCGAGAGACGGATGTCGACTTCGATATGCTTGTGCAGATCCAGACCGATCCTCACCGCATGCCGATCGAGGATGCCTCGATCCGCTGGCCCGAGGATCTCTCACCTTGGGTGCCGGTCGCACGCATCCATATCCCGAGGCAGGATTTCGACAACCCGGAGATGATGAGCCTCAACCGCAACCTGAAGTTCAACCCGTGGCATTCGCTTCGTGAGCACCGGCCACTTGGCAACCAGAGCCGGGCGCGTCGACGCTTGTATCAAGAACTATCGAACTTCCGCCAAATCATGAACCGGGTCGACCATGTGGAGCCGACCGGCACAGAGTTCGGTTCCGGCAAAGTTGCGGTTGACCAATCGCAGATGCCTGAGGTTCGACAGCGGCATGAACCGGGCAGCCCTGACGCGGTTGATCCATGAAAGGGTCGGGAAGCGCCCCGTAAACTGCATCTTGAAGGTGTTCGTCGTCGAATGATCTGGCACAGCCGCATCTGTCCCTTTCACGCAAAGTCGCGGACCCGGGCTTGGCCTGCAGCCCGATCATGGTTCTGACCCCCTTCCGGCCCTTGGCGGACAGTGGATGCCGCCGCGCCCCGGCTGGGCCGAGCGGCGGCACCGGGTCATCGGGTTTCAAGCTCGGTTTCAAGCAGTCCCAATCCGGGGGCCGAGATCGCCCGACCTTCGACCCAATAGCCTCGGTCGAGCACCTCACCCATCGCCCGCTGCGTGCCGTCGAGCGCGTATTCATCCGTCCGCACGGTAAAGCTCTCACCTACAACCGCATCCAGTTCGCCGGTGGTATGCACCATGAAGGTCGAGGGTGACCAACCCAGATCCTTGATCAGCACGTCGATTTCCTTGCCGAAGTATTTGCCGTTGCTGAACTTGATGTAGACATAGCCGCGCACGGTCACCTTGGCGGTGAACGGCACATGGTATTGCGCCTCATTGACGATAAAGGACGACACCAGTTTGCAATGCGGCGGCACAAAGACCTGCGTGGAATAACTCCATCTCCGCGCCGTGGACTGCGTCTCGGTCTCGGTCACGCTCGTGCTCATCTCGACGGTGTTTTCGGTGCCGCTGCCGAAGGGAATTTTCGCGGTGAACTTGCTGCTGACCTTCAGGCCCGCCGTAAGGCTCCAGGTATAGGTGTCGGTTGTGGTCTCCTCGACAAGAAATGTCTGCACATTCTGCACCGAAGTGTTGTTTTCCCAGTCGGTGTGATAGACGCCCCTCGGGATGATCGCGCCGGGCAGAACTTCCCCGAACACCAGCTCCTGCGTCTGGATGCGCATCTTGGACTTTGAAGGCACATAGGTGCCTTTGCCGTCCTTGGGATTGTTGATTTCGGCCCAGTGACGCACGCGCTCGCCGACGACTTCAAACGGATCAATCATGTCATTTTCCTCAAACTGGTTTTGGGTTGGTATCGCTAAGTCGCGGCGACACCGCTGCCGGTTCAAAAAAAGATTGGAAAAATTGCGATCGCGGGCGGACCGAGACTTCTCGCTTATCGTCCCCCCGAGTTCCGGCGTTTGACAACCTGGGCCCGCAGGACGTTTTTCGATGTATCGGATGGGGCGGGATCTCGGTGCGCTGCTGCACCCTCATGAGATCCCTTGCGCCTGTCGAGGTGTCGCAGGAAATGATCCTGCAGCTTGCAGCCGGTCTGCTTCCCGGCGATGCCGTCGAAGCGCTTGATGAGCACGGGCCGCGGAAAGGCAACTCCCCGCGGCGACTGTGGCCAAGATCAGAAGGCGCGCGAAAGCGTCAGCGTGGCCTCGCGGCCTTCGCCCTGGGCGCAGCCGTAACCCGCCGAACTACAGGTCGAGTAATAATCCTCGTCGAAGAGGTTCGTGACATTCAGCGCAACCGAATAATCATCCCAGTCGTAATGGACGGCCATGTCGGCCAGCAGATAGGAATCGACCTCGCGCGAATTGGCGTTGTCGGCCCAGGTCTTGCCGACATAGCGCAGACCGCCGCCCAGGCGCAGGCCCTCGACCGCGCCCTTGAAGTCGTACTGCGCCCAGATCGAGGCCGAATGCTCGGGAACCAGGGCCGGTTCATTGCCCTGATCGCCATCCTCGGAGCTTGTCACCTTGGCGTCGATATAGCTATAGCCCGCGATCAGCGAGAGCGCCTCGGTCAGCTGGCCGCGTGCCTCAAGCTCAAGCCCGCGATGGCGAACCTCGCCGGTCTGGATCTGGAAACCCGGATTGATCGGGTCCGAGGTCAGGACATTGCTTTTCTCGATATTGTAGAGCGCCGCCGCCAGTTGCAGTTGCGTGCCCGCCGGTTGATAGCGCAGGCCGATTTCAAGCTGCTTGCCCTCGGTCGGCTGGTATTGCTCGCCGCCAAAGGTCTGGCCGATATTCACGGTAAAGCTTTCGCCATAGCTGGCATAGGGCACGAAGCCATTGCCCAGATCCCAGGTCGCGCCCAGCATGCCGGTGGTGGCGTTGTCCTTCTGGTAGCTATCCATGCCCCAGAGGCGGTCTTCCGTCTCGTTCTCGATCCATGACCGGCGCAGACCCGCGGTAACCGTGACGCCATTGCCGAAGCGGATATGATCCTGCGCATAGAGGCCTTTTTCCAGCACCTCGGTCCGGGCGTCGTTGAAGGCTCCCGGCTCGGCGACAGGCTGGTCGAAATTCAGCGCAGCCAGTGGAATGACATAGCCCGGATCGGCATAGCCCATGCTGCCATCGCGGATCTGCTTGCTGACATCGACGCCGAAGGTCAGGACATGCTCGGCATTGCCGAAGCGACCGCGATATTCCAGTTGGTTGTCCAAGGCCCAGTAGCGTGCCTTTTCGTCCACGGTGAAGGCGGTGTAATTCAGGTTCGCGGGCAGCGGCGCGCTGGCATCCAGACCGCTGGAATAGAGGTGGTTGTAATCCGTGCTCTGGCGGGCGTAGCGGAAGTTCTGCCGGATCTTCAGGCTCTCGTTCACCTCATGCTCGGCCTGCCAGCCGATGCTCGCCTGTTCGGTCTGGAACTTGTTCCAGGGGTGAATGCTGTTCAGGAAATCATAGGGCAGCGTGCCGCCCGAAGTGTCGTAGTCCTCGCCCGCGACGGGGACCATGACATTGGGCATCATGTTGTCCTTTTGCCAATTGGCAAGGAAGGTGATCGAGGTCTGATCGGTCGGTGCCCATGTCGTGCTGAAGGCCAGAAGGTTGCGGTCGTCATCCGAATTCTCGATCTGGTTCGCGCCCTCGCGGGTCAGCCCGGTCAGACGCCAGGACAGGGTCTTGTCGGCATTCACATCGCCCCAGTCGACGGCCAGTTCCGCCGTGTCATGCGAGCCATAGGACAGCCGCGCCTCGCCCAGATGGGCAAAGGTCGGGCGCTTGGTGATCATGTTCACCATGCCCGCCGCGTCGTTCGAGCCGTAAAGCACCGAGGCCGGACCCTTCAGCACGTCGATGCGCTGGATCATGTAGGGATCGACCTTGAAGCCGGTGAAGCTTTGCGCCTTGTTGATCAGCCCATCGCGGAAGAGGCCGTAAACGCCAAGGTCGAAGCCGCGAATGCTGAACTGGTCGAAACGGTCATCCATCCCCCAGGGCGAGGCGACAATGCCCGGGATATAGGCCAACGCGTCCTCGATCTGGACGGGGTCGCGATCCGCGAGTTCCTGTTCGGTCACGGTGTTGACCGTCATCGGAACTTCGGTCACGGGCGCGCCGGATTTCAGCCCGGTCGCCGTGGTGGCGACGGTATAGCCCACGCCGCCCGAGATCGGTGAACCCTGACCCTGCAAGACGACGGGGTCCAGCGTGACGTTTTCCTGCGCCAATGCGGGCAGGGCGGTCAGAGCGGTGGCGCTGAGCAGAAGGGCCAAGCGAGGCCTGCTTGAGGCGATGGGGAACAGGGAAATGTTCATGATGATCCGGCCATTGATGCGCGGCGCCGGACTCCCGGAAGGGACGGCGCGAGGGGAAATGAATAGCGGGAGAGAGGGCCGCTGATTGCTGCCGGGGTTGCGCGAGCCGCGCTGCCTAGGTTTTCACGCTTCTGTGACCCTTGGCGGGTCAAGTCAAGGTGTCAGATCCGTTGATGTACCGGGATTTCCGTCTGATGCCGCTGCCAGCAGCCTGGTCAGAGGCTCCAGAGCCCATTCAATCGACAACGGCGATTGGAAGGCCATCGCGCCCATCATCTCGGGGCTGGCCCAGATCGCGCGACCCTCGCGGGCGGCACGGGTGTTCTGCCATGAGGGCAGAGCCTTGATCGCGGCGCGCGAAGGGGCCTCGACCAGCCAGAACAGCACATCGAGGTCAAACAGGTCGAAACGCTCGGGACTGATCTGGAAGCGGTCCGAGCCGCCGACCATCTCGTCAAAGACCGGTGGTGTCTTGATCCCGAAACTGTCCAGCAGCCGGTTCGCGCCGTCCAGACTGCGATAGCCGACGATCTGCCCGTTCTGGAAATAGGCCGCCGTGCCCGACAAGCCCCGAAACTGCGGATGCTCGGCAACAGCGGCATCGACCTTGGCGCTGATGCGGTCGATCACGGCCTCGGCCTGAGGTTCGCGCCCGGTGGCTTGCGCGATCAGCCGCAATTCCGCGTCCCACGGCCCGCCCCATAGCGGATAATCGGCGGGCGGTCCCAGCACCGGCGCGATCTGGGAAAGCTGCGCGTAAAGCGCCGCATCCATTGGCGCGAAACTGGCGACGATCAGGTCGGGCTGCATTTCCCAGACCCATTCCACGTCGATCTCGAAGCCCTTCTGCACCTCGGGTTCTGCGCCGACCGCCTTGCGCGCCTCTTCGGCCCAAGGCCCGGTCGCATAGGGATGGCCGCCAAACCAATCATGCACGCCGACCGGCGCAAGGCCGAGGGCATAAAGGAAATCCTGCTCGTGATAACCGACCGAGACGATGCGCTGCACCTTGTCTGGGTCGACCGTCGTTTCGCCGAAGCCGTGGCGCAGGGTGATATCCTCGGCCGTGGCAGGCAAAGCAAGGGCTGCCAGAATGGCAAAGGTCAGCAGGCAGCGCAGCATGGCATCTTCCGTCGGTTCAGGTGCTGCCTTGCGCCGCTGCGCTGGGTGATCTTGGGCTAACCTCTGTACAGTGATCGGTCAAGCCGCTTGACCACGCCGTTCTGCCCTGCAATCAGGCGCAAAGGGCCAGCCGTCGCCAGCCGCCAAGAATATCCCCAACGGAGCCCGGTTTGCGACTTCTGCCCCGCCTGTTTGCGCTATGGCTTGCCGTTCTGGCAGGGCTTTTCGCCGCGCTTTGCCTTGGGGCACAGGATTATGCGCCGCGCGTTCTTTGGCAGGCCGTGACGTCTTTCGACCCCACCGAACCCGCGCAGGGCATCATCATGGGCATGCGCCTGCCGCGCGTGCTGGCGGCGCTGATGATCGGCGCGGCGCTTGCCGTCGCGGGGGTGGTGATGCAGGCCATGGCGCGCAATCCCTTGGCCGATCCGGGCCTGACAGGGGTCAATGCCGGGGCGGCGCTGACCGTGGTGCTGGGGCTTTTCTGGCTGGGCGCGCTGCCTCAGATGGCGGTCGCAGGCCTGGCATTGGCGGGCGCGGCAATGGCGGCGATCCTGGTGCGCTACCTTTCCGGCCGCGGCGACAATATCCTGCGCCTGCCCTTGGCCGGCGCGGCGCTGTCGAGCCTTTTCATGGCCCTTGTCGCGCTGATCGTGCTGACCCAGCCCGAGGCGCGCAATGTCTACCGTTTCTGGATGGTCGGATCGCTCGCCATGGCGCAACTGCCCGCGCTGGCGGTTCTCGCGCCTGTCGCGGGCCTCGGCATCCTGCTTGCGGCATTGGTCGCGCGCCAGATCGAGGCGCTGATGCTCGGGGCCGAGATGGGCGGCGCACTTGGCCTGAATGTCGGGCGGGTCATGGGACTTGGCCTTGCCTCGGTCGCGCTTTGCGCGGGCGCGAGCGTCGCCATTGCCGGGCCGGTCGGCTTCATCGGCCTGATCGCGCCGCATCTGGCGCGGCGTGTCCTGCCACAGGCCGGTCTGACGCAACAGGTCGCGCTGGCCTGTCCGATCGGTGCGGGGCTTGCGGTCTTTGCCGATCTGGCGGGGCGCTGGTTCGCGCGGCCCTCGGAAGTGCAGCTTGGCCTTGTGCTCGCGATGCTGGGCGCGCCCATCTTCATGGCGCTGATCCGCCGCATGATCCGCGAGGGCGCATGAGGTATCTCGGGCTGATCGTGCTTCTGCTGGCGCTGGCCATCCTGTCGCTTTCCGCCGGGCGGACGTGGCTTGCGCCGTCCGCGCTTGCACAAGCGCTTCTCGACCCCGAGGGCGCGGGCCGCATGATCTGGAACCTGCGCCTGCCGCGCCTGCTGGTCGGGATGATAGCCGGGGCGGGCTTTGGCCTTTCGGGCCTCGTCTTCCAGACGCTGCTGCGAAACCCGCTGGCCTCGCCCGATGTGATCGGGGTGACGCAGGTCTCGGCCTTCGGTGCGGTGGTGGGACTGTTCCTTGGCGCTCCGGTCGTACTTTGCGCCTGGGCCGGAGGCCTGGCCGCCGTCGCCGCCTTGGGCTGGCTTGCCGCGCATCCCCGCCAAGGCATCGAGACGCGGGCCGTCGTGCTGCAAGGGCTGGCCCTTGCGATCTTCGCCGCAGCCGGAACCGAGGCGCTGATCCTGCGCATGGGCGACAGCAGCGCGGGGATGGCGATGACATGGCTCAGCGGCACGCTGAATGGGGCAGGCTGGTCCGAGATCCAGCGCGGGCTCTTGTTTGCCCCGCTGCTTCTGCCGCTGTTGTTGTCGGGGAGGGTGTTGGACCGCTTGGAACTGGGCGACGATCTGGCCCGCGCGCTTGGCTTGCGGGTCGGGCTGCTGCGAGCCGGGCTTGGCCTTGTCGCGGCCCTTGTGGCGGCTGGCTCGGTTGCCCTTTGCGGCCCGATGAGCTTTGTGGCCCTGGCCGCTGGTCCGGTTGCGCGAGTGGTCGCCGGTGGCCGCCCCAGCCCTTTCGCCGCCATGCTGACCGGCGCGGCTTTCGTGACCTTGGCCGATGTGCTGGCCCGCGCCATGGCCCCGACGGCCCTGCTGCCGACCGGGCTTTATACGGCCCTGATCGGTGCGCCGGTCCTGATCCTGACCGTGCGCCGGATGGCGCGAAACTAAATGCACGCGCCGCGAAGCTAGAGGCGAAAGGACGACAATGCCCTTCGAGATCCGCGACCTTTCGATCCATCTCAGCGGGATGCCCGTGCTGCATGGGCTGGATTTCGCGCTGCCCTCGGGCGGGATCACCGGGATCATCGGCGCGAATGGCTCGGGCAAGACGACGATGCTGCGCGCCATGGCGGGGCTTTTGCCCCCCGAAAGCGGGACGGTCTTGCATCAGGGTCGAGACATTGCGGGGTTGCCGCCACGCGCCCGCGCCCGCCGCATCGCCATGCTGCCGCAATCCGCCTCGGCCCCGCCCGGCCTGACCGTTCGTCAACTGGTCGCGCGGGGACGTACGCCATGGATGCGGCCGTTTCTGCCGATGGGGCCCGCGGATCGTGCTGCGGTCGATCGCGCAATTCACGCGGTGGGTCTGGTCGATCTTGCCGCGCGGCCCGTGGACAGCCTGTCGGGCGGGCAGCGGCAAAGGGCCTGGATCGCGCTGGTCCTTGCGCAGGAATGCGACACGATCCTGCTGGATGAGCCGCTGAACTTCCTTGACCTGCCGCATCAGGCCGAGCTGGTCGGGTTGCTGCGGGACTTGGGCAGAACGCGCAGCGTCGTGATGATCCTGCATGACCTGACCATCGCCGCCCGCACCTGCGATCAGGTCCTTGCCCTGCGCGAGGGCCGGTTGGTGGCCATCGGCCCGCCCGAGACCGTGTTGTCGCCGGTGCCATTGCGCGAAACTTTCGGCATCGGCTTCGAATGCAGCGCGCTTCCGGATGGCAAACCGGTGGTTCTGCCGGCAGGCCTATGAGCGCAGGCCGAAGACCCAATGCAGCGCCCGGTTCACCGCGACGGGCAGGACAGACATATGGGTCTCTCCGGCATATGTCTCATAGACCGCTGTGACGCCGGGCAGGCGGTTCAGATCCTCGGCCATCTCGCGCGCGGCGTCCGAGGTGCGTTCCTTGGCTTTGGCCGCAAGCCGTTTCCCGGCATCCTCGGCCTCGCGCTGAAAGGGGGCGAGCAGATCACCTTCCCATTCCCCGGCGGAAAGATGCACGCGAATTTCGCGCCCTCCGGGATCGAAGGCGTCGCGATGCGCGAGAAGGAAACTATCCTCCCATGTGATCGAGGGACTGGCCGCGATCCAATGGGTAAACGCATCGGGGCGGTTGAACATCAGCCACAGCGCGAAGAGCCCGCCGAAGGAATGCCCGAAGAGTCCCTGTTGCGCCGGATCAAGGCGTGTGAGCGTGGCCAGAAATGCACATACATCCTCAAGGATGAAACGCGCGAGCTCCGCCCCGCCACCGGTCCTGACTTCGGGCGTGCCGGGCCAGAAGGGCGGATAGGTTGCGCCGGGAGGCGGGCCGAGATCCCAGCTGCGTCGGAAGGGATCATAGGCGTCGTCAGTCGGGTAGCCGATGGCGATAAGCGCGCCTTGTCCCAAGTTTGTGCCCGTGGGATAGGGGGCCTGCGCCCGCATTGCGTCAATCGCCGTGGCAATGACTGCGTTGCCATCGGTCATGAAGAGCGCGGGCCAGCCTGCCCGTGGCATCTCACCGGGCGGCAACCACAGAAATACCCGCCGGATCACGCCGTTTGCCGTGTCCGTCAGGTCGAACCATCGCAGCCCCGCATGGCCAATGCCTTTGGCGGTGACACCCGGCATGATCGGTGAGACAGAGAGATCCATGACGTTTCCTATGGGGCACCGCGCCCGCGATCTGCGATAATCTCCACCACTCGCGGCGGCAAGGAGAGATGGAAGAACGCCTCCTCCATGCGCCCCTTTGAAGCTCTGCCCGAACGCGAAATCTACGCGCTGCGCCGATGCCCCGACGTGCAGATCGCCGCGAGCCGGGCGCGGATCGGCGGTGGCAGGAGACGTGCCGAGGACACGCGCGGAAGGCTCATTTCCGCGATGGTCCGATCCTCGCCGTAGAGGGTTGCGAACTCGGCATAATTGTCGAAGACCCGGCGCGTGATGTAATCCACATAGGTCTCGGCTGCGACGCCGTTTGCCACGATGATCTCATGTCCTTCCGTCTCGACATGATAATAGGTGATGCGGTCGGGCAAGTTGCAAGACGGCTCGTAGGCAATGGTGCGACCGTTCACCAGAGCACTGGCATTGATGGCAATACCGTCGAGGATGAGCGCGTGATCGGCGGTCAGGACAAGGTCGCTATGCGGAATGCCCCCACCCAGGGCACCGGCCCGCACCCGAACCGGAACGAAACGTTCGGTTGGGGTGAAGCGCTTGTCCACCGTCTGCCGCCCGATCCACCTGACCGGGATGCTTCGCCCGTCATCCGTCATGATGAGATCACCGATCCGAAGGGCTTCGACGGCGGTTTCGCCAACCGGTGTTCTGACAAGCGTTCCCGCCGCGAAGCAGGTGACGAAATCACCCGCCGATGCCGCGTTGAATTCGACATCGTTCGTGCTGACTTCGTTTGGAAGATCGCTGAGCGAGGTTGCCGAGATATAGGGGCTGACAAGATAACCGCTGTCGGGATTTCCGTCTATGGTGACGACCGGATAGACGTGGCCGTTATAAGTATAGGTGCCGATGAAGCGGACGGCATTTCCGTCGACGGTGCCGACGATCTCTCCATCCTGGAAACTGTTATCGGCGGAATCGCCGTCATCCAGTGTGCCTTCGACGTCATATGTTGTGCCGTCCCCGAAATTGAGGCTGTTGCCACTTCTGGTGAACGCGATGATCGACAGGAAATCAAACTGTGCCATGGGTCTCTACTCGTTTCTGATCGGTTTGGCCTGCGAGGGCTCAAGCGTGAGCAGCATGCGGGAGGGGTCGGGCAGTGTGACCGATATGGACTGTCGGAGGAAAGGATCGGTCCGAGATAGTCTGGTCGGTCCCGGCCTGTCATGCAAGTCTTCAGGATTGAAACTGCCGAGGAAAGCAGCCTTGCTGCGCTTTGGCGCAATAGGCTTCGACTGATCGAGTTTCCCCAAAAGGATCGGTCGGCCACGAGTGCCAGAATGGCCATGGCCGCGTCCGCCGCGACGCCAAGCCCGACATCGCCCTGACCCAAGGCGAGATAGATCCTTTGACGCAGATCGGTTGTTCCGATCAGCGCGACGATCACCAGCATCGAAAACGCATAGAGGATTGTCTGGTTGAGACCGAGAAGGATCGTGGGTGTGGCATATGGTGCGCGAACCTCGCGCATGATGGCGCATCTGGTCGCTCGGCAGGCGGTGGCCAGCCTCGATCAGCTCGTCTGGCGTGGAGGTCAGCCCTTCATGCGTGTAGCGGATCATGGGGACGATCGCGCGGCGGCCGCCCAGCCCAGGGACGCCACGGCAAACAGGACGAAGGGCCAGGCAAGACGCGCAATGCCGACCTTCAAAACACCTGCCGCGATCAGCAGGACCATCGCCGGAATGAACCGGCCGCGCCACGCGAGGCCACCCGACAGCAGGGCAATCGCGGGGGCATAGGCCAATGCCGGGCCAGGCCCCCAGACGAAGCCGCAGGTCGTCGGCATGATCGCATGATCCGGCCCGATCCGAAGGGGCAACTGGGGCTGACGAGAGGCTGGCGCGATACCTCACGCCTAGCCAGCCAGCACACCGCAATCAGAAAGCCCTGGGATCAAACAGGGTCGGGCTGGCGACGGCTCCACCTTGCCGGCTGCAGCCCGGTCGCGTCGCTGGGGAGATTGCGCGAAATGCCACGCGACATTGTTGCGGCTGGGCCGCCAAGACCCTATCCTGTCAGCTGGGATAAGTTTACAACATCTGCACATGCCGCTTTCGCTTGCCATCATCGGCGATGACCTGACCGGGGCGCTGGACGCCTCAGCCCCCTTTGCTTCCCGAGGGTTGGCCGTCGCAGTCGCGCTTGGCCCTCAGCATGTCTCAACCGCGCTGTCCGGCGACCCAGATGTCATCGCGGTGACGACGGAAAGCCGCGAGATTTCGCCGCAAGCCGCCCATGACGCGGTGCGTCGGGTCATCGGGGCACTGCCAGCGGTTCGCATCCTGAAAAAGGTCGATTCCCGCCTCAAGGGCAATATCGAGGCCGAGCTTTCCGCGTTTGAGTTCGGCTGCGCCCTCGCTGCCCCGGCGATACCTGAATTCGGGCGGATCGTGCAGGCGGGGGCGGTCACGGGCTTCGGCATCGACGCGCCGATCCCGGTTCGTGAACGTCTGGGCATCCGCGCGGCGCCGGTTGCCGTCCCGGATGTCACGACCGTAGCCGAGATGCACGCGGCGCTGGATGCCGCAGGGGATGCCCTGCTCATCGGGGCGCGCGGGTTGGCCGATGCGCTGGCGGAGCGCATGGTGGCCTGCGCCCCGCGCAGGATCAGATGCCTGCCGGGACCGCAGGCGCTTTTCGTGCTTGGCTCCCGCGATCCGATCACGCTGTCCCAGGCCGACCTGCTGCGCGACATGCCGGGAACGACCCGAGTCGTTGCGCCGAACGGCATCTTCCGGGCCACGCTTCCCGATGTTCCACGCTTGCTGCTTCAGGCAGTGCCCGGATCGGAACCGCGGAACGCAGAGGAGGTTTCCGCGGCCTTGGCGCGCGCCGTCGTGCCCCTGCTGCGGCCGGGTTTCGGGACCGTGCTGCTGAGCGGGGGCGCCACGGCTGCCGTCTGTCTGCGCGCGGCCGGGGCGGATGTCCTGAGGGTGCGTGGCGAATGCCTGCCGGGCCTCGTGGTCGCCGAATGGGAGGGATCGACCGTGATCACAAAATCCGGTGGCTTCGGAGAGCCTGACTGTCTGACCCGCATCGCCGCGATGGTCGGGACTGCCCGAGCATGACCGGCGCGCGGCAGACCTCCCGCAAGAGCCTTGCCGATCTGGTTTTCGAGCGGATCCTGCGTTCGATCAAATCCGGGGCCTTCGCCCCGGACGAGCGCCTGCCGACTGAACACGATCTGGCGGCCGAGTTCGAGGTCTCGCGTCCGATCATCCGCGAGGCGCTGCAACGGCTGCGCGAGCAGGGGCTGATTTACTCGCGGAGGGGCGCGGGCAGTTTCGTGCGCTCGACCGGCCTCAAGCAACCCCTGGGTTTCGGTCAGCTCGAAAACGTCGCCGACCTGCTGAACTGCTACGAGTTCCGCATCACGATGGAGCCGGTCGCGGCAGCCTGCGCCGCCGAGCGCCATGAGCCCCAATCGCTGGACCGGATCGGTGCCGCGCTGGAGCTGATGCGGGATGCGACCAACCGGCAATCGCATCGCGAGGATGCCGATTTCCAGTTCCACCTCGCCATCGCGCAGGCCAGCGAAAACAGCTATTTCTCGACCGCGATGGAGGCGCTCAAGGACCATATCGCGGTGGGCATGCGCTTTCACGGCGCCTCGGTCAAGCGCGAGGCCACTGGGCTGGCGCGGGTTTTCGATGAGCATGACCGCATCTTCCGCGCGATCCGTGGCGGCGAGGCGGCGCTGGCGCAGCAATTGATGCGAGAGCACCTGATCGGGTCGCGCGAGCGCCTCTTCGAACGCAAGAAACCGGTCTGACCGCGCCGCTCAGAAGGCGGCGCGATAGATCTCGCGGACCTGATCCACGCTCATGTCGCGGGGGTTGTTGTCCATCAGGCGGCGGATCGCATGGGCGTCGTTGGCAAAACGGTCCAGTTGATCCTCGCGCGCGCCATGGGCCGACAGCCGCATCTCGACGCCGAGATCGGCGCAGAAGCGATGCGCGGCGGGCAAGAGGTCGCCCGACAGGCCAAGCGCCGCGGCGATCTCGGCCGTCTTCGCGGGGGCGACGCTTTCGTTGAAGGCCAGCACATGCGGGAAGATGATCGCATTGGCCAGCCCATGCGGCAGGTGCAGGAGCGTTCCCAGGGGATAGGCCAGCGCGTGACCGGCGGCGGTATTGACCGGGCCGAGGCAGATCCCGCCATAGAATGAAGCCAGCATCATCCCTTCCCGCGCCTCGGTGTCGCTGCCATCGGCGACGGCGCGGGCGAGGTAGCGCCCGACGAGGTCTATCCCCATCCGGGCATAGCCGTCGATCACCGGATGGGCGTTTCGGTTGGTGAAGGCCTCGACGCAATGCGCCATGGCATCGATCCCGGTCGCGGCGGTGATGGCGGGGGGGACGGTAAAGGTCAGCTCGGGGTCCAGCACGGCCAGGTCGGCCAGCAGATGCGGGCTTTCAACGGCGATCTTGGCGCCCTTGCCGGGATCGGTGATGAGCGCGCGGATACCGGCCTCCGAGCCCGTGCCCGCCGTGGTCGCGACCTGCGCGAGACGGGTGCGGCGGTCTGCGACGCGGTTCGGGCCGGCGATCTCGTCCAGCGTCTCGCCGCTGTCGCAGATCGCCGCGACGAGCTTCGCCAGATCCATGACCGACCCGCCGCCCAAACCCACGACCAGATCGGGCCGGGCCGCACGCGCGGCGGCAAGGGCCGCGTCAAGGCAGGCGATATCCGGCTCGCCCGGCACGGCGTTGAAAATGCTGACCTTGCCCGAAAGGGCCAGCCGTTCCACGAAGCCCGAGGTATGGGGCGAGGCGATGACCAGAATATGGGCCGCATCGCCGGCCCATGCCTGCACCCGCGAAATCGCGCCCGCGCCGATTTCCAGACGCTTGGGCAGATGCAGGGTGATATTGCGCGAAAGCGTCATGACATGGTCCTTTTTCCGGCGACCAGCTTGCGGGCATAGGCAATGGCAGAATTCATGTTGCTGTGATCGGCGATCCCCTTGCCCGCGATGTCGAAGGCGGTGCCGTGATCGACCGAGGTGCGGTCGATCGGCAGTTCGACCGAGACATTCACCGCCGTGTCGAAGGCCACCAGCTTGATCGGGATGTGCCCCTGGTCGTGATATTGCGCGACGACCAGGTCGAAAGCCCCGGAATAGGCGCGGTGGAACACCGTATCGGCCGAGATTGGGCCCTGAACGTCGATCCCCTCGGCGCGGGCCTGCGCGACGGCGGGGGCGAGCTGGGCGTCATCTTCCGAACCGAACAGCCCGTTCTCGCCGCAATGCGGGTTGATCCCGGCCACGGCGATGCGCGGCGCGTCATAGCCGATGCGCCGCAGATGGGCATGGCCCGCGCGGATCGTGGCCAGAACACGCTCGGTCGTCGCGCGGCGGATTGCGTCTTGAAGGGACACATGGGTCGAGACATGGATGACCTTCAGCCGTTCGGAGGCGAGCAGCATGTAGGCCGCCTTGGAACTGGTCAGCGCGCGCAGCATCCCGGTATGGCCGTCATAGTGATGCCCGGCAAGGTTCAGCGCCTCCTTGTTGATCGGTGCGGTGACGATGCAGCCGATACGGCCCCCTTCGGCGTCGCGCACCGCGGCCTCGATGAAGCGGAAGGCCGCATCGCCCGCGACCGGGGACAGCTTGCCCCACGGCAAAGGCGCGCCCTCGACGGGCAGGTCGACCACCGCGCCCTCAAGGTCCACCAGCGCGCCGATCGCGGCTTTCGCTGCCTCGAGCGTCGCGCGGTTGCCATAGATGCGGGTGCGGGCGCGGTCCTCAGGCGACATTTCCGCGAGGGCCTTGACGCTGATCTCGGGTCCGACCCCGGCGGGGTCGCCCATGGTGATGCCGATGATTTCGCTCATGTCATTCTCGTCATTCGGTTGGCTCGCCCAGCCCGGCGCGAGCCGGACATATTTGATGGCGCGGCGGTGATAGGTATAGGCGATATGCAGGCTGCCATCCGGGCCTTCCAAAATCCACGGATAGGACAGTTCCCGATTATGCCCATCGGTCGAGTTGTTCGAAAGACAGGTGCCGGGACCGTCCTCGATAATGATGCGCTGCGGGAAGGTCTGCCCGCCATCCGCCGAAAGGCACACCGCCAAAGGCGCGCGCGGCACGCCCCAGACCGGCTGACAGCCGCCTTGCGCATCGGGGCGGTCATCCGGCGCGTCCAGCTCATCGTAAAGCGACTGGCGGCGCGCAGCGGAATCCGCCGCCGAAGCGAGATTGCAGATCACCGCGACACGGCCATCCGCAATCCGGGTGGCGGCAATCGAGGAGTTGTTGTTTGGCAAATCGGTCGGCTCCGGCGCGGACCAGTGATAGCCGCCATCAGTCGAGACGCTGCGATGGACCGCATCGGCCTGCCTGCGGCGATAGAATGCGGCGCGGGTCCCGTCCGGCAGGGCCACCGGGCTCATATGCACTGAACCGAGCGAGTCCGGCACGGATTCGATCTGCCAGCTTGCGCCTTGATTGGTCGAGACAGCGACGGCGGCAAGGTCATGGCTGCCGATCCAGCGCATGCCCGGCTGCGGCACGCAGAGAAACAGCGGCAGAAGCCACGCCCCGTCGTCGCGCAAAATCACCGGGCCGCGCACGAAACAGCCGCGCGGCAATTCATCGAGATAGCGCGCCTCGCCCAAGGTCAGGCGGTTGTCCGCGAGGTTGCGCGACAGGGCTGCCATGCGGATGCGGCATTGATCCTGATTTCCGGCGGGCTGCGAGGTGTGGAACAGGAAAAGCCCGCCACCGGGAGCGGCAAAGATCACCGGGTTCTGCTCGGAATGGTCGGGATCGTGGCTGAGCTTTTGCGGCGCGCCCCAGACCTGCGCGCCGGGCGCGAGGATCGAGGCATGGATGGAAATATCCGATTTGCCCTCCAGCGAGCCGGCAAACCATGCGCAAAGCAGGGTTCCGTCTTTGAACAGGTGCAGGAAGGCCGCGTGGTTCTGGACCACGGGCGAGGGCAGGAAGGCTTCGGCGCGGGTTGTGGAAACCTGTCTGATCTGGCCCGTCATGCTGGCGGCGATCTCGTCGGGTGACATGGGCTTTCCTTCTTGCTACCTGTCGACATTCCTGAAGAAGTGACAGCATTTCCGTTCACAGTTGTCAAGTTGGTTGGAAGACGTTTGAGCGGGGACTGAAGTGAAAAAAATGCAATAAGTATTGGAATAATAACTGATAAATAAGCAGATACTTCGCCAGATCGGAACTGGAACCAAGATTATATTGACAACTAAATGTCCTGCTCCCATCCTGTTTTCTGCCGGAAGGGCAAGGGCCGCGCGCTTTCAGCACGCGATCGGGTGCCCGGCCGGCAATTCTCGCGGCCGGGAGGGGCGCGATGGTTTCGTCACTTGCGGGGAGGGCTGGATGATGACGAAGGTTTTGCGCCTGGGCGCGGTTGTGCTTGCGGCGGGCATGGCATTTGGCGCGACATCCGCGCTGGCGGCGGATTCCGATATCAAGATCGTGCTGAGCGAAGAGCTGGACCTGCTTGAGCCCTGCATGGCGACGCGCTCGAATATCGGGCGGGTGATCCTCGAGAATGTCAACGAGACGCTGACCGAATATGACACCCGCAATGGCAAGGGGCTGATGCCGCGCCTTGCCGAAAGCTGGGAACAGAAGCCGGACGGGTCATGGCGCTTCAAGCTGCGGGGCGGGGTCAAGTTCTCGGACGGGTCGGGCTTTGACGCCAAGGATGTGAAACATTCCTTCGACCGCGCCATGAGCGACAAGCTGACCTGCGAGTCGCAGCGCTATTTCGGCGGCATGACCGTCACGGCCGAGGTGGTGGACGACCAGACGGTCGATTTTGCCGCCGATCCGGTCCAGCCGATCCTGCCGCTGCTGCTGTCGCTCATCACCATCGTGCCCGAGGAGACGCCGATGGAATTCGTGCGCGACCCGGTCGGCACCGGCCCCTACAAGGTGACGGAATGGAAGCCCGGCCAGCAGATCGTGCTGACGCGGCGCGACGATTACTGGGGCGAGACGCCCATGGTGACCTCGGCGACCTATCTCTTCCGGACCGATCCCGCCGTCCGCGCCGCCATGGTCGAGACCGGCGAGGCCGATCTTGCGCCTTCGATCGCCCGCGAGGATGCCACCAATCCCGAGACCGACTTCACCTATCTGGATTCGGAAACCGTCTATATCCGCCTCGACAATGCGGTGGCCCCGGTCAGCGACATCCGCGTGCGCAAGGCGCTGAACATGGCGATCGACCGTCAGGCCTTCATCGGCACGTTGCTGCCCGAAGGCACGGAACTCGCCGTGGCTTTGTTCCCGCCGACCACCGCCGGTTGGAACCCGGACGTGAAGCTGCCAGCCTTTGATCTCGAAGGGGCAAAGAAGCTGCTCGCCGAAGCCAAGGCCGATGGCGTCCCGGTCGATACCGAGATCCGCCTGATCGCCCGCACCGCGAACTTCCCCAAGGTCACCGAGGTGATGGAGGCGGTGCAGCAGATGCTGACCGATGTCGGCTTCAACGTGAAGCTGGAATTCGTCGAGGTGGCCGAGCACGAGAAATTCTATTCGAAGCCCTATCCGACCGATCAGGGCGCCTACATGCTGGCCGCCATGCATGACAACAACAAGGGCGACCCGATCTTCACGATGTATTTCAAATATGCCAGCGACGGCCGCCAGTCGGGCATTGCCGATCCCAAGGTCGATGACCTGATCAAGCGCGCCTCGGCCGCGACCGGCGAGGAACGCGCCAAGCTCTGGTCGGGACTCGTCGCCTATGTGCATGACGATATCGTGGCCGATATCCCGCTTTTCCACATGGTCAGCTACAGCCGCGTCGGCAAGCGTCTGGACTTCAAGCCGACCATTGCCACCAACGGGCAGCTGCAGCTTTCCGATATCGGCTTCAAGTGATCCCTCCCTGCCGGTCCCCGCTTGTCGGGGGCCGGATTTTCCCGCCGCCGGAGCCCGCATGACCAAGGAAGCCTTCGTCGCCCTCGTCACCTGTTTCAACGATGACGAGACGATCAATTTCGACGCCACCCGCGCGCAAGTGCGCCGCCAGATCCGGGCCGGCAACAATATCATGTGCGCCGGGACCAATGGCGATTTCACCGCCCTGACCTTCGAGGAAAAGGTCGCCCTGACCGAAGCCGTGGTCGACGAGGTCGCAGGGCAGGCGAAGGTCATCGTCAATGCCGGCATGCCCGCGACCTTCGAGACCGTGATGCTTGCCCGCGAATTCGACCGCATCGGCGTCGATGGCATCGCGGTCATCACGCCCTTCTTCATCGCCTGCACGCAGGACGGTCTGATCCGGCATTTCACCGCCGTCGCGGATGCCGTCGGGACCCCGGTCTATCTTTACGACATCCCCGCGCGGACCCAGAACCATATCGCCCCCGAGACGGCGCGCGCGCTGGCCGCGCATGGCAATATCGCCGGGATCAAGGATTCGGGCGGTGGCCAGGACACGCTCGAGGAATATCTGGCCGTCAGCCGCGAGGCCGCGGATTTCGCCGTCTATTCCGGGCCGGATCACCTTGTCCATTGGGCGTTGATGAATGGCGCGGCGGGTTGCATATCGGGGCTTGGCAATGTCATGCCCGAGGTTCTGGCCGCGTTGTTCCGTGCCCATAACGCCGGGGACGAGGCCGAGGCGGCGCGGCAGCAACAGATCTTCGGCAATTTCCGCAAGGAGCTTTACGGGCTGGGCTATGCGCCCGCGCTGGTCAAGCGGGCGCTGTTTCTCATGGATGCCTCTGTCGGGGCCAGCCGTCAGCCGGCGCTGTTGCCGGATCGGGAACAGGATCGACAGATCGCCGCGATCCTTTCGGCCTATGGATTGCTGCCGGGCATGGTCAGGACGACGGCCTGAGGCGGGCAATCTTCCTATGAAAAATAGTCCGGATGCCGGCTGCGCAACTTCTCGACCTGCGAGATCGTGCCGCCCAGATGCCGGCGCATGGCGCTGACGGCCGCATCGGGGTCGCCCTTTTCGATCTCATCGACCACGGCAAGATGCCCCGATATGATCGAGGCGACGCGCCCTTGCGCATTGTGCAAGCGCCGCGCTCGCTCAAGATGCCCGGAACGTTCGCGGATCAACTGATGCAGCGCCCCGCGACCAAGCGCCGCGAACATCGTGTTGTGAAACACCTCGTCCAGTTCCTGAAACATCGTGACCTGGCCCGGATCCTGCGCCACGACCTCCTGCATGCGGATGATCGAGCGCGCGCGGGTGATGAGATCGGGATCAGGTTTCAGCGCCAGATTGCGCGCGACTTCGCATTCCAGCGCCGTGCGCAGGAAATGCGCCTCGTAGATCTGGGGAATGTCGATCCGCGTCACGACAGTCCTTGATTGTGGATAGACCCGGACCAACCCTTCGAGATGCAGCTTTTGCAGCGCCTCGCGCAGGGGGGTCAGGCTGACGCCGTAATGTTCGGTCAGCTCGTGGCGGTCCAGCGTCATGTCAGGGGGCAGCTCGAAGGCGATGATTCGCTGCCGCAGGTCACCATAGACCCGCTGCACCGTGCCGCCTGCCGCTGTCCCGGTTTCCGCCGCGCTGAATGCCGAGAGAAGCGTCTTCGTCATGTCCTGTTTCCTGCATGGTTTCACGGATCAAGCAACTGCGAGATTCGTAATTGATATTCTTATCCAACTAATATATCACATCAACATTCCGCTCAAGCGTTACGTGGCAGCATGACCCGAACGCCCATGCATCCGAGCGGACGAGGGAGGATAAGGATGCAGAAGAAGAAAGAATACATGGATCTGCGCTCGGCGCGCTGGATGGTGCCGGACGACCAGCGGTCCTTCGGGCATCGCTCGCGGACCATGCAGATGGGCTATGCCGCCGAGGACTGGGAGGGAAAGCCCATCGTCGCGATCATCAATACCTGGTCCGACGCCCAGCCCTGCCACATGCATTTCAAGGACCGCGTCGACTGGGTCAAGCGCGGCATCCTGCAGGCGGGCGGCTTCCCGATGGAGCTTCCGGCGCTGTCGCTGTCCGAGAATTTCGTCAAGCCGACCACCATGCTCTACCGCAACATGCTGGCGATGGAGGTCGAGGAGTTGCTGCGTTCCCACCCGGTCGACGGCGCGGTGCTGATGGGCGGCTGCGACAAGACCACGCCGGGCCTGGTCATGGGCGCGCTCAGCATGGGCGTTCCGTTCATCTATTTGCCCGCGGGTCCGATGCTGCGCGGCAATTACGCGGGCAAGTACCTGGGTTCCGGCACGGACGGGTTCAAATATTGGGATGAGCGCCGCGCGGGCACGATTTCCAAGGAAGAATGGCAGGGCATCGAGGGCGGCATCGCCCGTTCCTACGGCCATTGCATGACCATGGGCACGGCCTCGACCATGACCGCGATCGCCGATGCAATGGGGCTGACCCTGCCGGGGGCGTCTTCGATCCCGGCGGCGGACGCGAACCACCAGCGCATGTCGGCCTCGTGTGGGCGGCGCATCGTCGAGATGATCTGGGAGGACCTGACCCCCGATCAGATCGTGACCCCGGCGGCGGTCAACAATGCCGTGACAGTCGCCATGGCCACGGGCTGTTCGACCAATGCGATCATCCACCTGATCGCCATGGCGCGCCGCGCCGGTGTGCCGCTGGAGCTGGACGATCTGGACCGGATCGGCCGCACCACGCCTGTCATCGCCAATATCCGCCCCTCGGGCACGACCTATCTGATGGAGGATTTCTACTATGCCGGGGGCCTGCGCGCGCTGATGAAGCAGCTCGGTGATAAGCTCGACAGTTCGGCCATCACCGTCACCGGAAGACCGCTGACTGACGGGCTGGAGGACGTGAAGATCTGGAACGATGACGTCATCCGTCCGCTGTCCAATCCCGTCTATCATGAAGGATCACTGGCAGTGCTGAAGGGGAACCTTTGCCCCGATGGCGCGGTGATCAAGCCCGCCGCTTGTGATCCGAAATTCCATCGCCATACCGGCCCGGCGCTGGTCGCCGACAGCTATGCCGAGATGAAGGCGATCATCGACGATCCCGATTACCCGCTGACACCTGAAACCGTACTGGTCCTGCGCAATGCGGGGCCGCAAGGCGGGCCGGGGATGCCGGAATGGGGCATGATCCCGATGCCCAAGGCGCTCTTGAAGCTGGGCCTGCGTGACATGGTGCGGATCTCGGATGCGCGAATGTCGGGAACCAGCTTTGGCGCTTGCGTGCTGCATGTCTCGCCCGAAGCCTTCGTGGGCGGGCCGCTGGCGCTCTTGAAAACCGGCGACATGGTCGAGTTGGATATTCCCGCGCGGTCCCTGAATATGCTGGTGGATGAGGCCGAGCTGGAGGCGCGCCGCGCCGCGTGGCAGGCCCCCGAGCCCCGCTACCAGCGCGGCTACGGGCTGATGTTCAGCAAGCATATCGAGCAGGCCGACAAGGGCTGCGACTTCGATTTCCTGAAAACCGAATATGGCGGCAAGACGCCCGAACCCGCCATCAACTGAGGTGCATGTCATGCTGGATATCTCTCAACGCCTGATCCCGGCGCAGCCGCCCAAGGCGGGCTTCGCCGCCGGTCCCGCGACGCAGGACGCGATCAAGACGGTCAAGCTCTCGCTGGCCTACCTGCCGCTGGCCCGCCCGATCAGCGACGCCAAGGTGCTGACCGGGCGGCAGAAGCCGCTGACGCAGGTCGCCTTCCTCTTCTGCGAGATCGAGACCGAATCCGGCCAGTCCGGCCTTGGCTTCAGCTATTCGAAACGCGCGGGCGGACCGGCACTTTACGCCCATGCCTGCGAGATCGCGGACAATTTGCTGGGTGAAGACCCGAACGATATCGCGCGGCTTTGGGACAAGCTGTGCTGGGCCGGGGCCTCGGTCGGGCGGTCGGGCGTCGCGACGCAGGCGATTGCCGCGATGGATATCTGCCTCTGGGATCTGAAAGCCAAGCGCGCGGGCCTGCCGCTGGCAAAACTGCTGGGCGCGCATCGCGATAGTGTCGCCTGCTATAATACCTCGGGCGGCTTCCTGTCTTCCTCCATCGATGAGGTGAAAGCCGCAATCGACAAGTCGCTGGAATCGGGCATAGGCGGGATCAAGATCAAGGTCGGCCAGCCCGACCCGATGGAGGATCTGCGCCGTCTGGACGCCGTGACCGCGCATCTGAATGGCCGCGTGCCGCTGATGGTCGATGCCAACCAGCAATGGGACCGCGTGACCGCGCTGCGGTTCGGGCGTCTGGTGGAACCCCTGAACCTCGAATGGATCGAGGAACCGCTGGATGCCTATGATGCCGAGGGCCATGCGCTTCTGGCCCGTGAACTCGCGACTCCGATTGCCACCGGCGAGATGCTGGCATCCGCCGATGAGCATATGGCCCTAATCCGCGCCGATGCGGTCGATTTCATCCAGCCCGACGCGCCGCGCGTCGGCGGCATCACGCAATTCCTGAAGATCTGCGCACAGGCCGAGGTCAAGCGGATGCGCCTCGCGCCTCATTTCGCGATGGAGATCCACCTGCACCTGGCCGCTGCCTATCCGCATGAGCCCTGGGTCGAGCATTTCGACTGGCTCGCGCCGCTCTTCAACGAGGAACTCGAAATCCGCGACGGCCGCATGATCGTGCCTGCGCGCCCGGGTCTTGGCTGCTCGCTGACCGGCAAGGCCCGCGACTGGACTGTTGAAACGACCACTTTCGGAGGCTGAACTTGAACCCCTCGACCCGTGAAAAACTGATGGGCGTCTCGGTCGCGACGCTCTGCTCGGCGCTTTACAAGCGCGGGTTGCGCAACCAGACCATTCAGGACGTGCGCCCGGTTGAGCGCAAGGGCCGCAACATGGTCGGCCCGGCCTTCACCCTGCGCTACATGCCCGCGCGCGAAGATCGCAACCCCATGACGGTCTTTCGCAACCCCGCCCACCCGCAGCGCGCGGCCATTGAGCAATGCCCCGAGGGCCATGTCATGGTCATGGACAGCCGCAAGGATGCCCGCGCGGCCTCGGCGGGCGATATCCTGATCACGCGGCTCATGGTGCGCGGCGGCGCTGGCGTGGTGACCGATGGAGGTTTCCGCGACTCGATATCGATCGGCGCGCTGGACATCCCGGCCTATCATCACCGGGCCTCGTCCCCGACCAACCTGACCCTGCATGAGGCCATCGACATCAACGTGCCGATCGGCTGCGGCGATGTCGCGGTTTTCCCCGGCGATATCGTGGTCGGCGACGATGACAGCGTCATCATCATCCCCGCCGAGATCGCAGACGAGATCGCAGACGAGGCAGTCGAGATGACGGCTTACGAGGATTTCGTGACTGAGCGCGTCAAGGGCGGAGCCACGATCATCGGGCTTTACCCGGCGACGGACGAAAAAAACCTCGAGCTTTTCGCCGAATGGCGCAAGGCAAACGGTCGCTGACAAAAACGGGGGCGGGACTCCGCCCCAGACGCACCAAGGAGGACGCATGCCCCGGATCCCACAACAGGCGCTGAGTGACTTCGCGCAAGCCCTGCTTTCCGCCGCCGGAATGGAGGCCGACAAAGCCGAGGTCACCGCCCGCGTGCTGGTCGAGGGCGACATGATCGGCCACGAGACCCATGGCGTCGGCCTGCTGCCCTGGTATCTGGATGCGCTGGCCGATGGTTCGCTCAACGGCGCGGGCAGCTATGAGGTCATCCGCGACAAAGGCGCAAGCTTTGTCTGGGATGGTCGTCTGCTGCCGGGTGCCTGGCTGCTGACCCGCGCGCTCGAGCAGGCGGCCGCGCGCGTCGCCGATCACGGAACCATCACCGCCGCGATCCGCAACGCCCATCACACCTGCGCGCTTTCGGCCTATATGCGCGCGCTGACGGATCGCGGGCTGATCGTGCAGATTTCCTGCTCGAACCCGGCGGCCTCGCGGGTCGCGCCCTTCGGCGGCACCAAGCCGCTTCTGACGCCGAACCCGATCGGGGCGGGCTTTCCGACCTCGGGCGATCCGGTGCTGGTCGATGTCTCGTCCTCGATCACCACCACCACGATGACCCAGACGCTGGCCAGGCGCGGCGAGCGCTTCCCCGAGGCATGGGCGCTGACCGCCACTGGCGAGCCGACCGACGATCCGCGCGAGGTGACCGAGCGCGGCGGCTCGCTGCTGCCTCTGGGCGGGGCGCTGAAAGGGCACAAGGGTTACGGGCTTGGCCTGATGGTTGAGTTGCTGGGGCAGGGATTGTCTGGCAAGGGTCGCGCGAATACGCCACCCGGCCCGCTGGCACAAAGCGTCTTCCTGCAGGTGATCGACCCCGAAGCTTTCGTTGGGATCGACGCATTTCTCGAACAATCGGACTGGCTGGCCGACGCCTGCCGCTCGAACCCGCCCGGTCCCGCAACGCGAGGGATGGTCCGTGTTCCGGGTGATTCCGCCTCGCGTCATCGCCGGCAGGCGCAGGCCGAGGGGGTTCCGGTTGCCGAAGCCACATGGTCCAGCATTGCGGCAAGGGCCGGAACGCTGGGCCTCGCGCTGCCGGATGCGATCACCGAGCCGGGTTGAACTGGGGCCGTTTCGGTCAGTCGTCACACCAGTATGGTAGATTTTGGTTTGATCTTGCGAAACCCATCATGCAAATTTGTAACAACATTGGGTGGTAGTCTGGATATGTCATATAAGCTAGCGGGGTTCGAAGCATGATACCCAGCGACAGCCTGCCCATTCCCGGCGGGCGTCGCGTGCTTTGGGCCGCCGCGGGGATGATGTTTGCGGCAACCGTGCTGAATGCCTGTGACGGGGTCATTGTCCGCCTGCTGGCAGGAGAGGTGCATCCTTTCGTCATCGCTTTCTTTCGCGCGGCCTTCGGTTTGGGTTTTCTGCTGCCCTGGATCTTGCGTCGGGGTGATCTGCTAGCTTCGCCCTATCGCGGGATGCATATCCTGCGCGCGGCGCTGAAGCTCGCCTCTCTGTTGGCGCTTTTCGTGGCCTTCGCCAACGCACCTTTGTCCGACGTCACCGCAATCAGCTTCACCGCTCCGCTTTTCCTGATGCTCGGCGCCTGCCTGTTCCTGGGCGAGGGGCTGAGTGTGGTGCGCGTAGCCTCGGTCGTGACCGGATTTGCGGGAATGCTGATCATCCTGCGCCCGGGGGCGGCAGGTTACGATGTCGCGCTGCTTTTCGCGCTGGTCGGGGCGGTGCTGACCGCGACCATCCAGCTTATTCTCAAGGGCATGTCCGGCCGCGACCGGCCAGACCGGCTGGTGGCCTGGAACCTGATCGCGATGGTCCCGCTGGCGCTGATCCTCGCGTTGAGCGTATGGCAGACACCCAGTCCGCGCGCGCTGGCCCTCATGGCGGTTCAGGGTGCGCTGGGGGCCGCCAGTCAGGCGCTGGTGACGCGCGCGCTTTCGATGGCCGATGCGTCTTTCCTTGCACCGCTGGATTTCCTGCGCCTGCCGGTGATCGCGGTCATGGCATTCATCTTCTTCGGCGAGGTTTCGGGACCCGCAACCTGGATCGGCGCGGGCGCCATCGTCCTTGCCGTGCTGCTTGGCGCTTTCTCGAAAGGAGGCAAGAAACAGGGTTCTCAAAGATTGTAGCTGAACTAATATATCAATTAATGAGGGTTGATTCCAAGGCGCCGAGGAGGGCGCCGGCCCCGAAAAACGAGTTCCATGGGAGGAGTATCCATGAAAACGACCCTGATCGCCGGCCTTCTGGCCAGCACCATTGCGGCGGGCGCTGCCGCTGCACAGGACAAGACCGATGTGACGATCGTCCTTAGCGAAGAGCTGGAGCTGATCGACCCCTGCATGTCCTCACAATCGAATATCGGCCGGGTATTGCTGGGCAATGTCAGCGAGACATTGACGGTCTATGAGCCCGCCACCGCCACCCTGAACCCGCTTCTGGCCGAAAGCTGGGCGGAGACGCAGCCCGGCACCTGGCGCTTCAAGCTGCGCCAGGGGGTGAAATTCTCGGATGGGACGGATTTCTCGGCGCAGGACGTGATCCATTCGCTTGAGCGGACGATCAGCGACAAGATGACCTGCGAGATCGGTGGCAAATATTTCGGGGGCTTCAGCATTACGGCCACCAAGGTCGATGACCATACCATCGACATCACCACCGACCCGGCACAGCCGATCCTGCCGCTCTTGATGTCCTCGCTGACCATCGTTCCGGAAGAGACCCCGCTGGAGATGGTCCAGCAACCGGTGGGCACCGGCCCCTATGAGATGACCGAGCGCAATATCGGCCAGAATATCGTGCTGACGCGTCGCGACGATTACTGGGGCGAGCAGCCTGTTGTGACCAAGGCCACCTATGTCTTCCGCGACGACAGCGCCGTGCGCGCCGCCATGGTCGAGGTGGGCGAAGCCGATATCGCCCCGGTGATCAGCGAACTGGACGCGACCAACCCGGAAACCGATTTCGCCTACCCGAACTCGGAAACCACCTACCTGCGCGTGGACCACGCGACCGCGCCGCTAAGCGATCGCCGTGTGCGCGAAGCGATGAACCTTGCCATCGACCGCGACGCCTTCATTGGCACCCTGGTCGCCAATGATGCGCAAAAGGCTACCGCGGTCGTGCCGCCGACCACGCTGGGCTACAACAAGGACCTGACGCCCTATCCCTTCGACCCGGAGCGCGCCAAGGAATTGCTGGCCGAAGCCAGGGCCGAGGGCATCCCCGTCGATCAGGAAATCCTGATTGTCGGTCGTCTGGGCATGTTCCCCAACATCACCGAGATCCTCGAGGCCATGTCGCAGATGCTGAACGATGTGGGCCTGAACACCAAGCTCGAGATGAAGGAAGTTGCGGAATACAACACCTATTACAACCGACCCTTTGCCGAGGGTCGCGGCCCGCAACTGGTCGCCGCCCAGCATGACAATGCCAAGGGCGACCCGGTCTTCTCGATGTATTTCAAATATGGCAGCGAAGGGCTGCAATCGGGTCTGGTCTATCCCGAGCTTGACGCCGAGATCTCGAAAGCGACCGAGGCCAGTGGCGATGATCGCGCGGCGCTGTGGTCGGACGTGATGAAGGACATTCATGAGAACCTGATCGGCGATGTCGAGATGTTCCACATGGTCGGCTTCAGCCGCGTGAACCCGCGTCTGGACTTCACCCCGACGATCTCGACCAACAGCGAGCTGCGCCTGTCCGAGATCGGTTTCAAGTGACGTGACTGCGGGGACGGTGCGAACCGTCCCCTTTCCTTTACGACTGGCCGCATGGCCCCCGGTCGAGGAACCCAACATGAAAAGCTTCATTGGCAAGCGGGCCGTGGCGAGTGCGATCTCGCTCGTGGGCCTTGTCATCCTTGTCTTCTTCCTGTCGCGCCTGACGGGCGACCCCACCGATCTCTACCTGCCCATCGACGCTACTCAGGAGATGCGCGACAGGTTCCGCGAACTGCACGGGCTGAACGATCCGCTCATCGTTCAATTCGGGCGCTATGTCTGGGATCTGCTGCATTTCGACTTTGGCGAGTCCATTCGTCAGGCCCGCCCGGCGATGGATGTCGTGCTGGAGGGTTTCCGCTGGACCCTGACTCTGGCCGTCGTGACCATGACGCTGGTCACCGTCGCGGCCATCGTCATCGGCTCGCTGGCCGCCTTCAGGGTCGGCGGCATCTTCGACCGGATCACCAGCTTCTTTTCGCTGATCGGGGCGTCGGCGCCGGATTTCTGGATCGCCATCGTCGGCATCGTGATCTTTGCGGTGCAGCTGCGCTGGCTGCCAACCTCGGGGACGGGGACGGTCTGGCACTGGGTGCTGCCGATCTCGGTCCTGTTCATCCGCCCTTTCGGCCTGATCCTGCAGGTGGTGCGCGGCTCGATGATCACGGCGCTTTCTTCGGCCTATGTGAAGACCGCCAAGGCCAAGGGTGTGCCGCCGCGCCCGATCATCTTTGTCCACGGGCTGCGCAACGCGATGCTGCCGGTCATCACCGTGATCGGCGACCAGGCGGCGGGCATCCTGAACGGCGCGGTGGTGGTCGAGACCATCTTCGGCTTCCCGGGCATCGGCAAGCTGATGATCGACGCAATCCTGCAACGCGATTTCGCGGTGATCCTGGCCGCGATCATGGTGTCGGCGGTGGCCATCTTCATCATGAATCTCTTGATCGACCTCGCCTATGCGATGCTTGATCCTCGCATCCGGTATTGAGTCCATGACCATGAGCCAAACCAACTCCACCACGGTAAAGGAACGCGGCCGCGTCGGGACCTTCCTGCGCCTGCTCTGGGCAGACAAGTTCGCCTTCTTCGCCGCGCTTTTCCTGCTGATCGTCGTGCTCTGCGCGATTTTCGGGCCGATCTTTCTGGAAAACGAGGCCACGCGGCAGAACCTGCGCGGTCGCAATGCGCCGCCCTTCGACCTGTCGCGGGGCTTCATGTATATCCTCGGCGCGGACCAGCTGGGCCGGCCGCTTCTGCCGCGCATCATCGTAGCGGCAAGGAACACCATGGCCGTGGCCGCGGGCGCGGTGATCTGCTCGATGATCATCGGCTCGGCGCTGGGGCTGGTCGCAGGCTATTCGCGCTCGCGCTGGAGCGGCGCGATCATGCGGCTGGGCGACGTCATCATGTCCTTCCCCTCGCTCCTGCTCGCGGTGATCGTGCTTTACATGTTGGAACCCTCGGTCGCCAATATCGTGCTGGTCCTCGCCATCACCCGCATCCCGATCTACCTGCGCACCACCCGCGCCGAGGTGCTGGAAGTGCGCGAGCGCATGTTCATCTCGGCCGCCCGCGTCATGGGGACCTCGGATATGCGCATCGTCTTCCGCCATATCCTGCCGGTGGTGATGCCGACGCTGATCACCATCGCGACGCTCGACTTCGCCTTCGTGATGCTGGCGGAAAGCTCGCTCTCGTTCCTCGGCATCGGCATCCAGCCGCCCGAGATCACCTGGGGCCTGATGGTCAGCCAGGGCCGGCCCTACCTTACCAATGCCTGGTGGCTGTCCTTCTGGCCGGGCCTCGCGATCATCCTGACGACGCTTTCCTTGAACCTTCTGTCGGCCTGGATGCGGATCGCGCTTGATCCGGTGCAGCGCTGGCGCCTTGAAATGGGAGGCCGCAAGAATGGCTGAACACCTGCTTGAGGTCAGGAACCTCTCGGTCGATTTCCACACCGCCGCCGGGACCGTCAGCGCCGTCCGGAACGTGAGCTGGCATCTCGACCGCGGCGAGACTCTTGCCATCCTCGGCGAATCCGGTTCGGGCAAGTCGGTCTCGGCCTCGACGATCATGAACCTGATCGACATGCCGCCGGGCGAGATCACCTCGGGCGAGGTGTTCTTCGAGGGCCGCGACCTTCTGAAGATGAGCGACGAGCAGCGCCGCCAGTTCAATGGCAAGCGCATCGCGATGATCTTCCAGGACCCGCTGAGCCACCTGAACCCGGTCTATACCGTCGGCTGGCAGATCTGCGAGATGATGCGCGTCCATGACGTGCCCGCCGAAAAGGCGCGAGCGCGCACGCTGGAGCTGCTGGGCCGGGTCGGCATCCCGAACCCCGAAGCGGCGATGGGCAAATACCCGCACGAGTTTTCCGGCGGGCAGCGCCAGCGCCTGATGATCGCCATGGCACTTGCGCTCAAGCCCGACATCCTGATCGCGGATGAACCCACCACCGCGCTCGACGTGACGGTGCAGGCGCAGGTGCTGGCGCTGCTCGAAGAGCTGCAGCGCGAGACCGGGATGGGGCTTCTGCTCATCACCCATGACCTTGGTGTCGTGGCCGAGATCGCCGACCGCGTCGTCGTGATGAACAAGGGCGAGATCGTGGAAAGCGGCAATGCCGCCGAGATCTATCGCGACCCCAAGCATCCCTATACCCGCCGCCTGATCGACGCCGCCCCCGGCAAGGGCGAAACCCGCGATGAAGAGGACCGCTTGGGCGAACCGCTGCTTCGCGTTGAGCGCCTGCAGCAGCATTATGGCGGCTTCCATGCGCTGAAGGGCGCGAGCTTCGCCATCATGCCGGGCGAAACGGTGGCGATCGTCGGCGAATCCGGCTCGGGCAAGTCGACCATGGCGCGCGCCATCCTGCGCCTCGACGAGCCGAGCGGCGGCAAGGTGATCTGGAAGGGGCGCGACCTCCTGCAGATGACGCCGAAGGAATTGTTCGCGATCCGCCGCGACATCCAGATGGTGTTCCAGGACCCGACGCAATCGCTGAACCCGCGCATGACGGTCCATCAGATCATCTCGGAAGCCTGGATCGTGCATCCCTCGATCCTGCCCAAGGCGCGCTGGAAGGACCGCGTCGCCGAGCTTCTGGTCCAGGTGGGTCTGCAGCCCGAGATGGCCAAGCGCTACCCGCACCAATTCTCGGGCGGGCAGCGCCAGCGCATCGCCATCGCCCGCGCGCTGGCCCTCGAGCCCAAGCTCATCATCTGCGATGAGGCGGTCTCGGCGCTCGACGTGTCGATCCAGGCGCAGGTGATCGAGCTGCTCGATGGGCTGCGCCGCGATCTCGGCCTGAGCTACCTGTTCATCGCCCATGACCTGCCGGTGGTGCGCGATTTCGCCGACCGCGTCATCGTGATGAAATCCGGCGAGATCGTCGAGGAGGGCGCGACCGGCCAGATCTTCGACGCCCCCCGCATGCCCTATACCAAGTCGCTGCTCGCCGCCTCGCTCGACCCCGATCCCGAGGTCCAGGCCGCCCGCCGCGAAGCCCGCAAGTCAGAAGGACTCGTCCCCGCATGAAGCAAGATGTGCTTGTCTGCACCCCGATCCGCCCCGAGAAACTGGCGATCCTTGAAGAAACCTACAATGTCTTCCCGCTCTACAAGCTGACCGACGAGGACGCCCGCGAGGCGCTGATCGACGAGGCCGGGAAATCCTGCGTCGGCATGGTCAGCAATGGCCATTTTCCCGCCGACGATGCCTTCCTGTCGCGCCTGCCCAAGCTGCAGATCGCGGCCTGCTCCTCGGTCGGCTACGAGACTCTGGACGTGGACGCCATGACCCGACGCGGCATTCGCTTCACCAATACGCCCGACGTGCTGACCGATGACGTGGCCGATATCGCGATTCTCCTGATGCTGGCAGTGCGGCGCAACCTGGTGGCAGGCGATGCCTGGGTGCGCTCGGGCGATTGGGGCCGCAAGGGGATGCTGCCGCTGACCCGCACCACCTCGGGGCGCAGGGTCGGCATCGTCGGCCTTGGCCGGATCGGCGCCGCCATCGCGAAGCGCTGCGAGGCGCTGGGGATGGAGATCGGATATTTCGGACGCAAGCCGAAAGCTGGGATCGCCTATCGCTATTTCGACAATGTCGTCGATATGGCGGGCTGGTCGGATGTGCTGATCGCCGCCGCCTCGGGCGGGCCGGAAACCGCGCATCTGGTGTCCGCAGAGGCGCTGGACGCGCTCGGGCCGGAGGGCAGCTTCATCAATATCTCGCGCGGCTCGGTCGTCGATGAGGCGGCTTTGCTCGATGCGCTGGAAAGCGGGCGGCTCGGCTCGGCGGGGCTGGACGTGTTCCTGAATGAACCCAATCCGGACCCGCGCTTTGCCAAGCTGCCGAATGTGGTGCTGTACCCCCACCATGCCAGCGGCACCATCGAAACGCGGGACAAGATGTCCCAGCTCGTCCTCGACAATCTCGCCGCGCATTTCGCCGGAAAACCCCTGCTGACCCCGGTCAACTGAAAGGAAACATCATGGCTGTAGCCATCATCACCGGTGCCGGCAGCGGCATCGGGCGGGCCGTTGCCGTCGAACTGGCGGGGCGCGGCTGGGACATCGTCCTGGCCGGTCGCCGCGCCGAGGGGCTTGAGGAAACCGCGCGCCTTGCCGGGCGGGGGTTGCCGGTGCCGACCGACGTGTCCGATGCCGCCTCCGTCGCGGCGCTCTTTGCCGCCGCCAAGGCCGAGTTCGGTCGGATCGACCTGCTCTTCAACAATGCCGGCACCAATACCCCCGCCTTGCCCTTCGAGACCCTGGCCTCCGAGGCGCTGGCCGAGGTCATCGCCGTCAACCTGACCGGGCCGCTATTCTGCGCCCGCGAGGCGGTGGCCGCGATGAAGGCGCAGGCGCCGCAGGGCGGGCGGATCATCAATAACGGCTCGGTCTCGGCCTATGGCCCGCGGCCGCATAGCGTGGCCTATACCGCCTCTAAACATGGCATCACCGGGCTGACGAAAAGCCTGATCCTCGATTGCCGGGATTTCGGCATCTCGGTCTGCCAGGTCGATATCGGCAATGCAGCGACGGCGCGGACCGACCGCATGAGCCAGGGCGTGCCGCAGGCCAATGGCACGACGGCGATCGAGCCGCGCATGGATGTCGCGATGCTCGCCCGCCATATCGTGGGACTGGCCGAACTGCCCGCCGAGGTGATGGTCCCGTTCTCGACGATCATGCCCACCACCATGCCGCTCTACGGCCGGGGATGAGTCTTGTGGGGTGGCGATGGATGGCCCATCTTGACCGCCTGGGAACAGGTCAGATTACCTCCCAGCCTGCCCTGCCCTCGGTCATGCAGGCAGGGCAGGCGCAGGTCAGGCCACCTTCGCCGTCTTCTGTGCGCCGATGATCGCCTCGAGCTCGGCGCGCTCGGCGGGCGAGAGGGCAGGGACGCCCGGCAGGCGAACCGCGCCGACGTGATAGCCAAGGATCGACAGCGCTTCCTTGACCACGGTGACGTTTGCGCCATTGCGATGATGGGTGCGCAATTCCTCGAACCCGGCAAAACGGTCGATCATCTCGCGCGCCTGCACGAAGCCGCCCCTGACCAGCGCGGCATGGACGGCAAGCGAAATCTCGGGAAAGACGTTCACGAAGCCCGAGGTGAAGCCCTGCGCGCCGATGGCGTAGAAGGCTGGGGCCCAGGCTTCGGCAAGGCCGCAGACCCAGATCGCGGGCAGGTCCTTGGTCTGGCGGATCACGTCGGCGATCAGCATCAGGTTGGGCGAGGCGAACTTGACGCCCGCGACATTGTCATGCCCGCCCAGACGGCGGAACTGGTCGATGGGGAAGGTGTCGGTGCGGACATAGGCGATCACCGGAACCGTCGAGGCATCGGCCAGGTCAAGGAAGTAATCCACCTGGGCCTCGGGCCCGGCGAAAGGGTCCATTGGGTGATGGCTCATGATCGCGTCGCAGCCCGCCCCGATGGCGTCGCGCGCCAGGGCCTTGGCCTCGGTCAGCGAACGGCCGACCGCGGCGCTGACCAGCGACCGGCCATCCGCCGCCTCGGCGGTCACGGCATGGACGCGGCGGATCTCGTCCGGGGTCAGCGAAAAGAACTCGCCGGTATTGCCCGCCGCCATCAGGTTGTGGATGCCCGCATGGGCGAGCCGCGCGATCAGCTTGGCCAGCAGCGGCTCGTTGATCGCACCGTTCGCATCGTAGGGGGTGACCGGGACGCCGGAAATGCCGGTCAAACTCTGGCGGATCGATTGCATGTCGGTCACTTTGTCAGTCCTTGTATTTGCGGAAAACGAGATCGAGATAGGTTTCCCCGGCGCGCAGGACATGGGCCTTCATCGCGACCTCGGCGGCCTCGGCATCGCGGGCGATGATCGCCTGGCCGATGGCCTCGTGCTCGGCCAGGGCGCGCTCGCGCTCGGCGGGGTCTGAATGGATGATGCGGCGGGCGTCGGAATCATAGACATCCTGCCGGTCGTTCAGAAGCCGCAGGTAATTTGCCCGCGCGACCGAACGGATATGGTCGTGAAAGACTTCGTTCAGGCGTATCACCTCCTCGGCTTCGCCGCCGTGCGTGGCCCGGCGCATTTCGTCGAGAATGGCCCCCAGACCGGGCTTTTCGGAGGCGGCGATGCGCTGCGCCGCCAGTCGCGCGATTGTCGATTCAATGGCCGCCCGGGCAAGGATCATCTCCTCGGCGCAGGCGAAGTCGAAATTGACGATGACTCCGCTGCGGGGTCTGGTGCGGACCAGGCCGTCGGCTTCCAGGAGTCGCAGCGCCTCCTTTACCGGTGTCGTGCTGACGCCAAGCTGCTCGGCGATGCTGCGTTCGTTGAGGCGCGCGCCCGCCTCGTAGCCGCCAGCGAGGATGGCTTGCCGCAAGGCCCGATGCACATGTTCGCGCAGCCCGGAAAATGCCTGCGGATCAAGGGGCGCGAGTATCGTTTCAGCGACGGGCACAGGTTTCTCCGAATGGCGTGTCGTGAAATCTGATATATCAGATTTCACGATTCGTCCAACCCTGTATCGTGAAAGTCGGGCTTGTTGCACATATCGGCGAAAGTGAGAAAGTTCTGGAATCCTGAGGGCTAGACGGTTGGGATGCCCAAGTCTGACGAGACACGACAGACTGGTCGGACTTTAACGCCTCATTGCGGAGACGCGGCTCGCTGTAGGTCTGGTTCGATCCGGAGATGACCTGGCAGGCGGAAAGACGTGGAAAGCGCGGCCATCCCGGGACGTTCTCCGACAGCGCGATCCAGACCTGTCACATTGAAAATCCTGTTCGGCCTGCCGCTCCGTCAGACTGTCGGCTTGGTGGCGAGCCTGATCGAAATGGCGGGACTCGACTGGTCGGTGCCCGACTGTTCGACACTGTGCCGCCGTCGGGCTCGGATCAAGGTGCAGATCCCGTATCGGCGATCCGGAAAGCCGCTGAACCACCTGATTGATAGCACCGGCATCCGTTTGCGGGGCGACGGTTAATGGCTGGCCCGCAAGCACGGTGCGACACGCAAGCGGGAATGGCATAAGGTGCATCTGGCGAAGGACACCTCCACCGGCGACATAGGCGGGGTCGAATTTACGTCGAGCAGGCATGGTGACAGCCCCATCCCGCCCGAGCTGCTGTCCCAGATCCCCGCTGGTGAAACCGTCGGGACGGTCACTGCCGACGGCGCCCATGACAGGCGCCGCTGCCATGCGCCGACCCTCGAACACGGCGCCGAGCCGATCATAGAGGTGGTCCTGAAATCTGGACCAGTTTGCCGCTCAGCTAAGCTTCAGCATGGGTTTCATGTCAGGCGGCGGCTTTCAGGTTCTGGTTTGGGGTATCATAAGCTTCGGATGGCGTCAGCAACCCATGCGATGAGTGCGGACGTTTCTCATTGTAATAGCTGATCCAGGCGCCGATCCCCTTGCGGGCCTCCGAGCCGGTCTCGAAGGCATTCAGGTAGACGCATTCGTATTTGAGCGACCGCCACAGCCTTTCGATCATCCGGTTGTCGATCCAGCGACCGCGTCCATCCATCGAGATCTGCACCTTGGCGTCCAACAGCACCTCGGTGAACTCGGTGCTGGTGAATTGCGAGCCCTGATCGGAATTGAAGATCTCGGGCTTGCCATATCTGGCCAGCGCCTCCTTCAGAGCCTCGACGCAAAAACCCGCATCCATGGAATTCGACAGCCGCCAGCTCAGCACCTTGCGGCTGTGCCAATCCATAATCGCGACCAGATACAGGAACCCACGGCGCATCGGGATGTAGCTGATGTCCGTGCACCAGACCTGATTGGGGCGGGTGATGGCCAAGCCCCTCAGAAGATATGGATAAATCTTGTGCGCCGGGTGCTTCTTGCTGGTCTTGGGCTCCTGATAGATCGGCACCAGGCGCATGAGCCTCATCAGCCGACGGACCCGGTGCCGTCCGCAGCGATGCCCCTCGCGCTGCATGTGTCGGGCCATCTGGCGCGAGCCATACCACGGCGTCTCGAGAAACTGCCGGTCGAAGATCTCCATGAACTTCAGGTTCTCGGCGCTTTCGCCGCGCGGCTGGTAATAAAGGCCGGAGCGCGCCAGAGACAGCAGACTGCACTGCCGTCGGACGCTGAGATCGGGATGATCCTGTTTCACCGCTTTTTGCCTCCAGTGCCGAGAATGAGACTGGAGGCTGCCGACAAAAAATCCCGCTCGATGACGAGCTGGCCGATCTTGGCATGCAGCTTCTCGACCTCACCCGCAGAGATCTGCGGCGCGGCGGGCGAGGCACCGCCGAATTCCGCGGCTATGTTCTCGATCGCGGTTCTCTTCCACCCCGAAATCATCGGCGGATCGATATCGTATTTCTTGGCCAGTTCAGCCGTCGTCAGCTCCTCGCGGATGGCTTCCAGAGCCACCTTCGCTTTGAACTCTGCAGAATAGCGCTTGCGTTTGGTCATATCGGGTCGGTTCTTCCTCAGGCGCTCAAGCTTAGCTCCTGGTCCGAGTTCGTGCGACCACCTCTCATTCCGATCCGTCGCAATGCCCGCGCCTGGAAACCGGATTGCCCGGCTGCGCTCTCGCGAATGACATCCTCAAGGCGACACACTGCCTGGGACGGTCGATCTGGAAGAAATGGGTCGGCTACCCCGCCCGAAGTCGCGTCGAGGCCCAAATGAACCGCCTCAAGCTCTTCGGCGATCGCATCATGTCACGAGACCCAAACCGTCAGGCTGCCGAAATCCAGATCCGCATTGCCATCATGAACCGCTCCTCAGCCTTCGGATGGGCCGTGATCGAAACTGTCGCATAAAGCGGGCGGGGAAAGGGAACCCTCATGAAGGCGTTCGATCAGCACAACAAGGCCCGTTCAACTTGCCCAGCGACGGGAAGGGCTGGCCGATGTCGAGACCCGAAGCGTTCTCGGCCTCGCAGAGTGTCACTGACCAGAACAGGTCCGCCGGCAGGTCCAACGTGCAGCTCTGGTCGCCTGACAGCGCCTCGCCCTCGGCATCCTCGAATGCGATCATATAGAACACCCCGCTGAGTGAGGCTGCAGAATGGTCAGATCGGTGACAGCACCCACCACGTGTTGATTTCCACCCAAAACTGACCCGGGTTGGCACGTAATTTCCATTGAGATTTGACCCATGTGACCCTTCCCCAACGCGATGAGCGGCGGGGGTAACGGAGTGATCCACATGGGACTTTTGAATGTCATCCGGCGGATGGCGCTGCGTGAGAAGCTGCCGATCCGCGAGATAGCCCGCCGGATTGGGCTATCTCGGAACACCATCAAGAAGTATCTGAACGCCGGCACGATCGAGCCGAAGTTCTCGGTGCCCGAGCGCCCGAGCAAGCTCGATCCGTTCGCCGAGAAGCTCGCGGCCTGGCTGAAGACCGAGACGACCAAGTCGCGCACGCAGCGCAGGACCTTGAAGCAACTCCACGCCGACCTGGTCGCGCTCGGCTACACCGGTTCCTACAATCGTGTCGCCGCCTTTGCCCGGGACTGGCGAGCCGACCGGCAGCGTGAACAACAGACCACGGGACGCGGCACTTTCGTGCCGCTGGCCTTCCGCCCAGGCGAAGCCTTCCAGTTCGATTGGAGCGAGGATTACGCGGTTCTGGTCGGAGAACGCACCAAGCTGCAGGTCGCCCATATTAAGCTGTCCCACAGCCGGGCCTTTCTGGTTCGCGCCTATCTGCTGCAAACCCACGAGATGCTGTTTGATGCCCATTGGCACGGTTTCCGCGTCTTCGGCGGCATTCCGGAACGCGGCATCTATGACAATATGCGGACCGCCGTGGATCGCGTTGGCCGCGGTAAGGAACGTCAGGTCAATATGCGCTTCCTCGCCATGGCCAATCACTATGTCTTCGAGCCGGAATTCTGTAATCCGGCGTCGGGCTGGGAGAAAGGACAGGTCGAGAAGAGCGTCCAGGATGCGCGCCCGCGGCTGTGGCAGCCAATGCCGAACTTTCCGGACCTAGCAACTCTGAACGCCTGGCTCGAGCAGCGCTGCATGGAACTGTGGCGCGAGATCCCGCTTGGAACCCGTGCTGGCAGCATCGCCGATGCCTGGGCCGAGGAGCAGGCGGCGCTGATGGCCCTGCCACCCGCATTCGACGGCTTTGTCGAGCAGAGCAAACGCGTCTCGCCCACCTGCCTGATCAGCTTCGAGCGCAATCGCTACAGCGTTCCGGCGTCCTTCGCCAATCGCCCGGTGAGCCTGCGGATCTATCCCGAGCGCCTGGTCATTGCCGCCGAAGGGCAGATCCTGTGCGAGCATGAACGGGTTATCGAGCGCTCGCACCACCTGCCGCCGCGCACGATCTACGACTGGCGGCATTATCTGGCTGTCATCCAGCGCAAACCCGGCGCTTTGCGCAACGGGGCACCATTCGCGGAATTGCCGCCCGCCTTCAAGCGCCTGCAGGAGCAGATACTGCGGCGGATTGGCGGTGATCGCGAGATGGTCGATATTCTCGCCCTGGTTCTGCAGCATGACGAACAAGCGGTGCTGACCGCGGTCGAACTGGCGCTGTCCGAGGGCGCGGCAACCAAGACCCATGTGCTGAACATCCTGCACCGCCTGATCGACGGCAAGACCGACAGCCCACCCGTCGACACGCCCCAGGCGCTGCACCTGCGTCGAGAGCCAAAGGCCAATGTCGAACGCTATGATGGACTGCGCGCCCACATGACCGGAGGCCGCCATGCGTCATGATCCTGCCAGCGGCGCCATCGTGATCATGCTGCGCAGCCTCAAGATGCATGGCATGTCCCAAGCCGTCACCGATCTCATAGAGCAAGGCGCACCGGCCTTCGAAAGCGCCATGCCGATCCTGACACAGCTGCTGAAGGCCGAAATGGCCGAGCGAGAAGTTCGCTCCATCGCCTATCACATGAAGATCGCCCGCTTTCCGGCCTACAAGGACCTGTCTGGCTTCGACTTCTCGGCCAGCGAGGTGAATGAGGCGACAGTGCGCCAGCTGCACCGCTGCGAGTTCATGGGCGGTGCCGAGAACATCGTGCTGATTGGCGGGCCGGGCACCGGAAAGACCCATGTCGCGACCGCCATTGGCATCCAGGCCATCGAGCATCATCGCCGTAAGGTCCGGTTCTTCTCGACGATAGAACTGGTCAACACGCTCGAGCAGGAAAAGGCGAGAGGCAGGACTGGCCAACTGGCTGAAACCCTGATGCGGCTGGATCTCGTGATCCTGGACGAACTGGGATACCTGCCGTTCAGCGCATCAGGAGGCGCGCTGCTCTTCCACCTCCTGAGCAAGCTCTACGAGCGCACCAGCGTCATCATCACCACCAATCTCAGCTTCAGCGAATGGGCGACGGTCTTTGGCGATGCCAAGATGACCACCGCTTTGCTCGATCGGCTCACCCATCGCTGCCACATTCTGGAAACCGGCAATGTCAGCTTCCGCTTCAAGGCAAGCTCGGCTGCCGCAACACGCAAGAAGAGGGAGGACACCGATGTCTTGACCCGGTCATGACCCGCCCAACATAATCTCAAGGTGGGTCAATTCTCGATGGAAAACCCGGGTCAGTTCTGGGTGGAAATCAACAACGCATGCTCTTTCCCTCTCGCAATCCGGGACCTTGAATCATGTTCTGACGCCCCCGTTGAGCCCAGCATTTTTCAGCAACGTGCTAGGAGGGCATGACCACCCAATCCCAAACTGTGCTGCCATCCTGGCCCTACATCTATCAGAGGAAAGTGGCGGCTTGGAGGTCAAGCCTCGCCGCGCTTGCCTCAGCGCATTTCCGGATGATCGGCTCGACCAATCGGATCACAACTGCGCGAATGATGACCCAGATCGTTGACGAACAAAACATGAACATATAGCGTGCTGCCATGGCAGGCATGACCCTTGAGCACAAGTTGGCGATCCTCGCGGATGCGGCAAAATATGACGCTTCTTGCGCTTCGAGCGGAATGAAGTCCCGGGAAGAGGCGAAAGGAGGACTGAGCGCGGGCGCCGGGATCTGCCACGCCTATGCGCCGGACGGGCGCTGCATCTCACTTCTTAAAATACTTATGACGAACTTCTGCATATTCGACTGCGCCTATTGCGTGAACCGTGTCAGCTCGAATGTCGAGCGCGCGCGTTTCTCGGTCGCGGAGGTCGTGACATTAACGCTTGAGTTCTATCGTCGCAATTATATCGAGGGGCTATTTCTTTCCTCGGGGATCATCCGCTCTCCCGACGATACGATGGCGGATATGGTCCGGATTGCGCGCTCGCTCAGGCACGAGCATGGCTTCAAGGGATATATTCACTTAAAGACCATCCCCGATGCTGCGCCCGAATTGATCCGTGAGGCTGGGCTTATGGCCGACCGGCTCTCGATCAATGTCGAGCTGCCGAAGGATTCTAGCATCAGGAAATTTGCGCCTGAGAAACGTCCTGAAACCATACGGGGCGCGATGGCACAGGTGCGGCTTGAGCATGAAGCGGCGGGCGAGGCTACCCATACGGGCCGCAAGTCCCAGCCATTCGCGCCCGCCGGACAAAGTACGCAAATGATCGTGGGTGCTGATGGGGCTGATGACGCGGCAATCCTCGGCACTGCGAGCAGGCTTTATACCGGCTACAGGCTTCGCCGCGTGTACTACTCAGCCTTCAGCCCGATCCCCGATTCCTCCGCTGCCCTGCCGCTGGTCGAGCCGCCCTTGCTTCGTGAGCATCGACTTTATCAGGCCGACTGGCTGATGCGCTTCTACGGGTTTTCGGTGCGGGATCTGACCAGCTCGGCTGAGAATGGCTATCTGGACCTTGCCATAGACCCGAAGCTCGCATGGGCGTTGCAAAATCGGGGCATTTTTCCGGTGGACGTGAATCAGGCCCCGCGCGAGATGCTGCTACGCGTTCCAGGCTTCGGCACCCGAACGGTCGACCGCATCCTCACCGCACGTAAAAATGCGGCGCTGCGCTTTCAGGATCTGGTCCGCATCGGCGCAATGATGAAAAAGGCGCGCGCTTTCGTCACCATGCCAGATTGGAGTCCCGGTGGGCTCACGGACGCGGCAGAATTGCGTGCACGCTTCGCTCCGCCGCCTTGCCAGCTTCAACTGATATGAATTATTCCGTTACGATGCCGACGCGCGCTCCCTTCGCCGTTTGGCGTGAGACGGCGCGGCGTGCAGTTGGCCACGCTGTCCCACCCGCGCTGATCGACTGGTCGGGCGATGGCGGGCTTTTCGCCGGCGCGGAACTTCCGAAAGAGGCAGGCAGTCATGTGCCCCGCGTTCCCGCCGCCTTCCTTGACCTTGCGCAGACGGTAATATGGCATTCCGCGCCGGAGCGCTTTGCCCGCCTTTACGAAGCGCTCTGGCGGCTCGACAGGTGCGTCGGCGACCCGCTTTCGCCGGCCGATCCCTTGGGGCAAACCTTGCGGCTTATGGAAAAATCTGTTCGGCGGGACATTCATAAAATGCATGCCTTCCTGCGCTTTCGCGAGTTACCACGGCAGGCTAGGCGACGGCGTTTCGCCGCTTGGTTCGAACCGCAGCACAACATTCTCGAACCTGCTGTGCCTTTCTTTCAGAGTCGCTTCTCTGACACGGACTGGATGATCGCAACTCCCGGACTCTCTGCGCATTGCGAGGGCGGAGAGCTGACCTATCGAGAGGGTAGCGCACCACCCGACCTGCCGCCAGACGCCTCGGAGGCGCTTTGGGGCATTTATTTCGAGAACATCTTCAATCCGGCGCGGATCAAGCTTGGCGCCATGCGATCAGAGATGCCCCGGAAATACTGGAAGAATCTGCCCGAAACGCGACTGATTCCCGACATGCTGGCCAAGGCAGAAGGGCGTGTCAGACAGATGCATTCCGCAGGCGCCTCGGCCCCCCGTCCGGGGGCCGAGCGCGTTTCCGAGCGCTACCGTTCCGGAATGCCAAGTGCAGAGGAGCTTCCCCGGACGCTTGCCGATGCCGGAGTCGCGGCTGCGCAATGTCGCCTCTGCGGGCTTTGCGAAAAGGCAACTCAGACAGTCTGGGGGGAGGGCGCTGGGGATGCCGCCCTGATGATAGTGGGCGAGCAGCCGGGTGACGTTGAGGATCTTGCCGGCCGTCCTTTTGTCGGTCCTGCGGGGCAGTTGCTGCGCGCCGAACTCACCAAGGCGGCCATCGATCCGGCCAGATTATGGCTGACCAATGCGGTGAAGCATTTCAAGTTTGAGCCACGAGGCAAGCGGCGGCTGCACCAGAACCCAAACCGCACCGAGATAGAGGCCTGTCGCTGGTGGCTCCAGCGGGAGCTGGCGCTGGTTCGCCCCAAATTGGTCCTTGCACTTGGCGCCTCGGCCGCGTTTGCACTGACCGGCAAAGTTGGAGCGCTCAGCGGCCGCCGCGGTGTGATCGAGATCGGGTTTCACGGCGGGCCCATTATGATCTCGTGGCACCCTTCCTATATTTTGCGTCTCCCCGATCCGCAGCACCGGGCAGAGATCTTGGCACAAATGGCCCGAGACTTGAGCCGAGCGGCCGAGCAATCATTCGGGGAAACTGCTTGAAAGCACCGACTAGGCTATCGCGTCAGTGAAATGTTATTTTGGGCGCCGAGCGTCGGCACCACATACGCCCCATCCCGTCCGATCGCGCAGACCTGAAAACTGCCCTTCGCCAAGTCGCTTACCAGCATCCTGAACGGTGTCGTCATCGATCTGCCATCCTTCGGCTCCGATGAAAACTTCATGGCATAGGCGATACCGTTGGGTGGAAGCATCCACCGCATCAATTCAGAGCCTCGGCGGGATTTGGTGCGGATCACATCGACCTGACGGGCAGCAAGTCACTTGCTTCAACGCGCGACGGCCATCAATTACCTTGTCTGGGAGAAATACGGGGGAAGGATGCAAAGCAAAATCACGCTGCGGGATGTCGCCCGTGTGGCCGGTGTATCACGTGCCACGGTTTCACTGGTCGTGCGCAGATCGCCTCTGGTCGCCGAGGCCACCCGCTTGCGTGTTGAAGAGGTGATGGCCAGCCTGGACTACGTGCGAGACATCGGCGCAGCGCGATTGCGCGACAAGAGCAGTCGCACCATCGGGGTCCTGGTGCCTAACCTCGTAAATTCGTTCTTCACCGAATTCCTTTCGGGCGTCGAGCAGGTGATGGGGGAGGGAGAGCGCGTTGTCCTTCTGGCGAACAGCCAGGACGACCCGACCCGACAGGACGAGATCCTGCATCGCTTTCGCGGCCATGGGGTCGACGGCGTCATTCTTTGTCCGGCGCAGGATACCGATCCGCGACTTCTGGGACGCTTGCGGCAATGGGATCTGGCGGTCGTGCAAGCTCTGCGCGAGATCGGCGTAGAGGAGACGGATTTCGCCGGCGGCAATTACATAGACGCTGTCGCGCTTGCGATGAGGCACCTGGTCTCACTTGGCCATCGCCGCATCGCCTTTCTTTCGGTGGCCGCGCAAACGTCGGCGCGCGAAGAGCGCTTGAAAGGTTTGACGCAATCGCTGATCGAGACCGGCGCGGAAAATGGCGGGATCGTCGAGGCGGAACTGAGCTGGGAGGGCGCCGCGCGATCCGCAGCCCGGATCCTGGAGTTGCCGGCTCGTCCGACGGCTGTCCTTTGCTTCAATGACGTTCTGGCGGCCGGTCTGATGGCAGGGTTGCGCCAAGCCGGGAAGGTTCCGGGAAGGGATATGGCGGTCGTCGGGCTGGACGACCTGCCGCTGGCCGAATTGCTGCATCCCTCGCTGACCAGCGTCGCGATGATGCCCCAACGCATCGGAGAATTGGCGGCGCGTCTTCTTGTTAGGCGCATGACCGATGCCAAGGCCTCGATCCAACGCAGCATCCTTTCAGGACAGCTTAAGGTCCGTGAAAGCAGCGGGAACAGAATCGTTTGACTTGGCTGATTTTCGCCATTTAGATCGATCCAAATTGGAAGAGACATCGGCAGGGGAGGGCAGATGTATCACTTCAACTTCCAGCCCATATTCGACAATCTTGACATGCTGCTCCACGGCGCGTGGTTGACTGTCCGCTTGTCCCTGATGGCGATGGTGCTTGGGCTCGTCGTATCCGTATTGGGCGCGGTGGCGAAGACCTCGGGCATCCGGCCGTTGCGCTGGCTGGTCGATGTCTATGTCGAGGTGATCCGAAACACGCCGTTCCTGATCCAGATATTCTTCATCTTCTTTGGCCTGCCTGCGATCGGTATCGCGATGTCGCCCAACACTGCAGCGCTGGTGGCGCTTGTCGTGAATGTCGGAGCCTACGGAACCGAGATCATCCGCGCCGGCATCGAATCCATCCCGCAAGGTCAGATCGAGGCTGGCCGGGCGCTGGCCCTCAGCCCGGTCCAGATCCTGCGCCATGTCGTCCTGAAGCCCGCGATGCGCAATATCTACCCGGCGCTGACCAGCCAGTTCATCTATCTGATGCTGACATCCAGCGTGGTCTCGGTGATCTCGGCCAATGACCTTGCTTCGGCCGGAGCGGACCTGAACGCCAAGACCTTCGCCAGCTTCGAGGTCTATCTGGTGCTGACGGTGATGTATTTCCTGCTGGCCGCAGGTTTTTCGGCGGTCTTTGCAATGATCCGGCGCGTCGCGTTCTCTTATCCGGCGAGCCGCTAGATGATCCGCGTCTTTTCAACCGCAGATGTCATCTTCATCGTCATGGCGGTACGCTGGACGCTGATCCTGTCGGCGATCGCTTTTGCCGGAGGGGCGCTCGGGGGTATGGCCATCGCACTGGCGCGAACCTCGCAGCGCAAGGCGCTTCGGCAATTCGCGGCGGGGTTCATTCAGGTGTTTCAGGGCACGCCGCTGCTGATGCAACTGTTTCTGGTTTATTTCGGGCTTGCCGTGGTCGGCCTGCCGATCAATCCGTTGCTGGCGGCCGCCGTCGCGCTGACGCTTCATGCCAGCGCCTATCTGGGCGAGATCTGGCGCGGTTCGATCGAGGCCGTGCCGTCGGGCCAGACCGAGGCGGCGACGGCGCTGTCCCTTGGCTATGCCGACCGGATGCGGCACGTGATCCTGCCGCAGGCGATGCGGGTGGCTACGGCGCCGACGGTCGGGTTTCTGGTGCAGCTGATCAAGGGCACGTCGCTTGCCTCGATCATCGGCTTCACCGAGCTGACGCGGGCCGGACAGATCGTCAATAACGCGACCTTCAAGCCGTTTCTCGTCTTTGGCACGGTCGCAATCCTGTATTTCGCGCTGTGCTGGCCGCTCTCGCTGCTGGCCAGGCGGATGGAAACCCGCATGCGCCGGGCAATTACGCGCTGACCACAGAGGAGGAAACCCAATGAAGCTGAACCGCCGCCTGTTTGCCACCCTTGCCGCCAGCGCGCTTGCCGCCGGACTGGCTGGCCCTGTGCTGGCAACCGACCTTGCCGCGATCGAATCCGCGGACACGGTCAAGATCGGGATGCTGGTCGATTTCCCGCCCTTCGGCATCCTGGACACCGCAGGCAAGCCGGATGGTTACGACGCGGATGTGGCCAAAGCGCTTGGCGAATATCTGGGCGTCAAGGCCGAGATCGTTCCGGTGACGGGTCCGAACCGCATCCCCTATCTGCTGTCGGGGCAGGTCGACGTCCTCGTCGCCTCGCTGGGCATCACCAAGGAACGCGCCGAAAAGGTCAATTTCTCCAAGCCCTATGCCGGGATCAGCATCGCGGTCTATGGCGACAAGGCCACCCCGCTTGCGGACGCGGCGGCGCTTTCGGGTCAGGGCATCGCGGTGACCCGGGCTTCCACCCAGGACACCGGTGTGACCAATGTCGCGCCCGCGGATGCGGATATCCGTCGCTTTGACGATGATGCCAGCGCGGTCCAGGCGCTGATGTCGGGGCAGGTCAAGCTGATCGGCGCGTCGAACGTCGTGATGTCGCAGGTCAATGCCGCCGCGGGCGACCGCTTCGACAAGAAGTTCGACCTGTCGAGCCAGGTGCAGGGCATCGCCGTCGCCCCCGGTTCCGATGCGCTTCTGGAAAAGATCAATGCCTTTGTCGCTCAGGCCAAGTCGGACGGCATGCTCGACAAGGTGCATGAGAAATGGCTGGGCGGCCCTCTGCCCGAATTCGTGAAGACCGCCGAGTGACCTTTGCCGCCCGACCCGAAGAGGTCGGGCACCTTTTCCGGAGCCGGACCATGTCTGAACACGCCATCATCATGCGCGGCGTCAACAAGTATTACGGCGCGTTTCACGCCCTGGTCGATATCGACCTGACCGTCGAACGTGGCGAGCGCATCGTCATCTGTGGTCCCTCGGGTTCCGGAAAATCGACGCTGATCCGCACCATCAACCAGCTCGAGACGATCCAGGCCGGCACGATCACGGTGGACGGGGTCGAGCTGACCGCAGGCGGCGAGAATGTCGCGAAAGTCCGGCAGGATGTCGGCATGGTCTTCCAGAATTTCAACCTGTTCCCGCACATGACGGTGCTGGAGAATTGCATCCTCGCGCCAATGAAGACCCGCAAGACGCCGCGGGCCGAGGCCGAGGCGACCGCCCGGAAGTTCCTCGAGCGGGTGCGGATTCCCGAACAGGCCGAGAAATACCCGGCCCAGCTCTCGGGCGGTCAGCAGCAGCGCGTGGCCATCGCAAGGGCACTCTGCATGAAGCCTCGGATCATGCTTTTCGACGAGCCGACCTCGGCGCTGGACCCCGAGATGGTCAAGGAGGTCCTCGACACCATGATCGACCTCGCGCGCGAGGGGATGACGATGCTGTGCGTCACCCATGAAATGGACTTCGCCCGTGCGGTCGCTGATCGCGTCATCTTCATGGACAAGGGCGTCATCGTCGAGGAAAACGCACCCGCCGCATTTTTTGACAACCCCAGGAACGAGCGCTTGCAGAATTTCCTTGGCCAGATCGCTTGAGGTTGGACGGTCGGCGGCAAAGGCGGCGGATCTAATCTGGCCTGACACAGGAAAGCAATTGACTGAATGGCGCCTTGAGGAAGGGTAAAGGCAAGTACCGGTCGGGCACGGGAGTTGACGGCATGGGCCTGGTCCTTCTGCCACGGCGCCTGGCGAGTCACAAAACCAGGCCTTGGTGACCATGCCCCTCTCCGAATCGCGGCTAGCGACGAATTCGAGGCCTCGGTGAAGGTGATCGAGCATTGAGCCTCAGCTGGCACGGACGCCATTTCACCGATCAACCGGCCAATGATGGCACGGGGACACGCGGCTGTTTTCAGCGTTAAGATCGACACCGAATCTTCCGTTCGACCAAGGGGGCCACATACGAAGGTTCCGTCGCAAAGTTCTCGCACCGGGCCGTCAGGATCGGCCACTGTCGTCGACGACCGCCGGCGGTCGCGCAGCCCCCCAAGTTAGGCCAGCATGACCCAGAGGGTTAGCCCGATCAGCAGGCTGAGCCGCCACAGGCCTGCCAATGCGACGAACTGCTGCCGGATGCCTCCCTATCTCCCGCGCCGATATCAGTGTCGATGCCGTCCTGCCAGACGAGAACGAATGCCGTTTTCTTCGGATCGCGCCGCAGGGCCCTGTCTTCTGCTTACGCGCGGACCTGGAACGGCGAGAATGGCGTGGCCGTGGTCTATGCGCTTCGTCCTGAATCACGCTACCGGCTCGCCAGCGGGCGGTGATGAGGCCACCGCGCGGTCGCAACTCCAGCAATTTGGCGGGCGCGAGGGCGATGTTGCACAAACCGTCGCAAGGTTGAGTGAGATCTTTCCGATCTGCGGTCAGGCGACAGCCTCGACCACGGCTCTTCCCAAGGCCGAGGAACGGTTCATGATGCAGATTTGGATTTCGGCGGTCTGACGTGCGGGTTCCCGTGACATGATCCGTTTGCCGAAGAGCTTGAGGCAGGTCATTTTTGCCTCAACCCGACATCGAACATCACACTACACGACTCCGGCCATTTTCTCTGTATTTGAGGCAATCCTGAGCCAAGGCCGGATGGCCTCGAGCGGGTCTGCCCGGAGACGATGTCGGATGTGATCGAAACCGACGCGGAACCACGCTTTGGCGTAATATCCATGGGCCTTCCGCGGCGGGCTCCCGCGCCCGAGGCGATCTGCAGCCGTTCGCCCGGCCCATGCGATTGCGAGAGCAACAAGGGCATCAGGAGGCCGAGCTTGCGAGGCTCTCGCAGGCGGGTGTCCTCGAGGTTGAGGCCACGGGTCTTGGTATCTCCGAACAGGCATTCGATCGCCCACCTCTTGCGGTAGGCTTCCAGAGCGGCCCGCGGGGCAACATTGGTCGCGATGATGAGCCATTCGTCACCAAGCCGCTTTGCGGCGAAATGCAGGAGCGGCGCATCACTTGCTGCGGCGTTCTCGCTGGCACCGATCCGTGCGCGGAAGGTGCGGCTGCGCCGGGCGTGATGGAGGCGTGCGCGCAGGGTCAGGTCGTGCCCGTCCTCGGTGGTGACGCGCAGGCTCTCCTTCAGGCGAATGGCAAAGGGGATATTGTGATCATTGAGAAATTTCAGCCATGCAGCTCCGGTGAACTCGCGGTCGGCCGGCAGCATGCGGATGGTTGTGGCCGGGAAATGGTCGAGATAGCGCTTGATCAGGGCGATGCGCGCGTTTGTCTCGGAGCAGACGCGTCCTTCGAGCAGGGCCCAGATCAGGGGCACCCGAAAGCGGCGGGTGACGACGGCAAGCACGAGATAGTTCACCTCGACCCGCCCGACCTGCCATTGGGTTCGGTCAAGTGCCAGATGCCACGAGCCGTTGGAGCCAAGAAGACGGACCAGCAACGGCAGCGCCCAGTCCTGCTCGAGTCGGACATGCTGGAAAAACCGCTGCAACCGCCGATAGGTCGAGGCAGGCTGCGCCGCTCCAGGACGTTCTCAGGCGAGGTGGCTGAGATACGCGGTGCGCGCGCTGATCATTCCGATAACGATCATGCAGAGCGTCTCGACGCGGCTCTTGCTCAGGGCCAGTTCCGGACGCAAAATCTCAGCGAGGGTGGCGATAGTGCGGTGAAGCATCGGGCGTATCCTTGGGCGGAGTCGCCCAGTAGAATCGATCTCGCCGCCCTCAACCAGCTTTGTGTCGTGTAGTGTGATCGAACATGGAATCCCCCCATTTTTTCCAGAGCGCTCGGCCCATATGCCGGGTGGTCCGAAGGATCTCGTTTCGCGTGAGGGCAGCCGGACAGTCTTCCTTCCAGATGCGACGGTTACGACGGATCGGAAGGATCGCGTGTTCGTCTTCTCGGCGCAAAGGCTGAAAGCATCCGACTGGGTCTGGTGCCGAACAGGCCGCTTGCGGCCGCATGTTCGCGCTTGGAACACGGCATTTGGCGCGGCAGTCCTTGCCTATAAAAATGCCCGCGTCCACCTGTTTTGGTTGCGGGCACAGGTTGACCGTCCGAGCGGACGGTCGATGATGTGATCATGCAATATGAAAGGCACGACAAGACTTGCGCCAGTAGCAGACCACTTTGAGCCTTCGACCTGAACGCGTCAGGCGGGCCAGACAGATTGCAACTTCTCGCCCGCAAGGATCCGGTCGCGCGCCGCCGCCTCATGCTCGCCAAGCATGTCCGCCTGGTCGGCGACCGCTGCAAGATGCTCCTTCGGGATGCACACCACGCCGTCGATATCGCCGAAGATCACGTCGCCAGGCCGGATCGTGACGCGGCCGATGGTAACCGGGACCTGGGCCTCAATCGGTTCCTTCTTGCCGGTCACGCCCACGGGACTGGGTTCGAGGCCGAAGAGCGGATAGTCCAGTCGCCGCACCTGCGCGAGATCGCGGACGGTCCCGTTGACGATCGTCGCGGCTGCTCCGCGGGTCTTGGCCCCGGTGCTCATGAGTTCGCCCGAGCAGGAACCCGGCGCGCAGGATGCGTCACATACGAGGATGCCGCCCTTCGGGGCATTGTCGATGGCATTGTGATAGACATCCTGCGGTTCGCCCTTGCGATCCGAGGGACCAAAAAGCACGGTTACGGCCGGCCCGCATACGACTTCGCCGTCAGACAGCGCGCCCAGCAAGCGAATGCCGTCGAGATGACCCCAAAGGCCAAGCGCCTCCATGCTGTCGTGGATATCGCCGGAATACCATTTGGACAGACGCCCGATCGCGTTCCAATCAGTATCCGAATAGTCGAAATCAGGCATTCCCCGTCTCCTCCTCGTGGGCCTTGTCGATGGCGATCCGCAAATAGCGGGCGCTGTTGTCGATCTGCGCGCGCATCAGGGACTTGGCCCCGATTTCGTCGCCGCTGCGCAGACATTCATAGATCTCGGCGTGCTCGTCATAGGCCGCCTCGAGCGATTTCGTGGGCACCCGGCTGGTCAGCTGGATGACTTCGCCGATCAGATTGGCAAAATTGTCGTAGACGATGGAAAGGATGCGATTCCTTGCCGAATGGACCAGCGCCAGGTGGAAGGCGGCGTCGGCATCCACGAACGCGGAAAAGTCTCCGGCATCACGCGCGAGACGCATCCGGTCCAGCGCGTCCGTCACGGCAGCGGCCACCGGCCCGGGAGTCGCGCAGAGGATTTCCAGAACCTCGGTCTCGATCATCCGGCGCGCCGCCATCAGCTCTTCGAGATAGGCAGGGTCGCTGAACAACTGCTGGCGAATGCTCACGGCAAGCGTGCCGAGAAATTCGCCAACATCCTCGCGGACGACGGTCGTGCGGTCGCCGTGGCGGCGCTGGACCAGCCCCTTGGTTTCGAGCGTCTGGATCGCCTCGCGCACGGCCCGCGTCGAGACGCCGAACTCCTTTGCAATGGCGCTTTCGGAATCCAGCTTGTCCCCGATCTTCAGCTCTCCGCCAAGGATGCGCGACTCGAGCGCCGCCGAAACGGTCGCATGGAGCCTATCCCGTTGTACGCTCTGCGGCGAGGCCTTCATTTGCGGTGATTTCCTTGTCCAAAACCCTGTCGCCGCCCGCGAACTGCGCTGTTGACGCAAGGCGCGCGGCAAGGTTAGGTTACTTATGACATAAGTCATATGTCAAGTGTCGCGCGGCGAGGAGGCTGGCGCGGCACGGGACCAGCGAGGGGGAGGAGAGACCCATGGCTTTCACGACAGCTTCATTTGCCGGACGCGTGCTGGGTGCGGCGGGATTGATGCTTGCACTAACGGCGACCACCGCATTGGCGGATTGGCCGGAAAAGGCCGTGACACTCATCGTGCCGTGGTCGGCGGGCGGTGGTACGGATGCGACCGCGCGGGCGGTGGCCGAGGGACTGGAAAAACGTCTCGGACAGCCGTTCAATGTCGTGAACCGGACGGGCGGGGGCGGATTGGTGGGCCATAGCGCCATCGTCGAGGCCAAGCCGGACGGGTACACGCTGGGCGTCATCACCATCGAAAGCGCGATGTACAAGTCGCAGGGTCTGCCGGGCGTCACGCCCGAAAGCTTCACCTATCTTGGCCGGTTCAATGCGGATCCGATCGCTGTCAACGTGCGGGCCGATGCGCCCTATGCGGACCTGGGCAGCCTCGTCGAGGCAGTCAAGGCCGATCCGGGAAGCCTCGCGGCATCCGGGGCGAATCGTGGCGGCCTGTCGCACCTCGCCTGGGTCGGCATGCTGGGCAAGGTTGGCGTCGACCCGATCAAGGCCAATTGGGTCGCCTCGGACGGCTCGGCCCCGGCGCTGCAGCAGCTTGCCGCGGGCGCAATCCAGGTGGTTTCGACCTCTCCTGCCGAGGCACGCGCGCTGGTCGAAGCCGGCGAAGCCAAGACGCTTGCGCTGATCTCGGGCGAGCGCAGCAACCTCTATCCCGACCTGCCCACCGCTGACGAGGCGCTGAACATAAGCTGGTCGCCCCTGCCATTCCGTGGGCTTGCCGGTCCCAAGGACCTGCCCCCGGAAGTGGTCGAGAAGGTCAGCGCGGCGCTCAAGGACATCACCGAGGATGCGGAGTTCCAGGCGCTCATGGCTTCGCGCGGTTTCTCGGTCGCCTATCAGGACGGACCCACCTTCCAGGCCACGGTCGAGACCGCCGCAACCGGGCTGGGCGAGGCGATGAGCGCCGCCGGACTGGCCAAGTAAGGCGGGACGATGAAACTCAGCGACAGAATTGTCGGCCCCGGGCTTATCCTGCTCGGGGCGGCGGTGATCCTTGCCGCCATGCGCATCCCCGACGTGCCCGGGGTGCGCTTCGGCGCGGACCTGATGCCGGTGATCTGCGGCTGCGGTTTCGTGCTGTTCGGGGCGGTCCTGACGCGATCGGGGTTGCGCGACAGCGAGCCGCTTGCCGAATTCGACGACTGGCGGGTCGCGCCGCGCAAGCTGCTTTCGGCGATCTGGGTCGTGGGCGGGCTTTGCGCGGGAATCGTTTTGTTCGAACCGATGGGCTTTGCGCTGTTTGGCATCATTTTCATGGCGGGGTTGATGGTTCTGATGGGCGCGCGACCGCTGACGGTGGCCGTCATCGCGCCGTCTTTCGTGCTGGCGCTTTACCTGGTCTTCTCCCGTATCATGTTCGTTGATCTGCCGGCCGGACCGCTGGAGGGCATCCTGTGACGAATCTCGACATTCTGTCGCAGGCGCTCGCCAATGTGCTGCAGTTCAAGGTTCTTGCCTCGATCCTGATCGGCGCCGTTTACGGGCTGTTTATCGGCGCCTTGCCGGGGCTGACCGCGACCATGGCCACGGCGCTCCTGGTGCCGCTGACCTTCTACATGGACCCGCTGCCGGCCATTGCGCTGATCGTGTCCTCGACGGCGATGGCGATCACGGCGGGCGATATTCCGGGCATTCTGCTGCGTATTCCGGGCACACCCGCCTCGGCCGCCTATACCGACGAGGCCTATGCGATGACGCGGCAGGGTCGCGCCAGCGAAGCCCTCTCGCTGGGCTTCTTCTTCTCGGCGATGGGCGGGTTGATCGGTGCGCTCGTGCTGCTGGTCTCGGGGCCGCTTCTGGCCCGGGTCGCGCTGAATTTTTCCAGCTTCGAATTCTTCTGGCTGGCCTGCCTCGGCCTTCTGACCTGCGCGCTGGTCAGCAGCCCGCAGCCCGCAAAGGGCGGCGTCTCGCTTTTGCTCGGGCTGCTCGTCTCGACCGTGGGGCTTGACGTGACGACCGGCCAGCCGCGCTTTACCTTCGGCAGCGTCGAACTGTCCGGAGGCGTCAGCTTCATCCCGGTGATGATCGGCATGTTCGCCATGTCCGAGATCCTGCGCGGTTTTTCCGCCAGCGCCTTCGATCTGCCCGCCCCGCCCAAGGGCGAGGTCTACCGGCCGTATCGCGGCATCTTCTCGCTGGTCGGGCGTTATCCCATGAGCCTCCTGCGCGGCACCGCGCTTGGCTCGGCCATCGGGGCCCTGCCGGGGGTGGGTGGCGATCTGGCGGCCTGGATCGCCTATGGCATGAGCCGGCGCTTTTCCCGCACGCCCGAGAAATTCGGCACCGGCCACCCCGAAGGGCTGATCGAGGCCACATCCTCGAACAATGCGGGCCTGTCCAGCGCCTGGATCCCGGCTTTGGTCTTCGGCATCCCCGGCGACGCGGTCACCGCCATCGCGGTCGGCGTCCTGTTCATGAAGGGCGTCGCGCCCGGGCCGCGTCTTTTCGTCGAGAACCCGGTCATGCCGACCTCGATCATCCTCAGCTTCTTCGTGGCGAACCTTCTGCTGTTTCCGCTTGGATATCTCGCGATCAAGGCGTCAAGGCGCGTCTTGTCCGTGCCCCGATCGGTGATCGTTCCGATGATCCTGATCTGCTGCTTCGTCGGCTCTTATGCGGTCAACAACAGCCTGTTCGGCGTCGGGACGATGATCGTCGCCGGGCTTGTCGGCTATGTCATGGAGCGCAACCAGTTCCCCATCGCCCCCGTCATCCTGGGGCTCGTGCTGGGGCCCGTGCTCGAACGCAACTTCATCATGTCGATGCAGATCTCGCACGGCAACCTGCTGGGCTTCTTCCAGCGCCCGGTGGCTGCGGGTCTGGGCGCGCTGGTCTGTTTCATGATCGCATTCACCCTTGTCCGTGCGCTCCGGCGCAAGCCGGCCATGCCCGCCGGTACTCCGACCATTCAAAAAGGATCAAACTGATGACCAAGGCATTTTCGATCGAGGACCGCATTGCCGTCGTGACCGGCGGTCTGGGCCAGCTCGGCACGCAATTCTGCAAGACCTTGGCCGAGGGCGGGGCCCGTGTCGCAATCTTCAGCCGTCGCCCTTTCAGCGCCGAGCAGATCGCCGAGAAATTCCCCGGCCTTTCCGATCGCATCCGCGTCTATGTCGCCAGCGTCACCGACAAGGAGGCGCTCGAGGCCGCGACCGATCAGTTGATCGCGGATTGGGGCGTGCCGCATATCCTGGTCAACAATGCGGGCATCGACAGCAAGCCGGATGGCGACGCCGACCAGAATGCCCCCTTCGAGGTCTACCCGCAGAAATACTGGGACGAGGTCATCGACACGAACCTGACCGGGGTCATGCTGACCACGCAGGTCGTCGGCTCGCGCATGGCCGAGGCGGGCAGGGGCTCGATCATCATGGTCGGCTCGATGTATGGCATGGTTTCGCCGAACCAGGCGCTTTACGCCTATCGCGAGGAACGCGACGGCAAGCCGTTCATCAAGGCGATCTCCTATGCGGCATCCAAGTCGGGGCTTCTGAACATGACCCGTTACCTTGCGACCTATTGGGCGAAGAAGGGCGTGCGCGTCAATCTCGTCACCTTCGGCGGGGTCAAGACTGGCAGTTTCGACAAGGAATTCATCGAAGCCTTCCTCGAGCGCGTGCCGATGGGACGGCAGGCCGAAATCGACGAGTTTGGTCCGATCGTGCAGTTCCTCGGCTCGGACGCATCGAGCTACATGACCGGAGCGAACCTCGTGCTGGATGGTGGGTTCACGTCCTGGTAGGGGGAGGCCGCGCGCCGCGAGATGAGACCCGACCCAGCTCGTTGTTTCCGGCGGGCATGGCCAAATTGATGGACGGGCCTCATTCGGATAGCGCTTCTGGATGAAGATTTCATGCTCAATGCCGCCCCCGAAAGGCTTTCGCCATCCGCATGTGATCATCTCCTGCGTTCTCTGGCAGTACCTTCGGCTCGCGCTGAGTGTGGGGAATGGTGAGGATCTATCGGCCGAGCGCGGTATCATTGTCAGCCGAGAGGCCTTCCGGCTCTGGGTCAATCGCTTGGGCGCGCATTTTGCCACCTGCATCCGCCGCGACCGGTCAAGGCCGAACGGCAAATGGCGCGTTGATGAGGTCGTGGTTACGATCAACGCTGAAAAGCACTGGCTCGGGCGTGCGACTGATGCCAACGGCGACGTGCGGGACAATCTTTTTTTCAACTGCGCCGAAACGCAAAGGCGGTAAAGCGCTTTCTGGAAAAATTGATCACGCGTCTCGGTGCGCAGGGTGTCCGTGACGGTCGATGAGGTCACGCCGCAGGATTCCGACACGTCTCTGAGAGTAATTCGCCAGATGTTGCATAACTTGAACGCGAAGATCTGAATCTGGTCAATGAAAATCAACCTTAGGTCGTGTTGTCACCAAGTTAAAATGTCGTGTTGTCAGCCATTTAGAAATGTCGCATCGGGGCAGGGCGGTCGCGACAGGCGAGGAGCCGGCCCCGGCCCGATCTCGGGCGGGGCATCATTCTGCTGTTGGGCCATGATCCAGGCCAGTGTCTCGCTGAGCCGTTTGTTCTCGATGATGGTGGCATGGGTGACGCGCTGCTGGCTGGGATCGAAGACCCGGTAGGGCAGTGCGACGCCTTTCCAGCGGATCTCCAGCCGCCGGTCGGCATGGGCATAGGTCTCGACATATTTGCCGATCGCGCTGCGCGCCAACGCGCTGTCGTCCAGAATGTATTTCCGGCGCTCGTAATGCACGGGGAGGCTGGTGCCGACCTGGCGCTGGTCGCGGATACACAGGATGTCCTGCAGTCGTGACGCCGCCAGGTTCAACGGCCGGTGCAGGTCATCAAGCCGGGCAGGGACCCGGGCAAAGCGCAGGTTGTGGCCCGCGGTGAAGCCCGGCAGGAATAGGTTGGCTGTGGCGATGTCGCGGATGCCGGCGAGGCGCAACTCCTTGACCAGACGGTCTTGCAGCGTTCGATTGGCGCGCTCAACCCGGCCCTTATCCGGCATGATAGGAGCGGCGCTTCGAGCCTCTGCCGGTTCTTCAGGATCGGCGTTATGGTGAGACCATCCGGATTCTGGGGCGCCGGGAGCACGTGAGTGCGGGCAGACCGACGAACAAGCATGGGCTGCGAGCCCGAGCCTTTAAATGGTCGCCCCTGCGGCCCGCCCGGATGCGCTGCGAGCGCGGATCTGTAGGTGCCGCGTGCCCGCCGCTCCCGTTGACTGAGACAGTTGTGTTTCGGGAAGGAGGAGCATGCATGAGAATCATTGGCTTAGACATCCATCGCGTCGTTGCAGAAGCTGTTGCACTGGAGGGTGCGACGGTCACGAACCTGGGGCGGATCGGGATGACACGTGAGCATCTGGCTGCTTTTGCGGCGACGTTGAAGAAGACCGATCACGTGATTGTCGAGGCGACAGGGAATGCCACGGCGGTGGTCGAAATCCTGACGCCACATGTCGCGCGCGTGGCCGTTGCCAATCCGCTGCAGGTCCATCTGATAGCCAAGGCGAAAACAAAGACCGACAAAATCGATGCCCGCGTATTGGCACAGCTCTATGCCGCTGGTTTCCTGCCGGAGGTATGGGTTCCGGATGAGGCGACCCTGGCGCGTCGACGCCAGGTCACCCGTCGGACCCAGATCGTCAAGCACCGGGTCCGTCTGAAAGGGATCGTGCAATCAGTCCTGCACGCGCATCTCGTCCCGCGCTGCCCACATGTGGATATTTTCGGCATCAAGGGTCGAGCCTGGCTCAAGGCGCAGTATCTGCCGGACGACGAACGCGACGCCATCGCGCGTCACATCGACGAATATGACCGATTGACCGAGGCGCTGAAAGGCGTCGAGAGGGACATTGCGCGCGCTGCCCTAGAGGATGCGCAGGTCAAAAGGATGATGACTGCACCCGGCGTCGATATGGTTGTGGCGGTTGGCGTAATGGCAGCCATTGGCCGGATCGACCGCTTTGACAATCCCGACAAGCTGATCTCCTATTTTGGACTGAACCCGAGTGTTCGGCAGTCTGGCGACGGGCCGGCATATCACGGCCGGATAACCAAGCGCGGGAGATCAGGGGCCCGTCACCTTCTGGTCGAAGCGGCATGGCAAGCCATTCGCGTGCCGGGTCCCTTGCGGGCATTCTATGAACGTATCTGCGCCCGCCGTGGCAACCACATTGCGGCCGTGGCTGTGGCCCGGAAATTGACCGTCCTGATCTGGCACATGCTGACGAAAGGCGAGGACTACATTTGGGTGCGGCCAGCGCTGATGACTCGAAAAATGCGGTCATTGGAACTCGCAGCCGGTCTTCCCGCACGGCGAGGCCAGCGCGGTGCCACTTACGCGTACAACCTGCCAGAGCATAGACGCGCAGATAGGGCTGTCGCAGACCAGGCCGAGAGCAGCTATCGGCGGATGACCCAAGGCTGGCGAAAACGGGGGCCGGAACGCGGTGCAGGCGCCACAAACGAGGAACGTCGATGATTTGGCCGCGCGACGGGGCTTGAACCTCACACCCCGCCCTTTGCCCCGTGGTCGCCTGCATGGGAGAAAATAGCATGTAGCCGCAGAAAGGATCTTTTCAATCTCATCCGTGGCCTGGCTGCTGTTGGCGCAGATGATCTCGATGTTCAACTCGCACAGCGCGCGGCCGAATTGCGTCATGCCGTGGCCGGATCTGGCTTCGGCCCGGTTCACCCGGAAGACAGAATGCTTGTCGCTGTAGAAGGCGACCGGCCGACCATGCCTCTGCAGATAATCCCGCAGCGCCGCAAAATAAGCCTCGGTCGTTTCCGAGGCCACGAAACGCATCTGCATCAGCCGGCCGGTGGCGTCATCGATGAACACCAGCAGCGTGCAGGCCGGACCGCGATCTTCGAACCAGCGATGTTCCGAGCCGTCGATCTGGATCAACTCGCCCAATGCCTCGCGCCGCAGCCGCGGCTGGTGCAGATGGCGCCGCTGCGCCCGACTCTGCCACAGACCGGCCGCCAGCATCCATTGCCGCAGGCTCTCGGAGGAGATCCGGATGCCATGCCGCTCCGCCAACTTCTCGGCCGCCAGCGTCGGGCCGAAATCGGGATAGTCACTGCGGATCAGCGACAGGATGTAGTCGCGCTTCAAATCGCTGGTGCGGTTGTTCGACGGCCGACCGCGCAGCTTATGGCGCACGGCCATGGCGCCTTCATCGCGAACCTTGCCGATCAGACGCTGGATCTGGCGTTGGCTCAACTCCAGAAGCCGCGCCGCCGTCGCCGTGCGCAGGCTGCCATCCAGAACCTGCGCCAGCACCTCGATCCGTTGCAGCTCGCGTTCGCTCATCAGAACAAGTCCCATGTCGAAGCCCTCATGCCACGTGGTCAACACCAGCGTCAGCACTCAGCGCGGAGGCGACAAATCAACTTTGCCAGTTCGCGACTATTCTACTTTTGTTCTACAGGTCGTACGCAGATAATCGGATTTATGTAATCAAAAGTCATTCCGGGCGGTAGCTTTCGGCTGACGGCCGTTTCTCAGCCCCAAAGCGAATTTTCGAGTTGTCGCCCCTTCACCTCTCGAAATGCATCTTGGCTCGCTATCAACAGAAAGGGCGGTTTGCTGCCCACCGCGCTGCGGCACAGCAGCCGCAGCATGATTGTGGAAGCAACCGCTCAGACGGCGCGCAGCGGGAAGCTGGGTCTCACATCCCAGATCGGGGGTTAAGCCGACTTTCGGCCGTGCGGCACTTCATCCGTAGCAATCTGAGATAGCAGCTATTCGTGCGCGTCCCAGCGCGGGAGCCGTCGTTCAGCGACAGCTATTACCCCTTCATCTCACCGCCTCGACACTCGATGCGCTAGGTACATCTCTGCCGGCTAGACCGGAATACAAGGCGGCGGTTTAAGCCGCACTCGCCAAGGCGAAAAAATTGTGCAACCGAGCCGAATGTGAAGGCCGCGTTGTTGCATGGTGCTTCGAGCTCGAAGCGGAAACGGATCGGCTACCAATTCTACAGCATGGTTGCCCTTCGCCCAGCCAGATGCCGCAAGAAGTTTATTTTGCCCTCTAGACGTAACTACCCCTCGCCCTGTTCAGATCGTATCCATGACAGGAAGGCCTGGCGCGCCCTGCGCCGCGCGCCATCGATCGGGATCAGGCTGGACTGCGTCAGATAGTAACCGAAATCCTCGAGGACCGAGATCTCGGAAAGCTGGACTAATCGCCCCTCGGCCAGATCGGGCTGGATCATCGCCAAAGAGCATAGAGCGACGCCCTGTCCAGCCAGGGCGGCGGCGCGCAGCAGGTTGAAATCCTCGAATACCGCACCAGGCAACCGGTCCGGCACCGTCTGACCGGCCCGTTTCAGCCAGGTTTGCCAACCTGCTAGGTCACTGTCGTGCAAAAGCCCGACTTGGAGCAACCATCGTGATGTCAGTTGCGCGGGCGCAGAACCGACCAACGCAGGACTAGCCACTGGAACGCTACGCCCCGACAGGAACGGCTCAGCCACGATGCCGTCGCTCACGGGGCGCGAACCGGAGAAGGTGAAGGCGAGGTCGGTCGTCATGAGGTCGATGTCGTGCCCATGATGAGCATAGATCACGCGCAGCTGAATTTCTGGGTGCCGTGCCCGAAAACGCGGCAATCGCGGGATCAGCCAGCAGATCGCCACGGATGGAATAGCCGCCACCACCAATGCTCCGTCCGAGCTGGCAGGGCGTGCCCTCCGGCATGCAGCATCGATGGCGTCGAGTGCCATTGTCAAATCTCGGGCCAAGGCAGCGCCGCGCGGCAACAGCGTCGGCACCCTTCCGCCACGCTCGAACAAAGGTGCTCCAAGCCATTGTTCGAGATGCTTTATCTGATGACTGACCGCCGGCTGGGTGACGAACAGGCTTTCGGCGGCGGTCCGAAAGCTACCGGTCCGGGCGACGGCCTCAAAGGCGCGAAGTGCGTTCAGCGGCGGTTGGATCATGCGTCCCACTCATGAGAAAAACTTATCAACCGATTATAAAACCTCTTTTGACGCTCGCAACTCACGACCCTCAACCTGAACGAAATGTAACGTAAGGAGGGTCGGATGGCCGAACGTGAGAGACTTCAGAGCTTTGTCGGGAACGGAGAGAAGGCCAAAGGCACATTCTCGGCCTCCGAGATGCAGCGCAGGCTGGTTGAGATCCGCAAGCACATGGCCGCCAGCGATATCGATGCCGCGCTGTTCACGTCCTACCACAACATCAACTATTACGCCGATTTCATGTTCTGCCAGTTCGGGCGGCGTTACGGTTTTCTTGTCGATCAGGACCATGCGACCTCGATCAGCGCCGGGATTGATGGTGGCCAGCCCTGGCGGCGTACCTTTGGCAACAACCTGACCTATACCGACTGGCAGAAGGATAATTACTTTCACGCCATCCGCCAGATCATCGGCAGCGCAAGCCGGATCGGCATCGAATTCGACCACGTCAACATCGACCTGCTGGCACTGCTGAAATCCGAGTTTCCGGGCGTCGAGTTCGTGGATATCGCTGCTGCGGCCATGCGCCTGCGCATGATCAAGTCGGCCGAGGAGATCGCCCATATCAACGAAATGGCCCGGATCGCCGATGTCGGCGGTGCCGCTTGCGTCGCGGCATTGGCCGTCGGCGTACCCGAGCATGAAGTTGCGCTGCATTCGACCGCGACCATGGTTCGCGAGATCGCTGGAACTTGGCCGGATGCCGAGTTGCTGGACACCTGGACCTGGTTCCAGTCAGGGATCAACACCGATGGCGCGCATAACCCTGTCACCTCGCGGCGGATCGAGGCGGGTGATATCCTGTCGCTGAACTGTTTCCCGATGGTCGCAGGCTATTACGTCGCGTTGGAGCGTACGCTCTTTGCCGAGCACGCTAGCGACGAACATCTCCGCCTTTGGGAATTTAACTGCAGGGTGCATGACCGCGGCAAGGAATTGCTGGTACCGGGTGCGAAATGCTCGGAGATCGCGGCCGAACTGAACGAGATGTATGCGGCACAGAACCTGCTGCAATATCGCAGCTTCGGCTATGGCCACAGTTTCGGCGTGTTGTCGCACTATTACGGCCGTGAAGCCGGGCTGGAGCTGCGCGAGGACTGCGACACCGTACTGGAGCCCGGCATGGTCGTCTCGATGGAGCCGATGATCACCATCCCCGAAGGCCAGCCCGGCGCCGGTGGCTATCGCGAGCACGATATTCTCGTGATCGAGGAGGCCGGAAACCGCAATATCACCGGCTTCCCCTATGGTCCCGAGCATTTGATCGTGAAGGGCGCGGCCAAGGCCGCCTGAATCCGCATCCATGCGCGGCCGCTTTGACGGCCGCCCATCGCGCCACCTGATGTCTCGACGCAAGAGCAGGCTGCCAAACCCCAAGCTCAGATCACAGCAGGTGCTGGAGACTTGGAAAACAATATCCAACAGGAGAGCAATGATGAAGGAGATCGCCATTACCACCGCAATGACGCTGCTTGCCGCGACCGCCGCCGCAGACGAAATCACGGTCATGTCTTGGGGCGGCACCTACGGGCAAAGCCAAGTCGAGGCCTATCACAAGCCCTTTACTGTCCGAACAGGTATCAAGGTGGTCGCGCTCGACAGTGACAACCCGGCGATCCCCATCAAGGCGCAGGTCGAGGCGGGCAATGTCACCACCAATGTCGCCGATGTCGAATATGCCGACGCGATCCGCTTGTGCGACGAAGGCCTGCTGGAGCCGATCAATCCCGCGATCCTACCGCATGCACCCGACGGGACCCCGGCGAGCGAGGATTTCCTGCCTCAGGGTCTCAGCGATTGCGCGGTCGGTTCGATCGTGTTCTCGACGATCTTTGCCTATGACAAGACGAAGTTCCTTGACGCTAAGCCACACACCATTGCCGATTTCTTCGACACCCAGAAATTCCCCGGCAGGCGCGGGATCAAGAAGGTCCCCAAAGCTGTTCTGGAAATGGCCTTGATGGGCGACGGGGTACCGGCGGATCAAGTCTACACCGTGCTCGAAACTCCGGAAGGCATCGACCGCGCCTTTGCCAAACTCGACAGCATCAAGAAAGACATCGTCTGGTGGGAAGCAGGCGCGCAGCCGCCGCAGCTTCTGGCCGATGGCGAGGTCGCGATGACCATGGCCTATAATGGTCGGATCTTCGGCGCTGCCGTCGCAGAGGGCAAGCCCTTCGAGATCGTCTGGGATGGACAGGTCTATGAATACAACCTGTTCGTCATCCCGAAGGGTGCCGGGAAGCAGGAACATGCACTGGAATTCATCAAATTCGCCACCGACACGCAACGGCTGGCGGATCAGGCGAAATGGATCAGCTACGGACCCGCTCGCAAATCCTCGGCCGGGCTCGTCGGCCTCTATCAGGACGGCAAGACCGAGATGGCCTCGCATATGCCCACGAACCCCGACAACATGACAAATGCGCTTGGATCATCCTACGAGTTCTGGGTCGATCACGAGGCAGAACTGGCGGAGCGCTTCAGCGCATGGCTCAGTCTGAGTTAACCTTGGAGACTCTGCATCACGGCACTCGTCTCTGCCTGTTCGATCGACAGGCAGCGCGAGGCAGGAGTGGAGCTGGACGAGTCCCTCGGCTAGTGCGCGAGGCTATCCGTTGGCTGTATTTTGCTTAGTTTCATTCAAAGCAGATCGCCGAAGGAGGTTTATGAAGCGATCTAGAACCTGTGATTTGTGGTTACGCCCCCAGACTGCAGTAACAGGTAGCTTACTGCTGACATTTCGCAAGGGACGGACCTCGACTCCCTGACGTGGAAGGTTTCCAACACAGCTCGAATAGATCGTTACGCCGACCCCGGCAACAACAAGTCCAAAAATACCTTCGCTGTTGGATGCCTCAAGGACGATGTTGGGAAAAAAGCCACGACTGCGACATTCGGCGAACAATCTCGTGCGAAATGCTGCCCAGTTTTCGCCGGTACCCAGCACAAAATTTTCATCCGCCAGTTGCTCCAGCGTCAGAGATGTCTCCCTGCATAGCGGATGGGAGGCAGGAAGCAGTGCAACATATTCGTCCTCGTCAAATGTAATACAACTTGTGGTCTTGTGGCGGAACTCTCCGATCATGAACCCCACATCGATCGTCTGCTGTAATAGCGCCATGTGCTGGCTGGTCGTTGGCATGAAGATCAAATTCAAACGAATCTGGGGGTGGGCAGCGGCGAAGTCACGCAAGAAATGCGGGAGACGACCATTAATGGCGAAATCGGTATAGGCGATTCTCAACTCGCCTCGGATGCCGCGAGCGGCATTCCGCGCACTAGCCACCGCTTGTTCAATTTGCGCCTCTATGGTCGAGGTCTCGTCTAGAAACGCCTTTCCGGCCTCGGTCAGTTCGACCCGACGAGTGGTCCTTAGCAGAAGCGGCGTACCGATTTCGGCTTCCAGCTGTTGCACAATTTTCGAAAGCGCGGGTTGGGCGAGATGTAGCGCGTCGGCCGCTCGACCGAAATGCAACTCTTTTCCCAGTGCTGCGAAAACGCGCAGATGGCGTAATTCCAAGCCCATTTTTCCGCCCAAGATTAATAGCTGTTTGGAATTAATATAGTAAAAATTAATATTGTACAAACGATGAATACGGTCTCATCGTTTTGGGGCCTTCGAATGGTTTCGGGCCACCGGAGCCACAGGAAATCAAAGAAAACAGGGAAGATTTCACCATGAATAATGGATCTCCGCTATCCTCGGGCCCGACGCGCCGCCGGATGCTCGCCCTGGCACTGGCGGGAACGGCGCTTCCGACCCTGATGCCGCGTCTGTCTCATGCGTCACAGAACACTGTCGTCGTCTCGAACTGGGGCGGCGATTGGAACGATCGAACCGTCCGCTTCGTCGAGAAGCCGCTGCTTGAGGACAAAGGCTTCAACGTCGTCCGCGATCTGGGAATGGAGCCCGAGCGCAAGGCCAAGCTGCTGAGCGAGAAGCGCATCCGTCGCGCATCCTCCGACCTGATCCATGTCAACAGCTCGGACGCCTTCGAGTTGAAGCAGCAAGGGGTCATCGCGGATCTCGACCTGACGAAGATCCCGAATTACGCCGATGTGGTTGAAGAACTGAAGGCACCCTATTTCGTGCCATGGCTCTATAGCGGCGTGGTCATCATCTATAACAAGGATAAGGTCAGCGAACCGCCCAAATCCTATGCCGAGTTGTGGGACCCGAAATGGGCCGGACGCATCGGGCTGACCAACCAGCTGTATTTCAATTACATGATGATGGCGGGACTTGTCGCCAAGGGTGACATGACCAGCGTCGAAGACGGTAAGCCTTTGCTCGAAAAGCTTGTCAGTGACAGCCAGCCCAAACTCTACGCAGCCCACCAGCAATTGCAGGCGGGACTGGCGAATGGCGAGGTCGACATTGCCATCAACTACAAGGCGCGCGGCCTGCAATGGGCCAAGGACGGCTTGTCTCTGGGCATCCAGTATCCCGATGAAGGGGCAATCGCTGTCACCTTCGGCGCATGCCTGACCGAGTTCGGTCCAAATCGCGATGCGGGCTATAGCTATCTGGATGCGATGTTGGACCCGACCGCAATGGCGGGACTGGCGGAAGCAAGCCTTTATGCCCCGGCAAATCCCAAGGCCTCAATCTCGGACGAAACCCGGGCATTGGTCGATTTCACCCCGGAGCAGCGCAGCAAGATGCGCTTTCTCGATTATGCCTATGTGGCCGAGAACACTGCCACATGGCTCGAATGGTGGAACAAGTCCTTTGCTGGCTGATCCCCGGACCGCAGGCGGAGCAGGCGCATGAGCACGACCGAAACCTTCTCAGTCTCCCGACCGCCAAATGGAGCCCCGAAAGGAGCACCGCGACGGCCGGGAACACCAATGCTGGCCACGCCCGCAATCATCTTCGTGGCAATCGGGCTTCTTGCCCCGCTGGCGCTAATGCTGCGCAACAGCCTGAACCATTACGACCCGACCGAGCTGATGATGAGCGCGGTCACGGCTGAGAACTACCTCAAATTCTTCAGCGATAGCTTCTATCAGGGCGTGCTGTGGCGCACGGTCTGGATCTCGGGCCTGTCGACGGCAATCTGCCTCGCGGCGGGCGTGCCCGTCGCCTATTTCCTTGCCCGTCATGTCGGCGATCTGGCCAAGCGAATGCTGATGATCGTGATCCTTGTCCCGCTGCTGATCGGCAATGCCGTGCGCACCTCGGCCTGGATGCTGATCCTGAACGACAAGGGGGTTCTGGCCGCGTTTCTGGGCCTGTTCGGCCACAAGGGGCAGCTGGGGCTGATGTATTCCTCGGCAGGGGTGGTGATCGGGCTGATCTCGGTCCTGTTGCCCTTCATGATCATCACACTCAACAGCGTCTTTGAATCGATCGACCGCAATCTTGAGGACGCGGGCGAGAGCCTTGGAGCCAGTCACCTGACCATCATGCGCCGGATCGTGCTGCCGCTGGCATTGCCCGGCATCCTCTCCGGCTCGGTCCTGTGCTTCATCCTGTCGATGAACGCCTATGCGACGCCGGTACTGATTGGCGGCCCGACATTTCACATGATGGCACCGACCGTCTACCAGCAGATCGCCAAGGTGATGAACTGGCCCTTCGGTGCGGCGCTGGCCTTCATCCTGATGGCCGTGACCCTGATCCTGACCGTCGGCGTATCGGTGCTGGTCCAGCGCAAATACCGGAAATGGAGCGAATGATGAGTAATCAGGAAAAATCCGTTCGCTTGGCCTATACCGGGACCAGCATCCTCGTCATCGGCTTCATCGTATTGCCGTTGGTCTTTATCGTCTGGATGAGTTTCTTCTCGAACAAGATCCTGTCTTTTCCCCCTGAGGGCTATACGCTCGACTGGTATCGCCGCGCATGGGAGATGTCCGATTTCCGGAACGGCTTCTTCCTCAGCCTGCGCACCAGCTTGATCGCGACCTGCGTGGCATTGGGTCTTGGTCTGCCGGCCAGTTTTGCGTTGGTCCGCGGACGGTTCAAGGGCCGGGAGACGATCAACACCATTCTGATGTCCCCGATGATCGTGCCCGGAATCGTCGGCGGCAGCGCGCTGTTCGTCTTTTTTCTCGAGGTCGAGTTCCTGACTGGCTGGCGCATCGCCGGGTCCAGTATCGGGTTGATCATCGCCCATAGCCTGATCGCGCTGCCTTGGATGATCCGGCTGGTCACGACGTCACTGATCAGTGTGCCTCCCTCTGTCGAGGAAGCCGCGCGTAGCCTTGGCGCTGGCCCGCTGACCGTGTTCTTCCGCGTGACGCTGCCGGTGATCCGCTCGGGCGTGATTGCGGGATCGCTTTTCGCCTTCGTCAATTCGTTCATCGACCTTGAGAAGTCGATCTTTCTGGTCGGGCCCGACAGCACGACACTGCAGATCGCGCTGATCAACTATCTCGAATGGAACTTCGACTCGACCATCGGCGCGGTGGCGACGGTCCAGATCGGCCTGATCACCCTGCTTCTGCTGATCTCCGACCGTTACGCCAAACTCAGTCGCGCTTTCTGAAAGGATAAACCATGCCCGAAGTCGTTCTTCAGGATGTCGCCAAGCATTACGGCAATTCGGTCGCGGTCGAGAACATGAGCCTGCGCATCGGCGACGGCGAACTGGTCGCGTTGCTGGGGCCCTCGGGCTGTGGCAAGACCACGACCCTGCGCATGATCGGCGGATTTGTCGACGCGACCAGCGGCCAGATCACGGTCGGCGGGCGCGACGTGACCCATCTGCCGCCGAACCGTCGCAATATGGGCTTCGTGTTCCAGAATTATGCCCTGTTTCCACATATGACGGCAGCGCAGAACGTGGCCTTCGGTCTTGAGATGCGCGGTCTCAACAAGGCCGACACTGAACGCAAGGTGCGCGAGGCGCTGGCGCGGGTGCGGCTGGGTCATCTGGCCGATCGCCTGCCGCGCCAGATGTCGGGCGGCCAGCAACAGCGTGTGGCGCTGGCCCGTGCGCTGGTGATCGAACCTGATGTGCTGCTGCTTGACGAGCCGCTCTCGAACCTTGACGCCGCGCTGCGCCACGAGATGAAGATCGAGATCCGCCAGCTTCAGCAATCCCTCGGCCTGACCACGGTTTTCGTCACCCACGATCAGGACGAGGCGATGAGCACCGCCGACCGGATGGTTCTGATGTATAACGGCAAGGTCGAGCAGGTCGGCCCGCCGGACGAGGTTTATGGTCGTCCGCGCTCGGCCTTTGCCGCAGGCTTCCTCGGCATCCCTAACCTGCTGCCCGGACGTATGACCGCGACGCAGGACGGCTTTCGGATGGAAGCGGGGCCGGTCCTTCGCCTCGGCAGGCAAGAGGCGCAGATGGGCAAGTCCTTCCTTGCGTTGCGTCCCGAGGTCGTGGGCATCGCTGCTGAGGCACCAGAGGGGGTGGCCAACATCCTGCCCGGTCGGGTCGAGGTCATGACCTATCACGGCGCGGCGGTCGAATATCAGGTCCAGACCGAGGCAGGCCCGATGCTGACCGCCCGCGCAACGGCACCCGGACTAGGCGGTCCCAATGTGCTGCCGGTCGGCGCGCGGGTCTGGCTGCACTGGGCGCCTTCGGCAGGCGCGATCGTCAGCGAGAACTGATCCAAACCTACGGAGAACATGATGAACCAGAAAGCGCCTCTTTCCGAGGCCCAGTCCCTGCATGCCCGACTGACCGTGATTGACGGGCTGATCGTGTCCGATTTCGGCCCCGATATCTTTCGCGACATGCAGAAGGGTGGCATCACCGCCGCCAATTGCACCTGCTGCATCTGGGAAGGTTTCACCGCCACCATGCAGAACATCATGCAGTGGAAAGCATGGTTCCGCGATCATCCCGACCTGATCATGCAGGTCAAGACCACCGCCGACATCGGCCGCGCCAAGGCCGAGGGAAAAACCGGCATCATCCTTGGCTGGCAGAACGTCTCGGGGATGGAGGATCAGATCGGCTATCTGTCGCTGTTCAAGGAACTCGGCGTCGGCATTATCCAGATGGCCTACAATACCCAGAACCTCGTCGCGACCGGCTGCTATGAGGGGCGCGACGGTGGCCTTTCGGACTTCGGCCGCGAGGTGGTGGCCGAGATGAACCGGCTGGGCATCCTTTGCGATCTGTCCCATGTCGGGGGCAACAGCAGCCGCGATGTCATCCTCGCCTCTCGCCAGCCGGTGGCCTACTCGCATTGCCTGCCTGCGGGCCTCAAGGCGCATCCGCGCAACAAGACCGATGAGGAACTGCGTTTCATCATTAATCACGGCGGTTTCGTCGGCGTCACCATGTTCACCCCTTTCCTTGCCCGTGGGACCGAAGCGACGGTCGACGATTATGTCGAGGCGATGGAATATGTCATCAACCTCTGCGGCGAGGATCGGGTCGGATATGGGACCGATTTCACCCAAGGCCATGAGAAGCCGTTCTTCGACTGGATCACGCACGACAAGGGTTATGCGCGTCGCCTGACCGATTTCGGCACCATCCAGAATCCTGCCGGTATCGACACGATCGGACATAGTTCGGCGCTGACGGCGACCATGTTGCGGCGCGGCTGGTCGGAAAGCCGCATCGAGAAGATCATGGGCGAGAACTGGGTCAATCTGCTGGCCGAGGTCTGGGGCGAATAAGCCATCGTCTAGCAAGGTCCAGGCCCCCTCCTTTCCCGGCGGGGGCCGTTTGCACTCCTAGCAGCCTAGAAATAGTCGGCCCTCGACGCGGATTGCAGAACGTGATTCATCGCCGACAGGACTTTGTCGGGGGTGATCATGCGGGGAACGGACGAGAAGAGCGGGTCGCTGTTCAGTTATGTCGACCTTGAGGAGTGCATCCCCGCGCGGCATCCTCTGCGGAAGATCCGGCAGGTCGTGACCGACGCGCTGGCCAGCCTTGATGGGGATTTCGATCATCTCTATGTCGATTTCGGTCGCCCTTCGATCGCGCCGGAGCGGTTGATCCGGGCCAGCCTGCTCCAGATCCTGTTCTCGGTCCGATCCAAGCGGCAGTTGATGGAACAGATGCAGTATAACCTGCTATTCCGCTGGTTTGTCGGCCTTGGCATCGATGATCCCGTTTGGGTGCCGACGGTTTTCACCAAGAACCGCGACCGGCTGCTGACGACCGAGATGTCGCGCAAGGTGATGTCGGCGATCCTGGCCCATCGCGAGGTCGCGCCGCTCTTGTCGGATGATCATTTTTCGGTCGATGGTACGCTGATCAAGGCCTGGGCGTCGATGAAGAGCTTCAAGCCGAAGGCGGAAAGCACGCCGCCCGAGGATGAGGGTCCCGGGGGTCCCCCCGCCCAGGATAACGCCCCCGATATGCAAACCGCCGAGACCAAGCCCGAGACGACCCCGATGCCCCAACCCAACCACAGAAACCGTAATGCGGAGGTCGACTTCAAGGGCGAGAAGCGCTCGAACAAGACCCACGCCTCGACAAGCGACGCGGAGGCACGGCTCTACAAGAAATCCGCCGGCCCTGGCGCCGTGCTTTGCTTCATGGGTCATGCCTTGATGGAGAACCGGAACGGGCTGATCGTTCAGGGCGACCTGACCCAGGCCGATGGCCATGCCGAACGCAAGGCCGCGCTCGACATGCTGCATCGTCACTCTCCCGGTTCGACCCGGAAGCTGACGCTGGGCACCGACAAGGCCTATGATGTCGCGGGCTTCGTGGCCGATCTACGTCAGGCCTGCGTTACGCCTCACGTCGCCCAAAAATCTCGGCATTCGGCGATCGACGGACGCACCACGCGACACAAGGGCTACGCGCTGTCGATCAAGCTTCGGAAGCGGATCGAGGAGCCTTTCGGCTGGGCCAAGACCGTTGGTGGCATGGCCCAGACTGTCTATCGAGGCGTCGAGCGCGTGAGATCCCGCTTCATTCTGACCTTGGCTGCTGGAAATCTCGCCCGATTGCCTCGTTTGCTGGCGGCATAAAGGAGGAGCTGCTCTGGGCAGGTATGTGGCGACGGGAAAAGCGACCACGCAGCCAGCATCCCCACCGAGCCAGGAAGGACGTTCTCACGCCCCGACTAATTCAGCGGCCTGCTAGAGGTCTTCGCGCGGCCCGCCCGCAATCGGGGTCTCGACGGGGACGCGGGCGAAACGGCCCTGCCCGACATACACCCAGTCCAAGCCGACCGAGGCCGCCAGATAGTGCTCGTCATTCCGCCCAGCCAGCTCGGCCTGCGGGTATCGCGACAGGACCAGCATCCGCGTCAGCGCGAGGTAGAGGACGAGCCCCAGCGGGAAGCCGATCACAAAGGCATAGGCCGACCACCAAGCCGCGATCCCTCCGGCCGCGAGCCAAGCGAGCAGACCTGCGGGGTTGAAGCCTCCGGCATAGCGATACTGCCCCTCGGGGTCGAACAAAGCCGGCACGTTCACGCGGCGACGCCGGATCACATAGTAATCCGCCACCATGATGCCGCCGATCGCCGAGAGGAAGGCGCCGTAATAGCCAAGGAAGGCAAACAGGTTGTCGAGGATCAGCCACGGAAAGCAAAGCGTGCCGACGATGCCCGCCAGCGCGACGCCGCTGCGATACGAGATCAGGCGCGGCGCGAGGTTCACGAAGGTCAGCGCCGCCGGGATCAGGTTCGCCGAGTTGTTGGTGGACCATTGCGCCATGACGATCAGCAGCAGCAGGACAAGCAGCGCAATGCCCTGCGCGTCACCCTGAATAACCTCGATCGGGTTCCAGTTGCCGGTCGCGATAAAAGAAACCGCCCCGATCCCCGCGATCATTGCCTGTGTCAGCGGCAGGGCGAGAAGCTGGGCGACAAAGATGGCGCGGTTGCGCGCGAAATAGCTGCGCGTTCCGGTCGTGGTGCGGACAAAGCGGGTCAGGTTCGGAATGTCGATCGCCATCGTGGACCAGAAGCTCATATTCGCGATGAACAACACCAGCAGCGAGGCCTGACCCTCAGCTTGGAAGGTCCAGATGTTCATACCCTTGGTTTGGGCGATGCCGTCCAGCGTGAAATACATCCAGACCGAAATCGCGATGATCGCGGGCGCGGCCAGTGCCGCCAGCCGTTCGACCGATCGGATGCCCAGCATGGTATTGCCGACCTGAAGTACGGCAAACAGCGCATACCACAGGAACCAATTCGAGAAGCCGAGGAAATACTCGCCGATCCCGTTCAGCGCCAAAGCCCCCAGATAGGTCTGGATGCCGAACCACATGGCCGCGACCACGCCACGCGACACGGCGGGCAGATGCGTGCCACGGAGGCCGAAGGGCGCGCGCAGATAGACCGCAAAGGAGAGGCCGTGCTCGGTGCCGATATCGGCGGTCAGCAACATCAGCGTTCCGATGGCAAGGTTCGCCAGCATGATCGTCAGCACGGTGGCGGTCAGGCTGAAGCCGCCCTGAACCCCGGTCGCGCCAAGCGAATAGGTGGCAATAATGACGGCGATACCGACCCAGATCCAGGCATAGCCAAGCGCGCCGATCGGACGCTCGGCTGCTCTTGTGGGCAGGATGCTCTCCTCGATCAGGCCGGTGCGCTGGTGACAAGCCGCCGCAGCGTCTTCGGTTGTGGTCATGTTGAAATTCCCTGTCGTTTGACTGAACGAAACCGGCACGCGGCCTTGCGGCTCGCGCGCGGTCTTCTTGCCGAGATGGCAGGGGCCGCTGTGACGCGGCCCCCCAATATTAGGAATGTTTCCGCATTGCCAGCCGTAGCCGCTCGGTTGCGGCCAGATCGACAGTCTCGGTCTCGGCGTCAATCACCACGCCATAGACCTCACGCGCATGCCCGACCGAACAATAGCCGTCCAGCACATCCTCCAGCACCTTCGTTGCGGGGCGGTTTAGCGGATCACCGTAACCACCACCATTCGGACTGTAATAGGTCATCACATCATTCGGCCCGACCGCGAGGCCCGAGAACTTCGAATACATCTCGAGTTCCTCTCCCGGCCGGTTCGGATTGCTGATCGTGCAGCGCCCGACGGTTCCATCCGTCCCGCCAAAGATGCCCCATGGCGATTCGCTGTGGCGTTCGGATTCGTGGGTGATGAAGGCGGGCGTCAGCACCCGTTGCGCCTTGACCACCCCGATACCGCCCCGGTACTCGCCCGCACCGGGCATGGCGTCGTCGCGTAGCTCATAGCGGTCGCAGATCATCGGGATATGCATCGCCAGATCTTCCAGCGGGTTGTTGCGGGTATTGGCCATCAGGTTGTCGATACTGTCCGGCCCGTCCGAGCGTGGCCGCCCGCCATAGGCACCCTCGTTCACCTCAAGAAACACCCAGTAATCGCCGGAGGGCCGTAACCCGGAATAGGCCGCGAAGCTGATTGAAGCCGAGGAACCCGCGATCACCTTTTCGGGCATGACCGGGGCCAGGGCGCGGATGATCAGGTCGATCATGCGGTTGCATTGGGTAAAACGCGCCTCGGCCGAGGCAGGCGGGCGCGGATTGAAGATCGAACCCAGCGGCGCCGTCACTGTGATCGGACGGAACGATCCCTCATTCGAGGGAGCCCGCGTGTCCGATGTCGCGGCGTCCAGCAGCAGCTTGCGAAAACCCGCATAGGCCGCAACCTTGGTCGAGCCCTCGAAGGGCACATTATAAGCGGTGGGCGTCTGGTCGGCCGAGCCGGTCAGGTCGACCTCGACCTCGTCGCCGCGCACGCGGATCGTCACCTTGATCTTCAGGCGCTGGTCACGGTTGCGGCCATCATCGTCCAGCCAACCCTCGGCGGTATAATCGCCATCCGGAATCTCGCTGATGCGCTGGCGGGTCATTCGCTCGGCATAGTCCATCAGTTGATTGGCGGCGGCGAAGACCGTCTCCTCGCCGTATTTTTCCAGCAACTCGGCAAAGCGCCGCGCGCCCAGCCGGGCCGAAGCGATCTGCGCCTCGATATCCGAGACAAGCTGCTGTGCGGCACGCGAATTGCGGCGGATATAGTTCCACATCGCATTGTTCGGCTCGCCCTTGCGGTAAAGCTTGGTGCCCGCAAACAGCATCCCCTCGGCATAGACATCGGGAACGTCGATGATCAGGCCGGGCGTTGCCGCGCCGATATCGACGTGGTGGGCGGTATTTCCGGCAAAGCCGACCAGACGGTCGCGGTAAAAGACCGGCACCACGATCGCGAGGTCGGGCGTGTGGCTGGCACCGTGATAGGGGTGGTTGTGAACGACTACATCGCCCTCATACCACTCGCCATCCTCCAGCGTTTCGGCAATGCCGCGCAGATAGCCGGGGATCGAGCCGATATGCATGGGTGTCGATTCCGACTCGCAAAGCGTGTTGAAATCGAGGTCGAACAGCCCCGCGCCCAGATCCTGACTTTCGCGGATGATCGAGGAAAACGACATGCGGTAAAGCACATGGCCCATTTCCTCTGCGATTGTCTCGAAGCTGCCACGGATGACTTGCAGGGTGATCGGATCTACAGTGGGTTTCATCTTGGACATCTGGTTCATCGTTATGTCCTCTCAGGCGCTAATGGCGCGGATGCGGGTATTGCCGTGGTCCAGCGTTTCGGCGACATAGCCCGGCGGGACCAATGTGGTCGCATTGTGCTGATGCAGGATCGCGGGACCCGGCACATGGTCGCCTGCAAGCAGCTTGTCCCGGTCATAACGCGGCGTTTCGAGCGTGCGACCGTCATCGAAGGTGGTGGGGCGCACGAACATCAGCGCCTGGTCGATGGATGAACCGTCCGTCGGTGCGATCTTCGGGATCACGATCCTTGGGACCGAGGCCGAGCCGATGGCGCGCAAGGTAATCAATTCCACCTCGGCCTGACGATAGCTGTAGCCGTAATCCTGCTGGTGCTGGTCATGGAAGCTGTCGAGGATGGTGGCGCGGTTCGCCTCTGTTACCGGACCATCTGGCATGGTTGCGCGAAGCTCGAAGCCCTGACCGTGATAGCGGCATTCGGCCAGCACAGTGATCTGCTGCTGCTCGCGTGGGATACCGTCCCCGTCCAGTTCCGCCCGGACTGCGGCGCGCAGGCTTTCGAGTGCCATATTGATGCGGTCAATTTCCGCGACACCAGCCTTGGTCAGTTCCACGATCACCGCCTCGGTATGTTCATATTGCAGGTCGGTCTTCAGCAGGCCGACAGCGGCGGTGATGCCGGGGGCAACAGGCACGATCACGTCCCGGGCCGAGATCGCCTCGGCCAGCGCCACCCCATGCAGGGGACCCGCGCCGCCGAAGGGCATGATTGAGAATTCGCGCGGGTCGATGCCGCGCGCGACCGAGTTCGACCGGATCGCCAGCGCCATGTTGTTGTTGACGATCCTGATAATCCCCAGCGCCGCTTCGATCACGGTCATACCCAGGGGCTCTGCGATCATCGTCTCGACCGCCGCGAAGGACAAAGCCGGGTCAAGTTTCAGGTCACCCCCCAGCGCCATGTCGGGGTCGAGTCTGCCAAGGACGATCTGGGCATCGGTCACCGTGGGTTCGGTCCCGCCCCGGCCATAGCAGGCGGGACCGGGCTCCGACCCGGCCGAGCGTGGGCCGACATGGAACGCCCCCGCCGCGTCGATATGGGCGACCGATCCACCGCCCGCGCCAATGGTGATCAGGTCGATCATCGGCGTCAGCACCGGATGGCCCGAGACATAGGTATCGCGCGGGTTCATGATCTTGACCGTTCCGCCCGGGATGGTGGACACATCGGCAGAGGTGCCACCGATATCGACGGTGATGATATTGGGCGTGCCCGCCATTTCCCCCTCCGAGGCCCCGCCGATCACACCCCCGGCCGGGCCGGACATCAGGATACGGATCGGCTTTCTCGCGCAGGCATCGACGGTCGAGACCCCGCCATTCGACTGCATGATGCGCAGCTTGGACAGGACCCCCGCCTCGCGCAGGCGGGCGTCGAGGTCGCGCAGATAATAGGCCGTCTTCGGCCCGACATAGGAGTTCATCGCGGCGGTCGAGAACCGCTCGTACTCGCGCATGACATTGGCGACCTCGGAGGAGAGCGTGACATAGGCGTCGGGCATTTCCTCCAGCACGATCTCCTTGGCGCGGCGTTCGTGGCTGTCGTTCAGGAAGGCGAACATGAAGCCGATGACGACGGAGTTGATACCCCGCTTGCGAAACAGCGCGCAGGCCTCGCGCACCGCTTGTTCGTCCAGCGGCTCGGCAACTTCGCCGGAAGGGGGCAGGATACGCTCGCGCACGGCGATGCGGTTGCGACGCTTGACCAGCGGCTGGCTTTGCCACGGCACGTCGAAATGCAGCGAGAAGTTATAGGGCCGCTTGTGCCGACCGATATGCAGGATGTCGCGGAAACCCTGCGTGGTGATCATCCCGCATTCCGAGCCGTTATGCTCGATGGTGATGTTGGTCGCGGTGGTGGTGCCGTGGACGATCATCTGAACCTCGGACGGCGCGATCCCGGCCTTGCGGCAGATGCCCTGAACGCCATCGACCACACCGATGGACTGGTTCTTCAGCGTAGTCGGCACCTTGTGGTAAAAGACCCCGTGGCTGCATTCCAGAACGAGATCGGTATTCGTCCCGCCCACATCGACGCCAATTCTGGCCATGTCGTCTCTCCTGTTGCTGGCGGCCCTATCTGTCGGCCCTCTTTATTCCAAGGCCTCGCCCGCCTTTGGCGGGCAAGGCAGAGCGGCCTTATTCGGCCGCGATCTTTTGCGCCGCGAGGCTGTCGATATAGGCAACGCATTCGTCGACGGTGTGCACGTCACCGAATTTTGCGTCGATATCGAACAGGTTCCACGCCACCGCCCCCGGTACGCGATCGCCGATGCATTCCTTGACCGCGATGGTACGGAAGCCGTCGGCGATGCCGTCGCAAACGGTCTGACGCACGCAAGCGCAGGCGGTTACGCCCGTCACAAGGATCGTGTCCACGTTATTCGCGCGCAGGATGCCCGCCAGTTCCGTGCCGTGGAAGGATGAGGCGCGTTTCTTCAACAGGGTATATTCGCCCTCGACCGGGGCGATGCGGCTGTCGATGGCCCAAAGCTCGGTATCCTTGATGTCGACGACATCGACCGGGATCTTGTTGTGCCACAGGCCCATATCGGTGAAATCGGCATTGCGGTCGGTGATCTCATAGGCAGTGGTGACATGGATGACCGGCAGCCCAGCGGCGCGGAAGGCCGTCAGAAGCTTCTGCATCCCCGGTATGATCTCATTGTCCATCTTCTCCTGATCGCAGGTGAAGGGGTTTCCGGGCCGGGTCCAGGCATTGGCCAGATCGACGCTGACCAGCGCCGGACGTTTGCCAAAGCCGACGCGGCGCTGGAAGCCGCGCTCTTTGTACAGCTTTGTCGCGGTGTCGAAGGCCTCTTGCAGCAGGCGGTCCAGTTCCTTGGTGTCAACGTCGCTCATCTTCGCGTTTCCTTGTCTCATTGATGCAGGCTGCCGGCGGCTCACCTTTTCTGTCGAGCCGCTCGAAAAGCCAGCAAAGCCTTACGATCCACAGCTCTGTCCTCATGATCAACGTGGGCTTGACGAAGGGGAAATGGCGATTCAACATTTATTAATGCGCAATCTGCATCAATAAGGCGAGGCGATCCGATGAATGACCTTTTGGGGATCGAGAATGTGCAATCCTTCATCACGCTTGCCGAAGAACTCAACTTTCGTCGCGCGGCTGAGCGCCTGAACCTTGACCAGTCGGCGCTGAGCCGCCGCATCCAGAAACTGGAATCGGCGGTGGGATTCCGCCTGCTGGAGCGCACCACGCGTGAGGTGGCGCTGACGCAGGCCGGCCGTAGCTTCTATGACGAGAACGCCCATCTAATGCGCCGCTACGGCGATGCGGTGCAGGCCGCGCGGCGCATCGCCGAGGGCAAGGCGGGCGCGCTTTCCGTCGGCTACATGGCCTTTGCCGCGACCGAACTGATGCCCTCGGCCGTGTCGCGCTTTCGCCGGAGGCATCCGGATGTCGACCTGAAGATCAGCTATATCCGCACGCAGGGCCAAAAGATCGCGCTCGCCAATGACGAGATCGACCTTGGCTACCTGATCGGACCGTTTGATCACTCCGACTACCACACGCTGACGCTTTCGGCCGAGCCGCTCTATGTCGTGACGCCGCGCAATCACCCATTGCTGCGCCTGCCTATGGTAACTCCTGGCGATCTGTCCGGACAGGATGTCATCCTTGGCGACATGCGCGAGTGGGACGAATATCGCTGGCGACTGAATGACCTGTTCAGCGCCGAGGGCGTGACGCTGAAAGTGACGTTGGAGGCGTCCAGCACCCTTGCGCTGCTTGGCCTTGTCGCTGCCGGGCTGGGAGTGACGGTCTATCCCGAAAGTCTGATCGGTTTTCTCGGCCGCAACGTTGAGGTACGTCAAATAATGCATCCATTGTTTCGGAACCGAACAGTCTTAGTCTGGAAACGATCAAATCGCTCAAGACAGGTTAGGGATTTTGTCGAAATTGCTGGAACATACGGTTTGGGTAGAGAATGAACGATCGAGACCCTGGGTCGTGTCGCGAATGCTGTGGAAATTCCTTGGCGGCCCGCTCCGGGCGTGTGAAATTGGCTCCAGTTAAGCTGCGAGGTCAATCGTCATCGGCTCGAGAGGCTAAGAGATGGTTTCCTAGCCGTCGATCTTCCGCATTTGGATCTGGCCTGATACCAGTAGCGCCCAGAGCATACGCCAAGCACAGCCGTTCCGGATCTCCATAAATGGTGGTGTAGCTCATGACAAAAAGGCCCGGCAAACTCGCTGTCTCATACGAAACCCACTGCGGGTAACCTGAACGGCGGCTTCGGGGAATGCTGCCGCGTAGTATTGGGCGAAGCCGACCGGCCGCAATGGGCCGCTCTATCCGGCGCGGGAGGTTGAGGTCCGGACCAGCTACGGCCGCCATTTCCTGTCCCACAGCATGTTGGGCGGGAGCCCTTCGCCGCCATTCAGAGCGGGGGCGACGACACTCGGCTGTTCGCAGGTGCAGCATCGCGCGTGATCCGAAGCGGCCGCTCGGACTTGCCTAATGCGGCTCGGCGGTATTCTCCATTGCGGCCATTGATGCGAGGCGCAGCCAATGTGGTTGCTGCGAATTCAGAAACGCCTCAACTGGCGGTCAGCCCTAGCCAACTGCGCCAGTTTCCGAGGCTGCCCCTTACCGAGAAGCGCTGCCAGCGCCTCGCTGAAATCGCCGGTGCTGACGCCATTGAGGTAAAGTCAGGGCAGCAGTTCCTCGACCGATTTCGTCTTGCGCAGGTATCGTGGCGGGATAACACCCTTCAGGCCATCACCGGTCTTCGCCCGTTACTCTGCATCCACCAGGCGTTAGCCATCGGCTCGAGGTGAAAGGATTAGAGATCTCCTCTCCAGCCTTCTCCTTCTTCTCAAGAATATAGCGCACCCGTTCGCGCTGGTCGCGGCAGGTCGTTTCAGCTGCGATCTGAGCGATATCCATGCGACTGAAGACATGCGGGTTGAGACCCATGATCGCAGCCTCTTGGACATGGCCCGGAGACAGCGGTTTGCTATCTGCAAGAGCCGATCCCGTCGCAACAGAGAAAACCAATGCGACGAGAGAGAGTTTCCTGAACATCTGATGCCTCCACATATGGCCCCAATGCATGTGGTCACTCTGGTGCGTCGTTAGTAGAGCAACTGGCCTGGGTAAGACTACCGCCGACGGGGACAACGCCCATCAATTAGGCCAGACAACCAGACACCGGTAGAGAAGGAGGCGAAAATAAGCCGTCGCAGCAATGCCCCGCATCGCGCCCCGCGCTAGCGGGGGGTCGCTGCGAGGCTGGTTGAACGGCTGGTCAGGGGAACGACGCCGCGCAGCATCGGCGGTGCTCGACCGACCAGTTGGAGCGGCTCAGGGCGATTAAGCAACTCCCACCAGTTGCGCAGTAGAAAGCCCACCATTTGTTGAACATGGAGATCCGAGAAGCGGCATAGAAAGCGGAACACAAAGCGGAACTAAATGAGGAATTCTGGAGCCCAATGTTCCTAAAAATTGGCTCCTATTTTTCCAGATTGCGTCAACATCAGCAATAAGTTTAAAATTGCTCCCGGCGAACTTCCGAAGAAGCACGTGTCGGAACCATAAGCGGAACTCAGTGCGGAATTTTGCGAGGAAGTGGAGGCCTGATGGCGAAGCTAGAGGACAGAGGAGAGACCGGTGCCAGTATGGAGCCGCTCATTTCGGAGGAAGCTTCGCGCCATCGGTCGGTGCTGACCGATCTTTCGCTCGACCTCGCGATGAAGTCCACGGCCCTTTCGGCAAGCCTTCCGGAGGGGATGCGACCTGCCTTGGCTGGTCTGGTCCGCTCGATGAACTGCTACTATTCCAACCTGATCGAGGGGCATAACACTCATCCGATCGATATCGAACGCGCCTTACGGCAAGATTTCAGCGCTGACCCCGAGAAACGCAACCTTCAGCGAGAAGCAGTCTCCCATATCTTGGTGCAAAGCTGGATCGATGGCGGCGGGCTCACCGAAAGCCCGCTGCACCCTGAAAGCTTGAAGGAGATCCATGCACGTTTCTGCGAGGGGCTGCCGGAAGAGTTGCTGGTTCAGGAGGGCCTTGACGGGAAGCTGATCCCGATTATTCCCGGCGCCTTTAGAGACGGCTTTGTCCAAGTTGGTGCGCATATCCCGCCAAGCCCGGGTGCTGTGCCACGCCTGCTCGATCACCTGCACCGGATGTTCGGTTTCCAAGGAAAAACGGGGAAGATAATCTATGCGGCATGTGCGCATCACCGCCTGGTTTGGATCCATCCCTTCCCGGATCTGAACGGTCGTGTCTCCCGCATGGTCGCCCATGCCATGCTGGCCGAGAGCGTGAGTTCCGCGGGCCTCTGGTCGGCGTCGCGGGGCCTCGGGCGCAACGCCGAGGAATACAAACGCCGGCTTGCAGCCGCAGACGCACCCCGGCCGGGTGGGGCCGATGGGCGTGGCGCGCTTTCGGAGGCGCGACTGGCAGAATTCGCGAGCTTCTTCCTGGAGAAATGCATCGACCAGGTGGAGTTCATGCACGCCCTGATGCGGCCAGCCGAACTGCGCGGCAGGGTAATGGAGTGGGCCGTCCGGGAGGAACGCCGTGGCGAAGTGCTCAAAGGCAGCGACCGTATCCTTGGCGCATTGCTGATGGAGGGCGAGATCGATCGCGGTGTCATTCCGAACATGTTGGGGGTGAGCGACCGGCAGGCTCGGAAAGTTACCTCGCGCCTTTTGGAGCTAGAAGCGATTAAGTCAGATAGCCCGCGCGCTCCGCTCAGGGTGCATTTCCCCGCTAGTTTGGCTTCCAGCTGGATGCCCGGGCTTTTCCCTGAGAGGTGAGGTCCGCCCTGAACGATTGATGCCATTTACACCGAGATGAAACCCGCTTGCCGGAAAACTCCAGGTGCCTGCTGGCGGTAGGTTGCCCGGTCACTGTTCCTTGGGGAACGAGGGAGGACTGAATTCCATATGAGAAGAGCACACCGCTCGCCGCTTTGACCTCGGGGGTCCCATGAAATCAGTCCCTGAGGCCAGACAACAGCGGGAGGAGCGCATCGAGATTCTGGCTGCAGCCGTTCTGAAAGATCTCGGTGATAATTGGGTGTATGCTTTTTCCCGCATCGCCGAAATTCCATCGAGGCTTTCGCTGCGCGGCGTCTGAGCGGCGGCTTCCGCGAGCACCGCGGTGCGGGCAACGGCGATGCTCGACCGGCAGCAATGGGCCGGCCATTCCTATCCGAACGGCGGGACGCCCGCCTCAGCCAAATCTGCTAATTTCCGCACCACAGCTTGATACTCGGAGCCCTTAGCTGCCACTCACTTGCGGTGCGGCAGCCTTGGCCGGGGCCGTTTATTTTTGTGCGGCCTTGGGCAGGCCGCACGTTTTGATACGACTGGAAGACCAGCAACCATGTCGAAAGGAAAATCATTCCTTGCCCCTTCTGACCGAGGGGATTTTAATGATGCGGAATAGACACGACTAGAGATACCGTTCGAGCGATCCATTCCGTCGATGTTTCGGAGTTCTCCCATGATTAAGCTTTGCTTCGGATTTCTGTGTGCGGCTTGCATCGGCGTGGGCATCCCCGCATCTGCTGCGGATCGCGTGACCGTCGACAACTTCACCCGCGTGGAGAGTGATCTTTACTTCGCCAAATTCGTCGCCTCGGGCGCTTTCGGCAGTTTCCTTCACGCTCGCGAGCCTGTGCCGGTGGAAAAGCAGGATGTCATCCGAATGAACCGGGACACGCTCTATTCCTATGCCATCGCTGACCTTGGGGCCGGTCCTGCCACCGTGACGCTGCCTGCGGCTGACAGCCGTTTTCGCAGTCTGCAAGTGATCAACGAGGATCATTATACGCCCGCAGTCATCTACGATTCCGGAGTTCACCACTTCACGCAGGATCAGGTCGGAACCCGCTATGTGCTGTTCCTCATCCGCACCTTTGTTGATCCGGAAAATCCGGATGATCTGGCTGCGGTTCATCGGGCTCAGGACGCGATGCAGATCGAGCAAGGACAGGGAGCCGTGTTCGAAATCCCGGACTGGAACCGGGAGCAGGCGACGGGGTTGAGAAACGCCTTGAACGCATTGGCCGCGGCTAACGGCGGAATCGACTCAGCCCGCATGTTTGGTCCAAAAGAGAAGGTCGATGAGGTTCAGCACCTGATCGGAACAGCCAGCGGCTGGGGGGGCAACCCACTCACGGACGCCTACTATGCCGGTGTCACGCCGGAGCATAACGACGGGAAGACAACGTATCGCCTGACTGTGGGCAAGGTGCCAGTCGACGGCTTTTGGTCGATCAGTGTTTATAACGCTGACGGCTATTTTCAGAAGAATGACCTCAACCGTTATTCTCTGAACAATGTAACAGCTTCAAAGTCGGAAGATGGCTCCGTCACGGTGCAGTTCGGAGACTGTAAGGAGGGCGTGCCGAACTGCCTTCCAATCTCAGCAGGGTGGAACTATCTGGTGCGGATGTATCGGCCTCACGAGGAGATACTGGACGGAACTTGGGTGTTTCCCACGGCCATAGTTAAGGACTGAAGCCGGAGGGCGGGCGCGAAGCGGCAGCGTCCCTGCAAGCAGCGCACGTCCGCTTCGTCCGCATCGTTGCCATCTCATCACGGGTTTCGCTGCGCGGTGCCTGAGGGGCTGCTTCGGCGGGTGCTGTCGCGCAGCATGGTGGCAGGCCGAGCGGCAGGTAAGGGCCGACCCGCCATACCCGAGGGTCAGGTCGCCCGCCTCAGCCAAGCCTTCCAATTTGTACTCCGCAACATGCTGCTCGGAGCGCATTAGCTTCCGTTCGGGCGTCCCACATCAGGTCTTCCACTCTAGGCCGCGGGCGACCGGCAACTGACGTTATCTGGCCATAAATTTTACTACGCGAACGTGGGATCAAACACCTAAACGTTGGACCTGCTCATCATGCCTGCGGTTCCGAAAGCTATAATATTTTCAGTCAGACCTCGGGTCGATTCGCCCTCGTCCGTTACCAGAAACTCGCCCAACCGGCTTGTTCCCGAGAATGCGTAGAGATAGGCGCCGATCAGCAGCGACATCCGCTGGTATATCTCGCGCTCGGATAGTTGCGGCAGAAGCTCGGCGAAAGCGCGGGCATAGGCGCGCGTCGACTCGTTATAGACGGTCCTTCGCAACTCGAATGACAGCGCCTCCGGCTCCATATGCAGGCGTGCATGAAGGCGCAGGAATGCCCTGCCCTGTTGATCGCCATAAAGCCTGGCCGAAGGTTCGATGAAGGCACGGACGAGATCCTCGACAATCTTGCCCGGCTTTCCCTCAAGCTCGGAGAGCCGTTCCATCCGGCTGTCCGATATTCCTTGGCCACGCCGCAAGAAAACGGCGCGAAACAGGTTGTCTTTGCTCTGGAAGTAATAGGCGATCATGGCGGGCGTCACGCCCAGCTTTTCGGCAACCTGACGTAGCGTGGTGCCTGAATAGCCAAGTTCGGCGAACATGATTTCGGCCGCATCCAGAATCTCGTCGGCCAGGTTCGTCTGCCCTTCGGGTCTGCCGGGGCGGCGTGTCCTCCGGGCAGGCTTGTCGCTGGCAGTAGTCTGAGAGTTGGACATGACAGTCTTTGTTCCTTGATCTTGAGCCGAGCCTCGCGACCGGATGCTTCACGATTGAGCATATGTCCACAATTCTCGCCTGACGAAGCGTCTATGCCGAGCATATTTCACAGTAAGAGCACCGAGGTCAAAGTTAATTAATTATGTGCTTGATTAATTAATTCGACTCGATATCGTCATCCTCAATCGCGAGAAAACAACCCAACAGGATGACCCATGAACAAGACCGTATTTCGCGGCATGCTTGCCGCGACGCTGATTTCGACTGCGCTCTCTGCGTCTGCCGATGATCTGCCGAATGTGACCATGCAAGCCGTTGCCGGGAGCATCGGCGGCCTGCCGATGATGATCATCCAGGGTGAGGGACTGGACAAGAAACACGGATTCGACGGCAAGTTCGAATACCTGCCTGATGCTGGCCTGTTCCAGAACTTCCTGATCGGCAATGCCGACATCGCGATGGACAACGATCTGCTGGGCATCGCGCTTGCCCGCGCCGAGGGGTTCGACGTGTCTGCCTTCTATCCCGTCGGAAACCTTTATCTCGGCATCATCGTGCCCGGCTCGTCGGAGGCCAAGACCCCTGCAGACCTGAAAGGCCATAAAGTCGGGCATTTCGGGGCCGAGTCCGGCACCACCTCCTTCATCCGCCTCATCGTCCAGGAAATGTACGGCTTCGACGTTCTGAAGGAATACGAACTGTCGCAGGTCGGGCCGGGCGCACTTGTTCCCCTGCTCGCTCAGGGCGAGGTGGACGCGATCTTTAACTTCGAATCCTTCGCCTCCGAGGCCATGGTCAAGACGGACGGGCGCTATCTGCTGCAGGCTCATGCGGATTATGCGAAATTCAATGATGGGTTCGCCCCCTGGATCACCAACATGGCGGCTCATGGCGATTGGCTGCGCGAGAACCCGGAACTGGCCTATGCCGTGCGCGACGCCTATGACGAGGCCATCGCCCTGCTTCGCGACAGTGACTATGAGATCATGCGCAAGCCCTATGTCACCGAAAAACTGGGGCTGACGGATCCGGCCGTGCTGGACAAGATCATCGAGAATGGTCGCAGCTATGACTATTTCTCGAACGACTGGTCAGCCGAGAAGCGAGAGGCCGCCACCCGATTCCTGGACAAATTGGCGGAGGATGGAACGGTCATTGAAAGCGTTCCCGAGGGCACGCTGGTCACGCTGGAAGAAGTCGCAGGACCGCGGAGCTGATCGACATGAGCAGGATCGAGAAATCGGCCTGGTCGGTGCTGGCGCTGCTGCTGCTGATACCACTCTGGTATCTGGCGGCAGCTCAGGCGACATTCATCGAATCTCCGGGCACGGTGCTGAAGGCGCTACCGCATTTCCTGTCCAGTGCAGATACCTGGTCCAATATCGGCATCACGCTCGCGCGTGTTCTGGGCGGGCTGGCACTGGGCATAGCTGCCGGATTTGTCGCGGCTTTCATCATGGCCCGCTCGGCCTTCCTGGGTGAGGTTCTGGGCTATTACGTCACTGCAGCGTTGCGCACTCCCAGCGCGATTGCCGCGATCCTCGCACTCGCCATCTTCAAGGGCTCCGAGGCGGGATATGTTCTGGTCGTGGCGTTCATCACCTTTCCCTACATGGCGGTGGGGATGCGCGACGGCCTGAAAAGCGCCGACCGCGAACTGGATGAGATGGCCCAGATTTACCATCTGGGACTGCTCGCCAAGGTGCGCCATATCTGGGTGCCTTTCGTCGCCCCCTATGTCTTCGCGGCCTTGAGGAACGCCCATGCGCTTGCATGGAAGGTCATCGTCGTGGCCGAAATCTTCGGGGCCGCGCGCATGGGGTTCGGTGCGAAATTCGATCACGCGTGGGAATACATGCTGATGATCGAGGTTCATCTTTGGCTGCTCGTGTTCATGGTGATCGTGCTGCTCGCCGAATACGGCCTCATCCGCAATCTTGAGAAATACACGTTCCGCTGGCGCTGAGGGCTGCCGCGAACCATCCCAGAAAGGAAGATCCGAATGACCACAGACGCTCGTTCATCGGTCTTGCGTGTCGAAGATCTTGGCGTGTCCTACGGCAAGTACGAGGCCGTCAGAAAACTAGATTTCGACATTCGCCGTGGCGAATTCGTGGCAATCCTCGGCCCTTCGGGCTGCGGCAAGTCATCCATGCTCAATGTCATATCGGGACTGAATCCCCCAAGCCGGGGCAAGGTGTTCGTAGAGGATCAGGAACTGTTTGGGCCCAAGTCAAAGCCGCCACGGCTTGGCTATGTCTTCCAGTCCCATCGCCTGCTGCCCTGGCGCAGTGTGCGGCAGAACCTCGAGATGACGCTGGCTGCGTCCAGCGTGCCGCGCGACGAATGGGAAAGGCGGATCGACGAGTTGCTCTCGATCCTGCATATCTCGCAATTCAAGGATTCCTGGCCGATGCGCCTGTCGGGTGGCCAGCGGCAGCGTGTCTCGATCGCGCGGTCTCTGATCGTCAACCCGTCCTACATCCTGATGGACGAGCCGCTCTCGACCCTGGACGAAGTCACCGCGCGCGCGCTGCGGCAAGAACTGACCGGCATCTGCCAGCGGACGAACGCCACCGTTGTCTTCGTCACCCATTCGATCCGCGAGGCGGTCTATCTGGCAGACCGGATCCTGATCCTGACCCGGGGCCCGGCACGAATCCACGAGGACTACATAGTCCCGCTGGAGCGTCCGCGGGACTATGACGACCCGCGCATCTCGGAGATCGAGGGCGACATCATCCGCCGGGTGCAGGCGCCGTGGGGCCTGTCCGCGACCACGGAGCAGGCCGTTGCATAATCCCGACTTTGGAAACCGTTCCGTCCTTCCTACGCTGATGCAGCTTGTGAAGAACCTCTCGCTGGGCAAGCCGGGGGCCGGGATCGTCGCCATCGGACTGATGCTGCTGATCTGGCATTTCATGGCGCTGAACTTTCGCCCCTGGGTGCCAGGCATCGTTCCGACGCTTCAGGCCATGCAGGCGGCGCTTGGATCGCAGGCATTCTGGAACGATTTTGTCCTGACGTTGGGCCGTGTGCTGGCATCCTTCGCCGCCGCCTCGGTCGCGGGCACCATCTTGGGACTGATCATTGGCCTCAACGCCCGAACCGAAGCGTTTTTCCAGCCTCTGCTGGCGCTTGCCTTGGCGGTCCCGGACCCGGTCTACATCATCTTCGCGATCCTCGCTTTGGGCACTGGAGAGACTGCGGGCTTTGTCGCACTGACCATCGCCGTCCTGCCCTTCGTCGCAAATATCGTGCGGTCAAACGTACAGGCCCGCGACAGGTCGCTGGACGAAATGGCGCAGATATATCACCTGCCCGCCCCTGTCCGGATCATGGCCGTCCTGATCCCGCAACTGGTCCCGGCCCTGCTGACCGCTATGCGCTTCTCCTTTGCGCTGTCGTGGAAGCTTGTGGTCGTGGTCGAGGCCATCGGCCAACCCGAGGGTATCGGCGCCTCCATCTTTCACAGCTTCCGGCAGCTTCGGATGCGCGAAGTAGCGGCCGTCGCGATCCTCTTCATCATCGCCATGCAGCTTTTGGAACGCGGCGTTCTCGGCCGGGTCGAAAAGCGTCTGCTGCGTTGGCGCGACTGACAAGAACGACAAGGATACCGACATGAAAATTGGCATTATTGGCGGTGGCATCGGTGGAACCGCGACCGCATGCGCCCTGCTGCGGAAAGGGTTCGATGTCACGATCTTCGAACAGGCCCCAGCCTTTGGCGAAGTCGGGGCGGGCGTCCAGATGACGCCCAACGCGGTAAAGTCCATCATCGGAATGGGTCTGGAAAGCGACCTGATGAGGACGGCCTTTTATCCCCGTGCGGTAACGGGGCGGCATTGGAAGACCGGGCGCGAGAATTTCCGCATCGACCTTGGCGGTGATTTCCGCGCCCATTACCAGGCCCCCTTCGTGCATGTCCATCGCGCCGACCTGCTGGACGTCTTCGTATCGAACATTCCGCGCGAGATCTGCCGCTTCGGCCAGAAATGCACGGGAATCTCCAATACCCCGACCGGCGCCCAAGCGCGCTTTCAGGACGGATCGACCTTCGAGGCCGACCTGATCATCGGTGCCGATGGTGTCCGATCTGTCGTGCGCGAGGCGATGTTCGGGGCGGGTGACCTGCGCTGGACCGGACATCAATGCTATCGCGCGCTGGTTCCGACCGGAGGCGTGGTTGATTACGTCGCGCCAGCAAGCTCGTTCTGGATGGGTCCCAAGGCGCATGTTGTGACCTATTACGTCAAGGGCGGCGAGGCCGTGAACATCGTTGCCGTCACCGAGGCCGCCGAATGGGTCACCGAAAGCTGGAGCACCCGCGTGACCCGCGCCGAGATGCTGGCGGATTTCGAGGGCTGGCATCCCGATCTGCAGAAGCTCTTCTCGGGCGTTACCGATGTCTACAACTGGGGCCTGTTCGATCGCGATCCCATGGCCACATGGTCAAAGGGCGCGGTCACTCTGCTGGGCGACGCCTGCCACCCCATGCTGCCATTCCTGTCGCAAGGCGCGGCGATGGCGATCGAGGACGCCTATGTGCTGGCCGAGTCTCTGGCGCTGAACCCCAAGGATCTGGGCGCCGCGCTGGCCGGCTACGAGGCGGAACGCCTGCCCCGCACGAGTCGCGTCCAGCTTGAGGCGCGCGAGCGCGGCCGCACCTACCACCTGCCCACCGAGGAGCAGATGGCAGCGCGTGATGCCGAATATGCCCGCCGCGCCAAGGAAGACCCGCGGACCACGGGAATCAATACCGATTGGGTCTATGACTACGACCCGCGCGGCTTCGCCGACCGTCTGGCAGCGGCCTGACACCATGTGCGGTCATGCGTTCTCCTGAGCAATTAATTAATCACTCGAATAGATAATATGGAGCATTCCATGAATAAGTCGATCCGGATCGGTCAGATCGTCCCCAGTTCCAACATCACCATGGAGACCGAGATTCCGGCTTTGCTGAAGGCGCGGGAAATGGTGGCACCGGAGCGCTTCACCTTTCACTCCGCGCGGATGCGGATGAAACATGTCACGAAGGAGGAGCTTTCTTCGATGGACGCAGCTTCCGATCGCTGTGCGCTGGAACTGTCGGACGCCAAGGTGGACGTGATGGGATATGCCTGCCTTGTCGCCATCATGTCGATGGGGCTGGGTTATCACCGCAGCTCGAAGGAGCGGTTGGCGGAGGTAGTGCGCGGGAACGGCTCCCAAGGCGCGGTCGTCAACTCGGCGGGGGCTCTGATTGACGCGCTTCATGCGATGAAGGCCAGAAAGATCGCGGTCGTTGTCCCCTACATGAAGCCGCTGGCGCAGATGGTCTTCGACTATATTGCCAACGAGGGGTTTGAGGTCGTCGACTGCCGTGCGCTTGAGATACAGGACAACCTAGCGGTCGCCGCGCATGATCCGATGGACCTGCCCGCGATCGTCGCGGGCATGGAAGTCGCCGACGCCGATGTTATCGTGCTTTCGGCCTGCGTGCAGATGCCCTCGCTTGCGGCTGTCCAGACGGTCGAGGCCCAGACCGGCAAGCCCGTTGTTACCGCGGCCATCGCAACGACCTGGCAGATGCTGAACGCATTGGAGTTGCCGACCCGCGTGCCGGGGGGCGGTGCGCTTCTGTCTGGGGCCTATTGATGGCACGGGGGTATCACGTCCGCGCGAATGGCATTCGCCAGCACCTTCTGCATCATGCCGGCCCAGGTCCGGAATTGTTGCTGATCCCCGGTATCACCTCACCTGCGATCACCTGGGGCTTCGTCGCTGAGCGCCTCGCCGAGCGTTTTGACGTGCATGTTCTTGACGTGCGCGGGCGCGGCCTCAGTCAGGCGGGCGATCTGGACTATTCGCTGGACGCGATGGCCGATGACGCGGTGGCGCTTGCGCAGGGCCTGAACAAGCCCTTGGTGTTGGGTCATTCGATGGGTGCGCGCATCGCCATCCGGGCGGCGCGAAGGAACCAAGGCGCATTCGGCGGTCTGGTGCTTGTCGATCCGCCGGTCAGCGGTCCCGGACGGAGGCCCTACCCCTCGGCATGGCCTTGGTATGGTGACTCGATCCGGCTGGCGCAGACGGGCATCTCTGTCGCCGAGATGCGCGGGTTCTGCCCCACTTGGACCGATGAACAGGTCGCGCTCCGCGCCGAATGGCTGCACACCTGCCAGTATACGGCGATCAAGACCGCCTTCGACGGCTTTCACACCGACGACATCCACGCGGACCTGCCTCATTTGGGCCTGCCGATGCGGCTGGTCGTAGCCGGCGGCGCTCCGGTCATCGCAGCCGAGGACGTGGCCGAGATCCGCCAACTATCCCCGGCGATCGAGATCCGCACCGTCAATGGTGCCGGTCACATGATCCCGTGGGACGACCTCGACGGGTTTCTGGCAGCCGTCATGGACTTCAAGGCTTAAAGGAAAAGACGATGGACCATACGAGCTTCACCGAAATTTGCCTGCACCAGTTGAAAATGTCAGGCGTGCACGAGGGTGAAAAGCTGATCGTGCTGACCCAGGGCAATGATCGGCTGGACTATGCGGATGCCTTCATGGCTGCAGGCCAGCGCCTTGGCGCCAGGATGTATCACATGCGCCTGCCCGCACCGCTACCGACCGCCGGCTGGGCAGTCGGCCAGACCGGCCTTGCCGCGATGCCCGACGCGGTCGAGGCGCTGAAAAACTGCGACATGCTGATCGACTGCATCTTCTTGCTGTTCAGCCCCGAGCAATTCGCGATCCAGGCCGCCGGCACGCGCATCCTGACCGCCGTCGAGCCGCCCGAGTTGCTGGCGAGGATGCTGCCCTATCCGGAACTGCGCGAGAAGGTCGAGATCGCCGCCGCCATTCTCGAGCGGGCCAAGGTCATGCGCATCACCTCCCCGCATGGAACGGATGTCACCTACAGGCTGAATACCTATCCTACTGTGCCGGAATATGCCTGCAACGACACGCCGGGCCGTTGGGATCACTGGCCCTCCGGCTTCGTCTTCACGGGGGGCGATGATGACGGCGTCGACGGAACCATCATCGTGGCGCCGGGCGACATCCTGCTGCCACAGAACCTGATGGTGCGCGAGCCGATCACCTACACCATTGAGAAGGGCTGGATCACCGATATCCGGGGCGGACTGGAGGCGCAGATCGTCAGGGAATACATGGACGCCTTCAATGACAGGCGCGGCTACGGCATGAGCCATGTCGGCTGGGGGATGAACCCGAACGCCAAGTGGCACAATTTCGTGCCGGGAGAGTTCCCCGGCGGCATGGGGATGGAGCCCCGCAGCTTCTACGGCAACGTCATGTTCTCGACCGGCCCAAATAACGAGTTGGGCGGACCGAACGACACTGCCTGCCACCTGGACATTCCAATGCGCAACTGCTCGCTCTTTCTGGATGACGAGGCGATCGTCATTGATGGTGACGTGGTGGTGAAGGAAATCCAGATGGCGCGCGCCTGACGCGCCCCACCTCGTGGTCATTGCCGGAGGCGCTTCTGTGCCTCCAGCGCATCATGACGGGCGGTGCGTCCGCGATCGCCCCCTCTTCAAAGGAACACGGATGTCCCAGGAACAGATTTATGAAAGCGCGGGTTTCGGACGCACCGTCCCGCGCGGCAGCAGTCCCGCCATTGTCGTTGTCGACTTCAGCTACGGCTTTACCGACCCGCAATATCCCACCGCGTCAGATGCACACGAGCAGATGAGGCGCACCCGGGCGATCTGCGATCTGGCACGCGACAAAGGATTTCCCGTCATCTTTACCACCATAGCCTATCACCCCGGCGAAGTGGACAAGCTGCCCTGGCTGAAGAAGGCCACCGGCATGGCCGCCCTGACCGAGGGCACGCGTCTTGTCGAGATCAATGCGGCAACCGGCATCCAGCCAGAAGATGCCATCGTGACCAAGAAGGGAGCATCGTCCTTTTTCGGCTCGACCCTTTCCGCCCTGCTGACAGGAGCAAAGGTCGATACGCTGGTCGTGACCGGGGCCACGACATCTGGTTGCGTGCGGGCAACCGTGGTCGACGCGGTTCAAGCCGGTTTCAACGTGCTGGTCCCTGCCGATTGCTGCGCCGATCGCGCGCAGGCGCCGCATGAGGCAAACCTCTATGACATGAACCAGAAATACGCGGATGTGACAGACGCGAACGAAGTCATGGATTGGCTGCGCAATCTGAGTATGAGCGGCATCTGACCCCAACAACCAAATCTCTCTTCCAAGGCGCGCGCCTTGATCGACTGGGCTGAAACATTGGCCCCTCTACTCCCGAACCCGCGCCAACGACGCCCATTTCGCCCACGCCTGCCAAATGCTGCCCCCCTGCTTGGTGCTCGGTGCACGTCGTTAACGACGTCGCTATGCACGTGTCTTAGCCGATCACCCCCACGCTCAGGCAGGCGGTGGAAATCGGGCGGTTACTGCGCGTCGCTGTATCTGTCGGAATCTTTTTGTGCCTAGCCGCCGCCTCGTCGGCCGGAGCGTCGCCAAAGATCACCAAGTCATATGAGTATTTCGACGGGCTAATGGCTGACCAAGGGTAATCCTCCCCGTTTTAGCGGGGTGGTTTCGTAGAATTCACGCGGCCGTTTTCAGTTTCATGGCAGGGGTGATCCCGCCGATCCCCATGTTGGGACGCTCGTTGTTGTAGGTCCATAGCCATTCGGTTGCGATCTGCTGCACCTCCTCGATGGTGTCAAAGATGTAGAGGTCCAGCCATTCGTTCCGGACCGTCCGGTTGTAGCGCTCGACATAGGCGTTCTGCTGTGGCTTTCCGGGCTGGATGTAGGTCAGGGCGATGCCCCGCTTCTCGGCCCAATTCATCAGGGTGGAACTGACATATTCCGGGCCGTTATCGACCCGAATTGCCAGAGGTTTGCCACGCTAGGCGATGATCTGGTTCAAGGCCCGAACGACACGCTCGGAGGGTAGTGAGAAGTCTATCTCAATCCCCAGGCCCTCGCGGTTGAAGTCGTCCAGAATGTTCAGCAGCCGGAACTGCCTCCCGTCGGACAGGCGGTCGGCCATGAAGTCCATTGACCAGACCATGTTAGGTGCTCCCGGCACGGCGAGCTCATCGGGCTTTTCGCGTCTCAGCCGACGTCGCGGCTTGATCCGCAGGTTCAGCTCCAAGTCGCAATAGATCCGGCGCACGCGCTTGTGGTTCCAGACATGCCCCTTCACGTTCCGCAGGTGCAGGAAACATAGGCCGAAACCCCAGGTCTTGTGTGTCGTGGTCAGCCCGAGCAGCAGGTCAGCGATCGTCTCGTTCTCTTCGTCGCGCTTCGGGCTGTAGCGGAAACAGGTCTCGCTGACGCCAAATGCCCGACAGGCCAGCGCGATGCTGACCCCTCTTGTCCCCAAAGCCTTCTCGGCCAACTCGCGGCGTTGAGCTGGACGGGTCATTTTTTTCCCAGAGCCTCCTTCAGCAGATCTGCCTGCATGCAGAGATCCGCAAACATGCGTTTCAGTCGCCGGTTCTCATCCTCCAGCGCCTTCATCTGGCTCATCATCGACGCGTCCATGCCGCCATACTTGGCGCGCCACTTGTAAAAACTGGCGGTGCTGATCCCGTGCTCCCGGCATAGTTCCGGCACAGACACCCCGTTCTCGGCCTGGCGCAACACCGCCATGATCTGCGGTTCAGTGAAACGGCTCTTCCTCATTCGAATCTCCTCGGCTCTCGCCACGAGAAAATTCTACAATCTCATCCCGTTAACCATGGGGAGGATTACCTATGCGCGGCATACCCAGGCCAACGCCATCGACTTCATCGACCATGTCATCGACAAGTTTCCCTTCCGCATCCGCGAGGTGCGGACCGATAACGGGCACGAGTTCCAAGCCAAATTCCATTGGCATGTTGAGGACAAGGGCATCCGCCATGCCTACATCAAACCAGCGTCACCCTAGCTGAACGGAAAGGTCGAGCGATCACATCGCTCCGACCAGGAAGAGTTCTACCAACTCCTCATCTACAAGGACGACGTGGATCTCGAAGCCAAGTTGGGCGAGTGGCAGCGTTTCTATAACCTCGCCAGACCTCACGGGGCTTTCAAAGGAAAAACGCCTTATGAGGCGCTCAAAGAGCGGCTATCATAAGCGGGCGGGTGTCTCGCAGCCTTCATTGCATCACAGTAGCGGTCGGTCAGGACTCCCGAGACATCGCGGGTCAGCAGCGTGAACCGCACCAACTCCTCCATCACGTCGACGATGCGGTCGTAATAGCTCGACGGGCGCATCCGTCCGGCCTCATCGAACTCGTCATAGACCTTGGCGACCGAGGGATGGTTGGGGATCGTGAACATGCGCATCCAACGGCCAAGCACGCGCATCTGGTTCACGGCGTTGAACGATTGCGAACCGCCCGAGACCTGCATCACGGCCAGCGTGCGGCCCTGCGTCGGGCGGATCGCACCCATGGCCAGCGGAATCCAGTCGATCTGCGACTTCATTACCCCGGTCATCGCGCCATGCCGCTCGGGGCTGGTCCAGACCTGTCCCTCGGACCAGAGGCAGAGGTCACGCAACTCTCGCACCTTTGGGTGATCCGCCGCCGTATCATCGGGCAGCGGCAGGCCATTGGCATGAAAGACCCGTGTCTCGCAGCCGAAATGGCGCAACAGACGTTCCGCCTCCAGCGTGGCGAAGCGGCTGTAGGAGCGCTCCCTGAGCGAGCCGTAAAGCAGCAGCATGCGTGGCGGATGACTGGAGTGGGCCACAGTGGGCAGCTCCGGTATCTGGTCTGTACCGGGCGACAGGTTCGGCAGGTCGGGGATCATGCGCGGGCCTCCTTCGGCGCGACGTCTTCGGGAAACCAGCTTGCGCCAAGACGCAGGGCGACATTCACCAGCAGAATCAGGACGGGAACCTCGACCAAGGGACCGATGACGGCGGCAAATGCCACCGGCGAGGCGAGGCCGTAAGCGGCGATTGCGACGGCGATCGCCAGTTCGAAATTGTTGCCAGCCGCCGTGAAGGCGATGGCTGTGGTGCGCGGATAGTCGCGGGCGACCAGCCGACCCAGTGCGAAGCTGACGAGAAACTGGATGCCAAAGTAGCTCACCAGCGGGATGGCAATCCGGACTGCATCCAGCGGCAGGCGCAGCACGTCGCCGCCTTTCAGGCTGAACATGGCGACGATGGTCAAGAGCAGTGCCAGCAGGGTGATCGGGCTGATTTTCGGCAGGAACACCTCGCGATACCAGACTTCGCCCTTGCGCGCGATCAGCAGACGCCGTGTCAGAAAACCGGCCGCAAAGGGAATGCCCAGATAGATCAACACCGCCTCGGTGACGGTCCAAAAGCCTACATCGATCACGCTGCCCTCCAGTCCGAAGAAGGGCGGCAGGACTGTCAGGAACAGCCATGCATAGGTTGAGAAGATCAGGATCTGGAAGATCGAGTTGAACGCCACCAACCCCGCGACATACTGGTTGTCGCCCCGCGCAAGCTGGTTCCAGACCAGCACCATGGCGATGCAGCGGGCTAACCCGATCAGGATCAAGCCAGTCATGTATTCCGGCTGGTCGCGCAGGAAGATCACGGCCAAGGCGAACATGAGAACGGGCCCGATCAGCCAGTTCTGGACCAGCGACAGCACAAGCACACGCTTGTCGGCAAAGACCTGATGCAGTTCCTCGTAGCGGACTTTGGCCAGCGGCGGATACATCATCAGGACCAGTCCGATCGCGATGGGTATGTTGGTCGATCCAATGGACAGGGCGTTCAGAGCATCCGGCAGACCGGTGAAAGTCCAGCCAAGCAGAATGCCAAGCGTCATGGCCGCGAAGATCCAGAGCGTCAGATAGCGGTCGAGAAACGAAAGCCGCTTGACCGGGCGAAGGGCAGTCATGACAATTCTCTTCCGATCAGGCGGAACGGCTGCGGTTGCCGTCGGCATCCACGACCTGTTCGCCGTCTTCCTTGCTGAAAGCGGCTTGCTGCGGTGGCAGCAGATCCAAGACCAGCTCCGACGGACGACAAAGCCGGACGCCCTGCGGGCTGACAACGATGGGACGGTTGATCAGGATCGGATGTGCCATCATCGCTTCGATCAGCGCGGCATCGCTCAGGCTCGGATCATCCAGCCCCAATTTGGCATAAGGCGTGCCCTTCTCGCGCAGCAGATCGCGCGCTGCAATGCCCATGCGGGCAATGAGCCTTTCGAGCAGCAGCCGGGAGGGTGGGGATTTAAGATACTCGACGACATGCGGCTCGACACCGGCATTGCGGATCATCGCCAGCGTATTGCGCGAGGTGCCGCAGTCGGGGTTGTGATAAATGACGATGTCCATGTTCAGGCCTTTCGGGTCGCGGCGGGGTCGCAGGCGCATGCCAGCGCCGGAGCGCAAATCTCGGGGTGACCTTGGCAGCAGTCTTTCATCAGAAAGCCAATCAGCCCGCCCAAGGCGGGATATACTGCGCTGTAGATGATGAAACGTCCGTTGCGCCGCGACCGGATGAGCCCGGCATGTTCCAAATGGGTTAAATGGAACGACAGCCGCGAGGTCGTCGCATCCCCCAACGCCTCGCCGATCGCACCCGCCGCCATCCCCTCCGGGCCGGCCTGAACCAGCAGCCGAACAACACGCAGCCGCGTTTCCTGAGACATGGCCGCAAAGGCCGCCAGAGCCTGTGGTTCGTCCATCGAATCAACACCTCAATAGAAGTTGATATATTTATTTGTCATCTCCCATCAGTCAAGCCAAGATGAACAGTGCTGCACCTGCGACCGGCAGCTTTGTCCCACTTCGCTGCGACCTCGTCGAGGAGTTCGTTGCGGTATCACCGAGCGACCGCTTCGACGCATGCAGCGATGCGGCATTTGTCATGGCTGAGCGGCTGTAATGGGCCGGTGGTTCGGACTTTTTCATTCATTAGACCTCAGCGAAATCGCATTGCTTGCATCTCATCAAGGACTTCGCTGCGCGATGCCTGAACGGCGGCCAAGCATGCAGGCCAGCAGCAAGCTGGTGGTCAAGGGGCGGTGACGGCCGGCCCTTGCCATACGGTTTACCTCGGGAAGACCTAACGTCGGATGACCGCGATCCCGGCGAGTGCGATCAAGCTGATGCCCAGTATGGATGCCAGATCGAGCTGCTCGGAGAACAGCACCACTCCCCATAGAACTGCAAAGGCAAGATAGGAGAAATCCCAGGTCGAGACAATCGCAGGTGGCCCCGACTGATACGCAATGGCTGTGCCAACGCTTCCGATCAGCATCATGCCGCTCAGCAGCACCAAAAGTACCCAGTCCTCGGGGTCGAGCTGCAGCCAGGTGCCCGTCGATTGGTCTGGAGCGTTTCCGGCACCCGAAGGGCTGGCCATACCGCTTAGCGCAATCGCGAGCAGGTTGAAGACCAGCGCCAGCACGAACGGGTTCTCCGTCCGTGCCCGCGAGCGCGTCAGGACCATGGCCAACGCGTAAAGGGTTGCCGATGCCAAAGGCATCAGGGCGGACAGGTTCAGATCCCTCGCCTCGGGTCTGAGCATCAGCAGCACGCCGCCAAAACCAAGTACCACCCCCGTCCAACCCCGAGGACCCACCGCTTCGCGGATCAGAACGGCACTGAACAGGGTGATGAACAGCGGGATCGTGTAATAGATCGCTGCGGCCATCGACAGGTCGAGCCTATTTAGCGAGGCATAGTAAAGAAGCAGGCTCGCCAGAAGAAGGCCGCTGCGCAGTAGCGCCCAGCCGGGGCGGGCGGGACGCAAACTCACCTGGGGGAACCATAACTTCAGGATCAGGATCAGCAAGGGCAGCGTGATGCAAGATCGCAGAAAGACAAATTGCGACAGTGGCATCTCGGCGAGTGTGGCCTTGATCATCGCATCGGCGACCGAAAGCGTCAGGTCGGTGAGCACCATTACCGCAACCGCAAGCTCTGTCCGGTCTGCCCGCGCCTTTGCCCCAACCGTCATGTCTGCCTCCATGTCATTCGAGGCAAAGATTAGATTGCGGCTGGGTCTGTTATAATCCAGACAATCTGGACATACTGTTCCATATTCCGGACAGAGAGGTGCGATGGACAGTGCGGACGACATGATCTTGATGGCTGAGGTCGCCGAGGCCGGCAGCTTCACGCGAGCCGGACTGCGCCTCGGAATGCCGAAATCCACTGTGAGCCAGCGCATCTCTCAGTTGGAAGCGCGGCTGGGCTTGCGGCTGCTGAACCGCTCGACCCGACATGTCAGCCTGACCAGTGCCGGGCAGGTCTACCTGGACCATTGCCGCCGCATTCGGGCTGAGGCCATGGCCGCCTCGATCGCCATGGGCCATCTCAAGGAGCAGCCGATGGGCGTGCTGCGAATAACCTGTCCCGAAGTGACGGCCAGCCATTTCATGCCGGTTTTCCTGCGGAACTTCGCGCAGAGCTATGCCCGGATCAACGTCGAGCTGATCGCCACCAACCAGCCTTTGGACATCATCCGGGAGCGGATCGATTTTGCCTTTCGCGTCGGGACCGTCACGGGGCAGGACCTGATCCTGCGACGGCTCTCCTCGATCCGGCGGGTGCTGGTCGCAGCGCCCGGTTATCTGGAAACCGCGCCGCCGCTGCGCGAGCCCGACGATCTGTTGCAGCACCGGTGCATGCTGCAGCAAGCCCAACCGGAATGGGTCTTTCAGGCCGGCGATTTGCGCTGCTCAGTGCGCCCGCCTGCCGCGACAATATCGGATTCGATGGGCTTCCTGCTGCAATCCGCGGTGGCCGGCAACGGCATTGCCCTTTTGCCTGCCTATGTCTGCCAGCCTGCCCTCGCGGCCAACTGCCTTGTGAACCTGCTGGCCGACTGGACGATTCCGCCCCACGAAATGATGCTGCTGTTCCCCAATCTGAAGAACCAATCCAGCGCGCAGGCCGCGTTCCGCGCCCATATCAGCGGTTACGATTTTTCGGTGCTTGCTAGGGGATGACTAACCACCGTTCTGGACAGGACGAAGGTTCCTAACCTGCCCCCAAAATGAGCGCCCCCTCTTATCGTCTGCATTTCGAGCCTTGTCTGATTTATTCGACACGGCTCGAAACACGGAGGAGTGAGCCGTAAGAAAAGGACGGACTCGTATGCTGCGGCAGCGAATGTCTGCACTGTCCCGGCCGCGCTTTTGCGACCTGATTTAGCTGTTTTCGCGGCGTTTGGTCTGAGCTTCGACAACGGGCTCGGAAATTCTAACTATGTTGCAGACAGGTGGCCTCAGCCGACTAGCCCTTCGCGTATGTCTTGGATCAGGACGGCCACCAGCCTGACGGCAATGTCGAGGCTCAAACGCGAACCGGCCTCGAAAAGCCGGTGGCCTGCTCATCAAATGGGGCCAACCTCGCCTTGAAGCCCGCAGGGCCGGTCCAACAACCTATGACAAGTTGAAAGGGTTAACTTGTCGCTTCGGATTACGGTTGGACTGAGACCGCAAACGCGGCGGCCGGAATAGGCCGCCGTGTCTCATGTCTTCGCGCTTAGACCAACAGCAGATCTGCACCGAAACCGGCGGTGTTGAAGCCACCTGCATCGACCAGCGTTAAAACATCTTCCGCGCCGAAATCCAGCACCAGCGTCGTGCCATCCGCGCTGAAGGTTCCGAAGGTTTCGACCACGTCGCGCCCGTCCTGGATATCCGCATTGCCTGCGAACAGGTCTGTGTCCAATTCGACCCGGTCTCGCCCGTCCTGAAACCCGGTGACCAGATCGGCCGCGTCGCCGAGGTTGAAGACAAAGACATCGCGGTCGCCATCCAAGCCCAGATCGATGACGTCATTGCCAGTGCCGCCCGTCACGCGATCACCCCCAACCCCGGAGTTGATCGTGTCATCGCCCGCACCGCCGTCAAAGACGTTGCCCCGCCCATCGCCGACCAGAACATCGTCGTGGACCGAACCGTACACCCCGTCCAGGTTGCGGATGATGTCGCCCTCGGCATGGCCGCCGCTGACCACGCGGGTGCTCAGATTGACGCTGACTGCCGCGTCCGACGAGGCGTAGCTGACGATATCCTCGTTATTGCCGCCATCCAGGAGATCCGCGCCCGCGCCGCCCTCGATCACGTCGCCGCCGTCGCCGCCAAGGATCGTGTCATTGCCATCGCCCCCCTTCAGGATATCGTGGCCATTGCCGCCACGGATCTCGTCCGCGATGTTCGAGCCGGTGATCGTGTTGGACTGGCCATTTCCGACGATGACCACGTGGTCGTTCGTCGCGGTGTTGACGAAGGCAATGTCCGACAGATCGGCCTCTGCGGCATTGCCAAGGAAAACCTCGGTCCGCATGGTCGTCGTCCGGTCACTCGTGTCCACCGAGATGGTCTGGATCGTGTCGAACTGGCTTGCGCTGAACTGGACCCGGCGGTCCAGCGTGCTGTCATATTCTATGGTTTCGACCGAGATCAGCGTGTCATTGGTGAAGTTCTCGATATTGCCGTTCCCGGAAAGCCGGATACTGTCCAATCCGGCACCGCCGTCAAATGTGACGCCCGCATTGCCGTGCTGCGTATTGACCAGAAACAGATCCTGCCCGTCTCCTCCGCGCAGGATGTCGCTGCCATCGTTTCCGGCGATGGTGTCGTTGCCCCTGCCGCCCTCGATCAGGTTTGCGCCATTGTAGCCTGTCAGCATGTCGCCATGGCGCGAGCCGATGATCCCGTCGATGCCACTCAGCGTATCACCCGTGGCATGGCCGCCGCTTGCAGTCCGCGCCGAAAGGTTGACCTGGACACCGGCATTCGAGGCGCTGTAGCTGACCACGTCATTGCCGTTCGCCCCGTCGATCACATCCGCGCCGGCACCTCCCTCAAGCAGGTCATTGCCGTCGCCACCGCGCAAGACATCTGCGCCCTTGCCGCCGATCAGGCTGTCATTGCCATTGTCGCCATTGATCTGGTCATTGCCATCGCCGCCGTTCAGCGTGTCATTGCCGTTCCCGCCCGAGATGATGTCATCGCCGCCGCGCGTATTGACGCGATCGGCCCCGTCATTGCCCGCGACGCGGTCGGCATGGCCTGAACCCAGCACGGTTTCGGCATCGCCATCGCCGATGACTTGGATCACATCCGCGGACGTGATGCCGCTGAATTCGACCCGATCCAGATCCAGGCTGGTGGCCGCGCCCATGATGACCTCGGTTCTGATCCCGGTCGAGCGGGTTTCCGACCCCTCGAACACAACCTCGTCGAAGGTGAACTGCTCGGCAAGGAAACGCATGGTCCGCGATTGTGAGGCATCGACCACGAATTGCTCGACTGAAGTGATCCGGGTCTGGTCGAACCCCTCGAAACCGCCGGCCCCGGCCAGCCGGATCGTGTCCAGCCCAGTGCCGCCGTCAAAACTGGTACCGCGATTGTCGAGGCCGTCGTCAACCTCGAAGACATCGGCCCCGGCTTCGCCGAAGAGCTGGTCGGCCCCGCCCGTTCCGGCGATGACGTCATTGCCTGCACCGCCACGGATCAGGTTGACCCCCCGCGTCCCCGCCAGCAGGTCGTCATGCTGCGAGCCGGTCAGGTTCTCGATGCTCTGGAACCGGTCGCCGGTGGCGTCGCCGCCAGCGGCAAAGCCGGTGGCAAGGTTCACGGTGACCGCGCTGGCCGATCCGGCATAGGACACGATGTCGTTTCCGTTGCCGCCATAGAGGTCATCGGCCCCCATGCCGCCTTCGATGAAGTCGTTGCCGTCATCGCCAAAGATGGTGTCGTTGCCCGTCCCGCCCAGGATCGTATCATTGGCGCCGCGACCGCCGATCCGGTCCGCGATCTTTGATCCGATGATCGTTTCGGCGTCATTGTCGCCCAGCACCAGGAATGAGTCCGAGGGCAATGCGCCGGTGATATCGATGTCGGACATGTCCAGCAGGTTGGCTGTCCCCATGGTGACCTCGAAGGTGATCGCGGTCGGGCGAAATTCCGCGACGGATGAGATCTCGATGCTGTCGAACTGTACCTGATCGGCAAGGAAGCGGAGGGTGCGATTGACTGACGCATCTACCTCCAGCCGTTCTATCCCGGTGATCTGGTCGTCGCTGAATGTCTCGGTATTGCCGACCCCCGAGACGCGGATCGTGTCCACCCCCTCGCCACCGTCATAGACCACACCGGCATCGTTTTGGTTGGTATCGACCTCGAACAGGTCGTCGCCCGCCTCGCCAAACAGGCGATCCCGCCCGCCGCCCCGTTGGATGACGTCATCGCCCGCCTCGCCGTGGATCTCGTTGGCGCCGGAATTGCCGATCAATGTGTCGGCAAAGCCGGAACCCACAATGTTCTCGAACCGCTCGAACCGGTCGCCCGTGGCATCGCCGCCGCTGGCAGTGGAAAGCGCAAGATTCACCGACACCCCGGCCCCAGACCCGGCATAGACGAGCGTGTCGATACCGTCGCCGCCATTCAGGCTGTCGGCACCGGCACCGCCTTCGATCAAGTCGTCGCCGCCATCGCCCAGGATCGTGTCCGCGCCGAGGCCTCCGGTCAGCAAGTCATTGCCATTGCCCCCAAAGATCGCGTCATCGCCGGCGCCGCCATCGACGAAATCATTGCCATCGCCGCCGCGCAGTGTGTCCTTGCCATTACCGCCATTGATGATGTCATCGCCCGCGCCGCCAGTGATCTGGTCATTTCCGGCAGCGCCTGAAAGCACGTCATTGAGCAATGTGCCTTCGATCTGGTCAGCGCGCCGCGTGCCGTCGATCCTGATGCCGTTGAATAAAACTTCGGGCGCCGCCAATGCCAAGACTTCGGTCAGGGGCACGAGAGTCGGATTGTTCGGGTCGGTTGCCATGTCAAATCCTCCAAAACTGGTTTCATCCCCCGACAGGCGTCGGGTTCATGGCGTAGTCGGCTCGGGAGGAAAAACGGTTCAAAATAAATGTCAGGGTTCCGCGGGAGCATCCTCAATCGGGCCATCCCACCGGTATCGCCTTCGCAAGGGATCGGCGCTGCGCTGCCACGCAAAAACACCGAGGCCATGATCGCGGGCGCAAGTGCTTGGTATAGCGTTCTTGGCGGCACGATGCCTAAGCCTTGCCTGCAACTCGTCCGAGCGGCGCAAAGTGGCGATATGGGAGAAGCCCTCAGGATCAACCACGATCTACAGCCGATCTGGGATCTGTTCCGCAAATATACCAGCTACCGCGTCGTCCATGAAATGGCGGCGCGACTGGACCTTTGTCACGTCCTGCCGCCGCGCCCGATCCTGCCGGTCTGCGACGCGGCAAAACAAGAGATCGCGGAGGTTGTGCGTGGCCTGCCCGACGAGTGGCTCTGATCGAGCCGATATCCGCGAGTTGGCGTTACGACGCAAAATCCGTGCTGGCCGTGAGATCGGACCATAGATCCATGTCCTTAGTGTCCGCGTCAGTTCTGGCGCGGGCGCGTTTCGCCGCATCGCTACCGAGCAAAAGGCGCACGGGCGGGATCTCGGCATTGGCCATCGCGAGGATTGCGGCTGCGGCCAGTTCCGGGTCGCCCAATTGATTCTGGTTGATCTGCGACAAGGCCGAAAGTGTCGCACCGACACTCGGGCCATAGGCGGGATCCTCCTTAGCGCTGATACTGATCGAGCTATCTGCCAGGAAATCGGTTCTGAACTGGCCCGGGGCCACAGCGGTTACCCGAATGCCAAGCGGCGCAACCTCCTGAGCCAGCGAAATCGAAAACCCTTCCATCGCATGCTTCGCGGCGGCGTAAAGCGCGATGCCCGGTCCAGGTGCGCGCCCCGCGATTGAAGTGATGTTGATGATATGGCCGGAGCTCTGCGCGCGCAAATAGGGTAGAGCCACGCGTGCGACACGGATTGGCGCGAACACATCCACCTCGAAGAGGTTGCGCAACTCGTCCTCGGTCGAGGTTTCGACGGCACCTAGAAGCCCGTATCCGGCATTATTGACGACGACATCAATCCGGCCCAACTCGCGAAAAGCCGCATGAACGGCAGCTTCGACACTGGTTCCATCAGCCATATCTGCAGTCAGAACGCGGAGCGTTCCGGCGGATGGCCCAACTTGCGGTAGGCCAGTTCTCACAGTTCCAACGACATGATGCCCCTCGGCCAAGAGCGCCTTTGCCAATGCCAAGCCCAGACCGCGAGAAATGCCAGTTATGAACCAATTCGCCATGTCACTTTCCCAAACGCGAGAACGCTGCCTATCGGAGCGTTGATCAGATTGCATCCGGGCACTCTTCGTAAGCGCGACCTCGTTACCCTACGCTGCGAGGCTTGACGGCTGATTGAAACGCCAAGGCATGAGGTCCTCGATCCGGGACTTTGGATGGCCGTCGAGGATAGAGCGAAGCGTGTTGGCGATATAGTCGACCGGGTTCACGCCGGACATCTTGCAGGTGGCGATCAGCGAGGCCAGCATCGCCCAGTTTTCGGCGCCGATCTCATTGCCGGCAAAAAGTGCGTTCTTTCTGGTAAGGGCTATGGGGCGGATCTGATTTTCAACAGGGTTGGTGTCCAGTTCGAGCGTGCCATCGTCGAGGAAGCGGATCAGGCCGGACCAATGTGCCAGCGTGTAGCGAATATCCTCGGCGAGTTGGGACTTCTGCGGAATGTGGGAGAGCTTGGCCTCCAGCCACGGTTTGAGTGCTGCGATGATCGGGGCGGCGTGCTCACGCCGCGCGGTCAGACGTAGCGCAGGCTCCTTGCCCCGAACCATCTTTTCGACCTGATAGAGCAGCGCAATCTGGCGCAGCATCTCCTGGGCAATGGGTGAGCGGTCGTTCTCGAAGCGCTTCACGAAGCGACGGCGGACGTGGGTCCAGCAATAGACCAACTGCCACGGGCCGCTGTCACGCGGGATCTCGGGCATCGCGTTGTAAGCCTGATAGGCATCGCATTGCAGGAACCGACCGCGGTATCCGGCGAGGAATTTCAGCGGATGCTCTTGGCCCCGGCCTGGCGCGTAATGGAACAGCACGATGGGCGGACCCACACCTCCATGTCCGCGGTCGTCAGACACGACGGCCCAGAAATAGCCGCTTTTCGTGGTTTTGCGGCCCGGGTCCAGCACCGGCGCACGTGTCTCGTCAACGAAGATGCGATCCGCCTTTCGCAGATGAGCCCGCATGTGATCGATGACAGGTATCAGGTGGAAACACGCGCGCCCGACCCAGTTGCCGAGCGTGCCACGATCCAGCTTGATCCCTTGCCGTTGGAAGATCTCGGCCTGTCGATAGAACGGAAGGTGGTCACCGAACTTCGAAACGATGATCGAGGCGATCAGCAATTCGGTGGGCAGCCCACCCGGCACCACATGCTCGGGAGCAGGCGCCTGCGCCACGATTTGAGAGCAGCGACGACACGCGTATTTGGGCCGCCGCGTCAGCAGCACCCGGAATTGCGCGGGGATCACGTCCAGGCGCTCGGAGAGATCCTCTCCGATCCGGGCCATCTCGCCACAGCCGCAGGGGCACAGGATGCTTGCCGGCTCGATGATCCGCTCGACCCGGGGGAAATGCAGCGGCAAATGACCGCGATTGCGTTGCGCCCGGCGCGGCATTTCCTTGCCCAGCTCTCGCATTGCCGCCTCGGCCTTGTCCTGTGCGGCGTCAAATACGCCCTGAGCCAGTTCGGCATCTTCCAACGGAAGGTTGAACTGGTCGGGGGACAGCTTCTCGGAGCGCTTGCCGAATTGTTCGCGTTGCACAGTGCGCAGGATGTCTTCCAGCCGACGATAGGCCTCCTGCATCTCTGCCAACACCGCTTCGACATCCGCCAAGCGAGCTTTCAGAATGGCATTCTCGATCTCGGCCGCCTTGGATTCCATGCTCGAATTGAATCATGGATCACCATTTCCTGCCAGCAAAAACAGGTATTTCCATTGTTCGCCGCGATCATCCTGCCGCCAGAGGACGGCGTGTCCGCTCGGGGCGGACCAATCGCCAGTCCACCCCTTCGAACAGAGCCGCCAACTGCGCGGACGATATTCTCATCACCCCGTCTCGCACCTGCGGCCACACGAACTTGCCCGCCTCCAGACGCTTGTGGACCAGGACCATACCGGTCTGGTCCCAAACCAGCAGCTTGATCCGATCCGCCCGTTTTGAGCGGAAGACGAAGATGGCGCCGCAGAACGGATCCAGCCCAAACATCTCCTGGACCGCCAGTGCCAAGCCATCAATGCCTTTGCGAAAATCGATCGGTCGCGTTGCGACAAAGACCTTCAGCGAGCCCCCTTGGCCGAGCATCATGGTGCCGAGGCCCGCGCGGCACGAATGACCAGTGTCAGATGCTGCTCATCAGTTCTGACGCCGGAGCGGATCACGACATCGCCAACGACTATCTCGATTTCCGCGGGCGCGAGCGGCACCGATGCCTCCGCTGGGGCCATCTCGACCAGGAGTTCGGCGAATACCGGCAAGGCCGCCACGCTCTCGGGCAAGGCCAACTCACCCGACTGCAGCTTCTTGCGCCAATTGTAGATTTGCCAGCGCGTCGTGCCATGCTTACGGGCGAGGTCGACGACTCTCACACCGGGCATCAGGCTTTCCGCGGCAATCCGAGCACGTTCCGGCTCCGAGCGTTGAAGCCGACCACTGGGCCCCATGAGAACATCCAGCCGGGTCGCCAGGCCACCGGATGAGGCGTCCAAATGGGCGTCCATTTTGCCGTCTCTTCCCAAATCAAACACCTCCAACGCGTAAAATGCATAAGGAGAATGGATCGATCAGAGCCGATGCGGCAGGAGGTGATCGGCGTAGCGCTTACCACTCTTCCCACAGGGAACAACTCGATCAAACCCCAGAGTCGCGTCTATTTTTCAAGCGGCATGCGCAATGCTTGCCTCGCCCGGCGCACAGAGCGCCACGAATACCGGGACTCACGGCTGTGCGGGTGAGTTGCTATTGCAAGGTTCTGTTGCAGAACGTTTGGGTTTGCTGCGAACTGCCCGAAGAGCCGTTTTGGGGTTGTCGCCTCGCGGGATCAGCCAGATTTGAATGACGGCTAATGGGCCGAGCCATTCCCAGAGCGTATCTTGCTCGTCGCAAACTATACGACAGGACGACCGCCATGTTAAACTCCGAGGAAGCGCGAGGGCTCCAGCATGAAACGTGAAGCAGCGTCGGTCATCGATCACTACACGCGCGACGATCTGATGGAGCGAATTCGTGCGGCGTTGATGCGTCGCGGATACGATCCGGACAAGCCTTCTATCGAGATGCTCAGTGAGCTGGATCATCTGCATGGCGGCGGGTTCGCGACCACCGAGGCGCAGATCGAGCTGGCCGAAATTCCGCGCGGATGCCAAGTTCTTGACGCGGGTTGCGGCATTGGCGGGCCAAGCCGTTATCTCGCGGGAGTCCACGGCTGCACAGTGAACGGCATAGATCTGACTCCGGGATACATTGACGTCGCCGGTCGGCTGAACGAAATGACCGGCCTGAGCGGCAAGATCACCCTGACCGTGGGAAGCGTTACGGATCTGCCGTATGAAACCGAACTTTTCGACGCCGTACTCTGCCAGAACGTCAGCATGAACATTGCAGACAAGGATCGCATGGCCAAGGAAGCCTTGCGCGTTCTGAAACCCGGCGGTATCTATACACTCTCCCATCTTGCCGAGGGGCCGAATGGACCGCCTGTTTATCCGCTCCCTTGGGCGCTCACGGCCGAGGCGAGCTTCCTTGGAACGCCGCAAGACCTGCTCGAAACACTTTCGCGGGTTGGCTTTACCGACATCGAAGACCGGGCCGGACGAGCACGCTCAAAACCCGGCGGAGGGCCCCAGCCAGGCACAATTGGTGCGGCGCCGGCGATGGGGGATGATATGCCCGCCCGAACCGCAAATGCCGCACAATCGGTGCAGGCAGGACGACTCGTGCCGATGATGGTCGTCGCCCGCCGGGCAGACAGATGAAGGTCAGACACGCAGTTGAGCGTGAGCTTCGGAAGTTCTACGACGCCGTCGCACTCAATCGGCAACGACAGCATCGACCTCGATCTCGACCAGCCACTCCGGATTGACGAACCGGTTTATTGCCATGATCGTATCGACGGGCCGTGCATCCAGGCAATAGAGCTTCCTCGCCTCGATGGCGGGCTTCCAATTGTCGATGTCGGTCAAAATGACCCGCGTCCGTACGATATCCTGAAGGCCCGAACCGGCATTTTCCAGTGCGGACTTGATGATCTCGAAGCACTGTTTGGTCTGCTCGAAAACATCGCCCACGCCGACCGTTTTACCATTTGCATCAACCGGCGCTGTCCCACCGACCGCGATGAAATTGCCAACCCTAACCGCGCGGCTGAAGCCGACGATTGTCTCCATCGGGTTGCCGTTCGAAATCAGACGTCGCTTATGGTCCATGCCGCCGCCTCGGAGGTTTCCGCAGTGTACTTTGACATAGGAGTCGGTCCAGGTCTTCCAGAATGACAGATTGGTGGTCGCTTAGCGCAGCGTCAATGCAATCCTACCGAGGGGTTCGTCGCGCACTGGCCGAACGGCGGCTAGGGGAGATGAGGTTATGCAGCAAGACTAGTGATTGCCGCGCGAGCGGCTTCGTCCATGGGCCGGCCGACAAGCGTCCGGCCAGCCGGCCGGTATTGTGGTTCAGAGATCAATCCCCTCCGACAGGGTGAGCGCGTCATCAAGATCAACGCCAAGATAGCGGACGGTGCTGTCCATTTTTGCGTGACCAAGCAGAAGCTGCACCGCTCGCAAATTTCCCGTGTTCTTGTAGATCTGCGCCACCTTCGTGCGTCGCATTGAGTGGGTGCCATAGGCACTTGGTTCCAGCCCTATCGACATCACCCATTCACGCAAGATCCGCGCGTATTGCCGTGTCGACAGGTGCGGGCTGTGGTGCAGGCGACTGGGCCACAAATACTCGAGGCCAATCATCTCAGGGTCGGCAATCCAGCGCTCAAGGGACTGACGCGTCGTCTCGGTGATTTCGAAGCGTACCGGCTTACCAGTCTTGCTCTGGGTCACCGAGGCGCGCTCCTTCACCCGTCCCGCGGCGAAGACATCGCGGACTTTCAGACAGACAAGGTCACAGCCGCGCAATTTGCTATCTACGGCCAGGTTGAACAGTGCCAGATCCCGCTGGTTGCCCGCCATCTCCAGACGGACGCGGATCGACCAGACGTGCTTTGGCAGCAGAGGGCGCTTCTGACCGATGATGCGTCCCTTGTTCCATGGCGGGCGCTCCGGACGGAGAGCAGGAAGTGAATCGGTGGACATGGTGTTACCTCCTGACCACCTGCCCTCCCTGCTTCGGCTAATCCGACAGGGAAGAAGGTACCACCAAGCTTCCGAGTCTTTCGCCTCATTTTGCGCGCTATGTCTGGAACGACCCCCATCAATGCCTTGACAGTTTCAGGTTTTCGTACATACATAAACATATGCTGATGATCGTTTGGGATGAACCAAAGCGGCAGATCAACCTAGCAAAGCATGGGTTGGACTTTGCCGATTTGAACGAAGAATTCTTTCTGTCGTCCATGGTAGTCCCAAGCAAGGAAGGTCGGCACATGGCAATTGGCCGACTTTCTGATGGCACGATCGCAGTGGTCTTTGCCACATTGGGTAGCGAGGGGGTCTCAGTGATTTCGATGCGCCCGGCGAGCAAAAAGGAAAGGAGCCTGCTATGACGAAAAAGCACCTGACCGAAGAGCAGATCCAGCGCATGATCGCGAGTGATCCTGACGCTCCGGAAGCCACGGACGACCAAATTGCCCAGGCGAAGCCTTTTCAGGAAGTGTTTCCCGAGTTGGCAAGTAACCTGCGCAAGAATCTCGGTGGTCGTCCAAGGTCCGAAAATCCCAAGGTGGCCGTATCTCTTCGACTTGATCAGGAGGTGGTGGCGCGCTTCAAGGCACAGGGCCCTGGTTGGCAGAGCCGAATGAACGAGGCGCTAAGGTCAGCGGCCGGACTATAATGTCTGCTCCATGGCGTGATTGGCCGACTTCACTGCAAATGCGCGTGCCTATCGGCTGCGCGGCTTTCGCTGCGCCAAGTTTGACGGGCCGCTTCGGCTAACGCCGCCGCGAAGAATGCACTGTGCTCGACAGGCGGCTAAGGGCCGCCCTGATCAAATGGCCCGCACTTCGTCTACGATTCATGGTGAACGTAGCGCAAAGTGGCGTCGGGTCCAACCATGCCGGTCGAGCCTGAATTTCTGTCGTTCACGGCGCGGCAACCCGCCGTGTCGTTCTCTGCCGCATTCACACGATGCTGAGATTTTCGATGACCGTGGTCAGGGGCGATTGATGATGATGGCGTCGCGCTCAGGAATGTCCATCTCCAAACCCAGTGCTTCGGCCAGTGCATGTGCTTGTTCTGCGATGGCGTCGCCAATTCGTTTCCGGATCGGTCCGGACATCTCTGGAATTTTGGCGGCCACGCCGATCACCAGCTCTCGCAGACGCTTTCTCTGCCCCGGCGTCACGCGTGGGAAGCCGAGAGCCGTGATGAATGTGGCCAGGTCTTCGGTCGTGATCTCGTCGGCAATGCGCGCCTTTCCGATGTCGAAGGACAGTTGATGGGTCACTTGGTCGTCCAACAGGATCGGGGCGACGTCGTAGATTGGTGCAAATTGCGGGCGAGAACCCTCATAGAGCAGCGCATGGTTCTTGGCGTGATTATCCGTATTGCCGAGCAGGATATTTGTCAGAGTCACCTCAAGGAAGGCCTGGCGTGATTGACCAGGATTTGCGGTTTGCGCCAAGATCCGGCGGATTGCCGCGGCTGAGAAGCGTCGCTCCCCCACCCCATTTCGCTCGTATTTCAGGTGGGGGCCGAGGCCGAGAGCCTGGGCGAAGTCCTCCTGGTGCAGGCGTCGGACGGAGGTGCTCTCGACGGTGCGATCAAAGCGCGTGATGAGCAGGCCCCGCAGCGGTCCTTCCCCAAGGATGGCGGTGGTTGCGACCGGGTGGCGCTGGACCTGGGCCATGATGCCCATCAGGATGTGCTCCTGATCCACCGTGACCATATCAGCCGGACGCGGCACTTTCAGGATATGCGTGGTGGGCACGTTGAGGCCGCGCTTTGGCATGGCAAAACGTCCATCGGGAAGCTTGGCCAAGGCGACCTTTCCCTGAACACCGGCCAAGGGCGAGGGGTCTCGGGCATCGTCCGGGAGACGCCGCCGATCGCGCAGCGAGGCCATAATGCGCTGCAATTCCTGCTCATCTAGGGCGTCATAGTCGCTCAGCAGGTCTCCTGGCATCTTGGCCGGACCAGCGCCGAGGGGGACGCATGAAATCGAGCCGGGGCAGTCGCTGCCCAGATGTTCGAGCAGTCCCACTACATCACCGAAATCGAGGCCATAGCGCTGCATGATCTGCTCGCGCTGTGCATTCTCGAAGAGGAGATTTGCGAAGAAGGCCCGCGTCACGCTGTCATCGAAAGGCTCCTCGCGCAAAGGCAGGGACAGCGAGAGAGGGTGCGGGAGCGCGTCCGTGAGATAGCGAAACGAAGTCGAGCCGTCATCGAAACGCGTCAGCCTTCCGATTGGCGCGGGCAGGGTCTCCAGAAAGACAGCAAGATCAAGCTGGGGCATGGATCAACCCTCGGCCATGAGGTGAAGACCCAGATCCCGGCAGATTTGCATGACCAGCCCGATGTGAGCCGTTTCCTTGCCATTTTCAATTGCGCTGACAGTGGGGATCGAGACGCCACTCTGCATCGCAACTTCGGCTTGCGTCAGGCCGAGCAGTAACCGTCTTGCGCGGATCGCTCTCCCCAAATCTGACGGAGAGGCAATCGTGGTTTGTGAGGTGCTCGCCATGGCGCGTCATCAATGATCGTTGAAGTTGGTGCGCAGTTTGAGCACGAATACAGCTTGGCGTCAACGATCGTTGAAAACCTCATTGAATCGAAACAAATTGCGACCGAGATGCCTTTTGCCTTTGCCAAGCCATGCAGAAGCTGACACCGACCGGGTATGCCCTTACAATCAAGGCGCGGAACTGCATGGACGATCTCCCGATCCGAGAAAGATGCCGCACACTGGCGAACTGCCTGAGACAGCTTCTGGCGCGTTCCTGAGCGATAGGAAGATCTTCCATAAATCATGATTTATGGATATTTTGAGCTATAGAATGGAGTTCTATTGGTCATGCCTTGGAACTGGGCCCAGCCCGGATGGCCTCATTTTGCCTATGATGCGCCCGCGATGGAAGCTCTCGAAAGGCAGTTCCTGCTGGCCTCCGGCGAGATCCTGGGCGCAGTCAAGCATGTCGCGGGCGATGACCGCAGCCGACTACGGATCGAGCTTTTGAGCGAAGAGGCGATGCGGACGAGCGCGATCGAAGGCGAGGTCTTGGATCGTTCGAGCGTTCAGTCGTCGCTACGTCGGCACTTCGGACTCGCACCTGATAATTATCGGCCAAGACCTCGTGAGCAAGGCATCGCCGAAATGATGGTGGACGTTTATTCCGAGTTCGCAACTCCCCTCGATCACGAAACTCTCTGGCGCTGGCACGGCATGCTATTGTCGCATGATCGTGGTCTGGACAAGATCGGTGCCTATCGCTGGCATGACGAGGCGATGCAGATCGTCTCTGGCCGCGCCGAGCGCCCGATCATTCATTTCGAGGCCCCGCCTTCGCGTCAGATGGCCGGCGAAATGGAAACCCTCATCGAATGGTTCAATCAGACGGGCCCAGAGGGGAAGAGACCCCTGCCCGCACTGACACGCGCGGGTCTTGCGCACCTCTATTTCGAAAGCGTCCATCCCTTAGAGGATGGTAATGGGCGTATCGGCCGAGCTCTGGCGGAAAAATCGCTGGCGCAAAGCATTGGCCAGCCAAGCCTGATTGCACTCGCCTATACGATAGAAAGAGACAGGAAGAACTATTACGGACAACTGGAAACCCATCAAAAGACGCTGCAGGTCACCGACTGGCTGGTCTGGTTCGGGCAGACGGTTCTCGATGCCCAAAAGGTCACCCTCGATCGTGTCGACTTCTATATTGCGAAAGCCCGTTTCTACGACTTGCATCGGAACCAGTTGAATGATCGCCAAAGCAAAGCGATCGAGCGCATGTTCCGCGAAGGCCCGTCCGGGTTTCAAGGGGGGCTCAGCGCCGAAAAATACCTTTCGATCACCGGGACCTCTCGTGCCACCGCCACCCGCGACCTCCATGATCTGGTCGAACAAGGCGCTTTGTTTCGAACCGGCGAACGTCGGCATACACGCTATTGGCTGAACCTCCCCGACATGACCAAACTGGCATAAGAATCGGTCAGCACCCGCCCTCCTCCGAAATCACCGTATTCAGGATTTCCGCCACGATGCCGAGAAAGTGCTCTGGATCGTCGAGGGCATTGCTGGCCAGGAGCAGCGGCATGGCGCGCACGGTCAGCAATTCGCCGTTCTCGCCGCGCCGCGGCAACGCCTGAACATAGATCGCGAGCTGCACCTTTCCGGATTTCGTCCGATAGGCTGGCTTGACGAAGAAACCGGTCGGGTGGCGCCTGTCGCTCACGGTTTCTGCCCCAGTGCTGCCCTGGCACTGAGCCCCAACAGATCCAGCCGATCAAGAAATTGCCGGTGCCGGTCCGAGACCTGCTGCGCCCGCGCGAACTCGATCTGGCGGGTGGCGTCCATGCAGGCGAAATAATCCGAACTCGCCGCAAAATAGCGCTCGAAATCTGCCGCGATGAGATCGGCATAGCGCGCCAGTGCCGCATCATCTCCCGGTAGGAACGGCTCTTCTGGCGGCAGGCAGTCGCCTGTGGCCACAGCCCCCTGCCCGAGTGCCGGAAAAGACCAGAGGCATGAGGCCAGAACCCACATTAGGAAACCTGTCCGGATCATGCTGCGTCCCGCTTCCGCCGCCACAAGCCTTTCAGCGCGCCAGAGAGGTTGAACTCGCCCCGTCGGTCCCGCGCGACAAAGTCGCGCAGCATGGCACCAGGAACCCGAACCGGCGCCTGGGGATGGTCCCGGTTCGCCTCGATCAACAGCACCGTGAGGGACGCGCGAAGCGATCCCAGTTGGTCCAGGGCTTCTTCCCAAGCAGGCTCCGTAATTCCGAGATCGCGCAGCAACATGATCGCTGCGCTGCGCAAGCTGCGCCCGGTGATTTCGCCGGTCGGGCAAAGCGCCTCGAGACAGAAGCGGAAATCCGATCCCGCCATCTCTCTGACCATCTCCGGCGTGAGCCAGTTCAGATCATCCCTGTCTCTTGTTTCTTCTGCATTTCCCCTCTTCGAATGTCGGGGCGTGACCGGCGGTCGTCCTGCCGCTTGATCTGACCCCGCTCTTACAAGATTCTTTGGAGTTGTCTTTCCTATTGCCGGAAGCTCGGCTTCCGCCATGGCGGAAGTTTCTGGACGACATGCGAGATAGCCCCGCACCTCGGCCAGAAGCGCGTCGATAGCTGCGAGATGGCAGGCGAGATCCTCGGAGCAGCGGAAACCGGCATAGCGACGCGGCCAGGAGGAGAAGCGTCGCAGCAGATCCGGCAAGGCGGCATGCTTCGGATCCTGCTCCAGCAAGTTTCCGATCGCCTGCTTCGCGTCTCGCTTGGCGGCTGAGCATTCGAGCCGCAGCACAGAGATACGATGCGTCTCCTCGCGATGCTCGGCATCCATTTCGAGCAGCCGCCCGAGATTTTCCAGCAACGGCCGAAAGTTGATCCCGAGCCGCCGACCATGGGAGAGGTGCCGGCCGGAGCGCCGGCCATTGGCGGCAGTATCGACCCGAATGAACCCAAGCGCTTCCAGCCCCTTCTCATGCAGACGTAATGTCCGGTCGCTGACGCCAAGATCGCGCGCCAGGTCCTGCTGGGCGCGGAAACAGACCGGATCACAGCCGGGATCACGCCAATCTGCCGGCGCCGTGTGCCGCATCATCCGCAAGAGCACGGCGCGGCGCGCAGCGCCAAGGCCGAGCTGCCGGGCCAGGCGCTCGACGAGTTCGATGACATGGCCGAGCGTCATGCCATCGGGCAGCACCGGGTAGATCACTCGGACAATTGGGGTCCTCATCTTCTGCTCCTCATTTTTCGAGGCGCAGGGCCGCAGGCCAGCCGGATCCATTCGCATAAACTGCGGCTTTGGTCTTGAATCCGTGGGAGAAGCAGGTGATTATGCCGCTATGTGGTGACGGCGATGCAGGTGGCTAGACCTGCGTAACCTGACAAATCCCCTCGTGCGGTCCCCGCGCGGGGGTTTTTTGTTTTTATTGGACTGGTCTTTTTCACTCAGTAGCGGACCCATTCCTCCGAAGTATTGCCCTGATGGTCGCGCCAGCGCAGCAGCATGCCGCGCCAGAGCCGGACCGAGCCAAGCTCGGCCAGGACGGCGTTTCTGGAGACTCCGCTGGCGGAGAAGACCCAGTCCGGCGCATCCCGTATCCGGGTCCCTTTCCAGGTGAATTGGCCGTCCCTCGCATAGGTGCCGATGCGCGAGCGGTCGGTGATCTCGGTCGTCCCGTCATGCCGGCGCTGACCGTAGATGATGTGATAGAGCTCGATGCCATCGCGATAATACGCAAGCTCTGGCGGCAGGGCCTGTATTGCGGTCCCGGCGCCTCCCACGCCCGGAGAACCCATTGGGCAGCGCCAGAGCTGCAAGGGGGGCTCGATCGGCCAGGGCGTGACGCGCCGGATCATCTCGGCCTTGGCGGCCGCGCATTCGGGGGAAGCCGGGAAGCCCCCGGCCAGGCAAAGCAGGATGGCACAATCGATCGGATAGGCCTTGGCCGGGATGGCGCTCAGCGAAGATGCCACAAGGGCTGCGGCCAAAGCCGAGAGACGGCAGGATTTCGGAAGCTTCCTGGGGGCTCTGTACATATTTGCAATCCATATGTCATTTGCAAATATGTACAGAGCCGAACTGGCGGGATCAACCCAGGGTCAGGGCAACCGGCGTGACAACCGGCAGATCGGCGCGCGGATCGAAGCTCATTCCGGCGGGAAGTTCGAGAACCGAGAGCTCGCCGGTATTCCAGGAATAGAGCCAGACCTGGCTTTCGGTGCCGCCAAGCCCTTGTACAGGTTGGGCAATGCGACGCTGGTCCTGTTTCATGATGGCCATGGCGGAACTCCCTTCATGCGTTCCCGGACCTTCTTGCGCCTGCCCGTTACAAAATAAAGCCCGAAGTGACATCCTGTCGAATTGGGCTGGCTAATCAGCCAGTTCAGCTCTTCCGCGATCAACCGAAGTCCTGCCGCTGATCCATTGCAGCAGCCGAATCTCCTAGGCGTGCCCGCGCGCCGCAACTTGAGGGCGAATCTGACCTCCCCGAGGGCTCGCCCGCTCCGGCACGGGTGAGGGGCGTGACGCCTCTGCCATCGGGCTTCGATTTCAAGCTCAGTTCTGCTTCGATCGATACGCGCGCGGACGGCCAACGGGGTGAAAGAATTCAAGAAACCGCATTCGCCGAGGCACGTCGAAACCGCGCCAAGCCATGGACGAAGCAAATGTCGCTTACCCATTGTTCTCCATTAAAAGTCTACCATATCCTTCCACAGGCGAGCTCCACGCTAGCCTTGTCAGGATTAGCCTGAGCAAGGCAGCATTGCTTGCAATCACGGGCTTTCCAGTAAGGTGTTCAATCGCCGAGAGGACAGGCGAGATCTCGATCCCTGCGCAACTGCAGAGGATCGCCTCCGCCTCGCGGCAGTCGGTTCCTGTGACCAGCTCGAACCAGCGGCGCGGCGGAATGTTGCCTTGACTGATCGGATCGGAGCAGGGAACATGGCCCTCCGCAACGACCGAGATTCCGCGCGTCGCAAGAAACCTATGCTCCTCTTCGACGACATCCGGATCATAGGCTGTGAAAAGCGCTACTTTCCGGGCATCAAATCGCGACAGCCCCGCCATCACGGCCTCTATCGTGGTGACCGCGGGAATGCCGGTGGCCGTCTCGATCCGGCGTTCCAGCACGCCCGGCCCCGCCAACATGCTGGCGGCGGTGCAGTTGAAGGCGATCAACTCGACCTTCGCGTCGGCAAGCAATCCGGCATGGCTTTCGACATCGCGAGCCATCAGAATGTCGGATTCGCGGCTGGTATCGCGGAAGGGCATCCGCGTCACCAGAAAGCGAAGCCCCTCGGGGGCCATGCGCTGCAATTCATGGTCCGAAATGCCGCCGGAAGGATAGAGATGGCCGACGCGGCGCGCGATCAGGTGGTCAGACACAAGTCCTCCTTCAGCATCGGATAATGGATGTTTTCACCGCTGAACGGGGGGAATGCCTCGAAATCGGCGCGCATGCGGTGGCGAACCTCGCCGTTCAGAGCGGCCTCCAGCGCGGCGGGACTGTCGAAGATCAGGCGGTTGCGCTGCATGAAATCGACACGTTGCCACGGCAGGGCCTCACGCCAGCCGACGCGGGTATAGATCTCGATCTCGCGGATGCGGGGGAAGTCCTTCATGATCTGCGGGTTGACCTGCCCCCCGGAAGTTCCCTCGCCGTGATGTAGAGTCTGCCCAACCTGAAGGAGCAGACGACATGAGGAAGAGCCGTTTCACCGAGGCGCAAATCATCGGGATGATCAAAGAGCAGGAGGCTGGCTTGCCGACCTCGGAGCTTTGCCGGAAGCACGGGTTGAGCCCCGCAACCTTCTACAAGCTGAAGGCCAAGTATGGTGGGATGGACCTGTCCGATGCCAAACGCCTGAAGCAGCTCGAGGACGAGAATGCGAAGCTGAAGCGCTTGTTGGCGGATGCGATGCTCGACAACGTCGTGCTCAAGGATCTCCTGGGAAAGCCCTGACGACACCGATGGCGCGGCGGGACGCGGTGCTGCGGGCGATGAAGGATCATCCGATCTCTCAACGCCGGGCCTGCGTCCTGATCGGTGTCGATCCGAAGACGGTGCGGCGCGAGAGGCCACCGGACAATCCGGAGATCCGTGAGGAGATGCACAAGATTGCTGAGAAGCGCCGACGCTTCGGCTATCGGCGCGTCGGCATCATGCTGGAGCGCAAGGGCATGATCATGAACGAAAAGAAGCTCTACCGCATCTACCGGGAAGAGGGCCTGTCGGTGCGCCGCCGTCGCGGCCGCAAACGGGCGCGCGGCAGCCGAACCCCGATGCCGGTGCCATTGTGCCCGAACCAGCGGTGGTCCCTGGACTTCCTGTCCGACACGTTCGGTGCCTGCCGCAAGTTCCGCATCCTGGCCGTCAACGACGATTGCTGCCGCGAAAACCTTGCCCTGATCGCCGACACCAGCATCTCGGGGGCCAGAGTGGCGCGCGAACTGGACGCTTTGGTCAGGATCTACGGCAAACCCGCCTGCATCGTCTCGGACAATGGCACCGAGTTCACCAGCAAGGCCATCCTCAAATGGGCTAACGAGAACGGCGTCGAATGGCACTACATCGATCCGGGCAAGCCGCAGCAGAACGGATTCATCGAGAGCTTCAACGGCAGCCTGCGCGACGAATGCCTGAACGAGGAGATCTTCGACAGCCTAGCCGATGCCCGCTGCAAGCTGGCCCTCTGGCGCTACGACTACAACAACGTCAGGCCGCATTCCTCGCTCGCAAACAAGACCCCGGCAGAAGCGCGCCGGGCGCTTGAGCAATCTGAGGGCTCCGCGCCCGGCGCGCTTGCCCAACCCGAAGCCGACCACTATCAACCCCAAGGACTCTCGTTATGAACGAGGGACGACCGGGGGGCAGGTCAGGCGGGATAGCACGATCCTGCCCGAGAATAGATACCTAGAATAGCCCGGAACCCGTCTGGTTCCGGGCTATTCTCGAATCGAAAGGGCCGCGTTTTGTCCCCGCTGATACGGCTGGATCATGGTCGCGGTAAATGGCAAGCGAGTGCTTAGTTGCGCGAGCGAAGCTTGCGATCGCTGTATTGCTGCTCGGACAGCGTGCGTGGTCGTGGCGCTTCCGTGACGAACTTGTCCCATAGGGCATCCTTCCATTCCAAAGAAAGGATCGCACCATCAAACCGTGGGATCAAACACCTAGAGCTTATGCGCCCCTCTCTCGATCGGTTACTGCAGATCTGGGTCAAACTGGTGTGATCAGAGCTTGCGAACCAAGGTGCGCGCGATCGAGACAAAATTGCTAACGAGGATGCTTTGATCGTCGATACGGTGATTGATGGACAGGCCGGTTTCCCCGATCGAGGTGGCAAAGGGGTGAAAGCGGATCCCGTTCATCCTTGAGCTGCTGACGGAATGCGGCACGATCGCCACCCCTTCACCGACCGCGACCAATCCCAGGGCGGTGTTGACGTCCATCGTAAAAATGGTTCGGTCAACACTGATCCCGTGGCGTTTCGCACAGCCAAGGACAATATCGGCGAAACTGGGTCGCGGATACTCGGGGTAAAGGATCAATAGCTGTCCTGAAACCTCTTCGGGCGAAATGGCAAAGCGGCCCGGGAACACCGTATCAGGAGCGGCAAGGGCCAGCGGTTCCATCATCAGTGGACGGGAAATAATTTCTCCGTCCCGCAGGTCCGGCCGGGCAATGGCAAGGTCGATTTCGCGTCGTATCAACCCCTGTTTGAGGCTGGCGTTGTTCATCGGCATCATGCTTAGAAATACATCAGGATAGTTCGCCCTGAACGATTTCACGATGCCAGGCAGGATTCCATAGACCGCCGAGCCGACATAACCAAGGCGCAGTCGCCCCTCCATGCCCTGGCCGATACGGCGAATTTCGCGTTCGCTATCCGCGACCATGCGCTGGATTTCGTTGCCCCGCTCAAGCAGACGCTGACCGGCTTGTGTCAGGCTGATGCCGCTGCGCCCACGATGAAACAGCAGCACGCCCAGTTCAATTTCGAACTGCTTAATTTGGCGGCTTAGCGGTGGCTGGGCAATTCCCAGCCGATCAGCGGCGCGACCCACATGCAACTCTTCTGCTACCGCCAAAAAATAGGTCAGGTGCCGGAAATTCATCACACCTCCAGTCACACCCGTCGGGTCGCGTCTTGATCTTTTCTTGTTTAGCGGCGCAGACGCGCCGGCTCAATCAAGGAAAGCCGCGATAAGCTCTTCGACCTGATCCGGCTGTTCGGCCGGGGCTAGGTGACCCACCTGTGGCACGATATGTACGCGACCATCGCGAAATCCGGCCGCGAGAGCGATTTGCTGCTCGGGGGGGGTGGCGACATCATCCTTGCCACCGATGACAAGCATGGGCACCGTGATGTCGCCAAGTTGATAGCGCAGGTCAAATTGCGCAAGGGCGCGACACAGGCCCGCATAGCTTGCTGCGTCCGCTTCACACAGTGACGCCAGCAGAGCATCGGCCCGTTTGCCGTCCCGTTCGGCGAACCCCGGAGCAAACCATCGGGCGGCAGAACCTTCGCGCAGCACCGCGGTGTCTTCGGCCAGGACTAGTGCGGCGCGCTGGTCCCAAGCCTCGGCCTGACCGATTTTGGCGGCAGAGTTCAGGATTACGGCCTTCGCAAGCCGTTGTGGCGCATCAACCGTCAGTTGCTGGGTGATGCAGCCCCCGATAGACACACCGGCTATACGGAATTGGTCACGCGAAAACAGCTCGACTGCTGCAAGGACGGCTTGCGCAAGATCCGGCATGCGGAACGGTCCTGTCGCCGGTGCCGATTGCCCGTGCCCCGGCAAATCGACGCCCACGACATGGAAACGATGCGCCAGTCTTTCGGCCACAGGCGTCCACAAGGCCGCAACCGAGGTTCCAAGTGAGGGCAGGACCACCAGTAGTGGCATCGACGCGTTTCCCGCAAGCTCCGTCGCGGACAGTTTGAGGTTATTCATGTCCGATCCTTCCAGTTCCTATTTGTCCAGGCGGAAATGAGACAGCTTTTCTTCGTCGACGACGACACCGGTTCCGGGCAGGTCGCGCACCTTTAGTTCGCCGCCGCTGATGACCAGCGGATCGGCCAACAGATCGTCGCTCATATCTAGAAAGTTCGACAACTCGGCCGCGCGTGACGATGTCGCCTGATAAGCCGCGCCAAAGACCAACGAGGCGATGGTGCCGACCTGACCGTCGATCTGGTTACCGATATAGTTTTCGACCCCAATGGATTCAGACAGGAACAACACCCTTTGGGACATGCTGAATCCGGTACGTGCCGTCTTGATAGAGATTGCCGTTGCCCCGCCGTTAAGCAATTCGCGGACAACCTCGGCCGGGCGGGAAACGGATTCATCCGCGAACATCGGAATCTTGGCCTGCCGGACCAACCAACGACGACCCATCACGTCATCTGCCGGATTCAACTCTTCGGCAAACAGCAGGTCCAGGTCTTCCATCGCGCGCAGCGCTCGTGCGGCATCGGTGGCAGTCCAACCGCGATTGCCGTCGATATACAGGTCCACCTTGTCGCCGAAATGTTGCCTGAGCGCGCGACACACCTCAACATCCAGCATAAACGGCTGGCGGCCGACTTTGACCTTGAAGGTCGAGATGCCATAGCGGTCCAAGAATTCCTGCGCGACGTCCACCATCTTGGCAGGGTCGTCAAAGCCGATCATGTGGCTTACACGGAGACGGTCGGTATAGCCCCCCAGCAGGCGTGTGACCGGCTGACCCAGAACTTTGCCCATTAGATCCCAGATGGCCACGTCCAGCGCACCCTTGGCACAGGGGTTGCCGACGGTGCGGTTCATACGGCTTAGCACCTTTTCACGCTCGAACACGTCAAGACCGATGACTTGGGGGGCAAAGATTTGTTCAACCACCGCTTTGATGCCGGCCTGCGTTTCGCCATAGGTGAACGGACGCGGAGGTGCCTCGGCCACGCCGACCATTCCGTCTTCGCCATGAACGCGTACAAGGATGTGCTCAGCCATGTGGACCGCACCCGACGCGAATTTCAACGGGTGGGAGTAAGGAATGGCGAAGGGAATGGCTTCTACCTTGGTAATTTTCATGGGAGATCAGTCCTTGCAGTTTAAGCTAGTCATGCGGTCGGGCGGGGATCATCGCGGAACGTGGTTGCCAGAACCGAAGGTCGAAGGCTAAATTCGGCGTGCCAAGCAGTCAGCAGGGGCCGGGTCTGCCGCCATTTTTCGCTGTCAAAACGAAAATCCAGATAGCAAAGAGCGACCCCGATCGCGATATGGCCCGCGTCAAAGGGGCGCTCCGCGATCGCTTGGATCTCGGCCTCGAGCCAGTCGACCACGCTGTTCAGCTTGCGCCGCCACGCGTCGATCTGGACATCATAGCGCAGGTTTTCTGGGCGCATCCGCACCTCGACCAACCACGGCAGGGCAATGTCCAGCAGGCCGTTACCAACCGCTTCAAGCGATAACGTGCGCCAGCGGGCCTCTGGCTCAGACGGGAAAAGGCGCGGGCCCTGGGTGCCGGTGGCATCAGCCCATTCCATGATCACGCGCGAATCAAAGATCGGCTTGGCACCGTCACGCTCTAGCGTCGGAATTTTGCTAAGCGGGTTGGTCCGCATCAGCCCCTCGTGAGGGATCAGCGGATCGGCGGCTGTGCGGACTGTCGTGACGTGATCTGCAAGGCCCTTTTCATGCAGCGCGACCATGGCTTTTCGGACATAGGGTGACCTTGGCGACCAGTGCAGAGTCAGTGACATATTTTCACCTTATTCCCGTGGAGGCGGCCCCGGCGCTAGGTCCGGGGCCGCTGGGGTTATGCGGCGTTGGCCAGCACGAAATCAAACTTGATGTGCAGATCGACGCCCAGTTCTGCTGCTGCGGGGTGGTACTGCCCGATCAGGCTTTCCTTGACGGCAAAGACCGAGTCGTTTTCCAGATATTCATCACGTGAGTCGAAGACCTGACTGATCAGACGGCGATAGCCGTCTCGTTGCAGCATGAAATGCATGTGACTGGGGCGCATGGGGTGGTGTCCCATAGCGCGGATAAGTTCGCCGGCAGTGTGATCATCGGGAATTGGATAGGCGACCGGGCGCACGGCGCGGAACGCATAGTGGCCGTTTTCATCGGTCTGCAGACGCCCGCGAAGGTTATAGTCGGGTTGGTTCGGGTCGTGGTTTTCGTACAGCCCGTTCGGTGCGTCTTCCCAGACATCGACCAGAACACCCTCGATCGGGTTGCCGGCGGTGTCCCGCACAAAGCCCTCGAAATAGATGCTTTCCTCATTGTCGAAATGCATTTGAACGATCGAGGCGCCCTTGGGCAAAACGGGCGGGTTCTCGCGATAAAACGGGCCAAGCACGGTGGATTCGCTGGCGCCTGCCTCGGCATGGTGGGTCAGCATATCGACCAGCACCTCAAGGCCGATGATGTCGCCAAGTAGGATGAATTCCTGACGCTTGTCGTCACAAAGCTGACCTGCGCGGGCAAGGAAGTCGCAGGCATAAAGAAACTCGCTATGCTGCAGTTTCACTTCGCGGCTGAAATCGTGGATGTGGCGGATTAGCGCGGTCAAAATTTCGCGGTTACGCGGGGTCACGTCGCCGTGTTGACCCATGGCTGCAATGACAACGTCTGTGACGTTGTCGATCGTTACTGTTGACATGTGGGGTCCTCCTCAGGGTTCCCCGGCCGATTGACCGGGGAAAATCAGTGAGGCGATTTGAATGATATGGGCCTCGGCCGTCTAGGTATCGGCCCATACCTTTTTCGCGCAAAGCTGCTGTTGTTTGGACGATGGACCCCTTGAGTCAGCGGTCAATGACTATGCGCGTTTGTACCATTGCAATCGTGACATTCAGCGCGACGATGTTCAGCAAGACACCCGCCGACACATTCTGTTTGTTCGAAAGCGTCGCACGGCAACAGCTTCGGGTCTGTGGCACCGGCGCTGGCTACATGCACGAACATCGACGGTGCGGAAGTGAACGCCGCAGTACCGTCCGTGCAACTTGCCATGAATGCAGGCAGTTCGCCCCCGCCAGAGAATCCAACAGGATCGTCCGGTTGTCCACAGATCCACCCACAGAAAATGTGGATTCTTTAGGCTGGTTTGCACAAGAAGTTCGCCGCAGCGGCGCCCCTCTCCCGCTAGCCTGTTCGCGCTGTGGCTAGATCAGATCCTCCTCGACCGCCCGCGCCACGGCCGAGACGATATTGCGGCAGCCGAGTTTCTTCTGTGCGCTGGAGAGCCGCAACTTCAGGGCCGAGGCGCTGATCCCCAAGCTCTCGCCTGCTTCGGTATGGGTAAGACCGTGCTTCATCTGGCGCAGGGCCTCGATCTCCTTCTCGGTGAGGACCAGATCGCTTTTGGCGAAGAGATGCGCGAGCAGGTTGAGCCTTCCGCCAAGCTCGCTCAATTCCGCGTCCGTGAACTCGCGATCAGGCCGGGCGGCTGACAGGCAGGAGCGTCGCCGGCCAATCCGGGTGACGAGCGTCGCGCCGTAGCAAAGACCGTGCTCGCAGGCCTTCTCGAGAATGCCGAAATTGTCGGGAACAGAGATCTCGGACCATCTCGCGACCGCGTCATTCGCCTGGGAAATGACCCAAAGGGCGATCGGATCGCGGCCCAGGAAAACATCCTGTTCCCAATGTCGGACCCAGGGCTCGGGAAAGCGATTGACCATGACCTGCGGCTTGCCGAGATGCAGCCCGAGACCGAGGAAGAACCCTCCGGGCGCGAGCTCTTCGAGTTCGCCAAGATAGCGCTCATGATCGGGAAGGACGGTTTCAAGCACGATGCTGCCTCATTTTTTCATTCTTCTGGCGCCGGCAACCTATAGCTGATCAGCCTGTCTAAAAAGACAGGTATCTGGCCTCTTGCGCCGGATCGGCTATCTTCTGCCGAAATTCGAATCTGTGCAGGAGACCTCATGAAAATGCGCAGCCCCACGGCCGCTTTGCGCGAGAACCCTCTGCGCGCCTCGGCGCGACTCGATGCCGGAATGGTGCAGATGCTGTCGATGATGGTGGATGAGGGCGATCGGCCGGTCACGCTTGAATTGCGTGATTTCGGGATCTGGGCGGTCACCGAGGAAGGTGTGCGCATGTTCATCGGCTCGATGGAAAAGCGTGCAGATCGCCAGGATGGGCAGCGCCTGCCCTCCTGATCCCTGTCCTTGATCCCTGGCAGCGCTGATCGGCCAGGATCACGGCCCCCTCGATGCCGCGTGAGGGGCCCGAAAAACCCGTGAACCTCGCCAGGGCCGGAGCTTGCTTCGGCCTTGGAAGACATCTGCCCAGCGTTTACAAAGCTCAGAGAGAAAAGCTCGGCACGTGTTAAATTTGCATGTTGACCGAGATTTGCAAATTTGACACGCTGGCATTCGGAAGGTGCTGCGTGGCCATGCTATGGAGACGCGGGCCGGTGATTGATCTGAGAAAAGAGCCCCCGAATGTGGTCACGGTCGACGGACTCAAGGAACTTCTGGAAGAAGGCTGGTTGCTCTGCATCTATTGCCATGAATTGCCGGAACTGCGCGGCCCGCATTACCATGGCATCTGGTATGTGCTGGCGATCGAGCCGAAAGAACGCTCGCGTTGGGCCGCCCTCATCACCCAGCGCACCAGGCGTGCCCGGCAATCCGCCGCCATTGGCAATGAGCCACAAGCCGATCTCGTCTTCCGAGAAATCCGCACCCTCAGCACCGTCTTCACCATGTGCAAGGAGCTCGGCTACACCATCCCGGCCGCGCCCATGGTCGCCGGCCAATCCGTCATTATCGACAGCAAGGCCGAATAAGCCCCCTGCCCTCATTGCCGCCCTGCTGCCTTTGATGCTGCTGGGCGGTGCCCTGCCAACTCAGGCCGATGTAATTCGCTTTGCCGCGGCAGCCCTGGTTCACGAGAGCGATGCCTCCTCGGTCTTGCGCTATGACGCCTCGGGCCGACGCATCCTGCCCAAGCCCGCGAAGCGCATAGATGTTTCTGCCGAGGCCGAAGAGGATCTGATCCGCGCCGCTTTGCGCGCCACCACATCTTCCCGGCATTCCCGACCCTCTACCGCGATCATGCCCGGGATCGACCGGGTGGCGTCGCGCTACCAGCATCACCCTGCTCTGCGTGCGGCTGAACTGTCACCGCAAGAATGGCATGCGCTGTTTCGGGCGATGATCTGGCAGGAATCCCGTTTCAACCCCAAGGCGCGCAGCCCGAAAGGCGCGCTTGGCCTGACGCAATTGATGCCAGGGACCGCCTCGATGCTCGGCGTCGATGCCTCCGATCCGATGCAAAACCTCGATGGCGGGGCGCGCTATCTACTGACGCAACTTCAGGCCTTTCGCAGCCCGATGCTGGCGCTCGCCGCCTACAATGCCGGCCCCAAGGCCGTGCAAAAATACGGCGGCGTACCGCCCTATCCTGAGACCCGCGATTACGTGATCCGGGTGCTTTCCGAACATAACCGCCTCCTCCTCAAGACGCAGTAGAAGGATCCACCTCATGTTCCCGAACCTTGCTCTCCGGCGCTTTCGCCGGGCGATCCCGCTTGCCCTGTCGCTGCCTATCGCGGGCTTTGCGTCACGGGCCCTTGCTCAGGCCAATCAGGGCATCGATTTCACCAAGGCCAATACGCTCGGCAACAACTGGACGACCTGGATCATGGGCAATCCCGTGGTCTGGTTCTTCTCCACCGCCTTCGTCATCGTCGGCATCATGGCGGCCTTGAACCGCGCGCCTTGGGCCTGGCTTCTCTACATCATCATCGGCGCCATCATTGCCATGCCGGCTTCGACGCTGGTCAGTAATCTCAACAGCTTCCTCTGAGCCATGGAGCGCACTCCGGTCATTCTCGGGCTGACGCGACAGGCGAAGCTCTGGGGCCTGCCGATGCCCTATATGCTGGCGGTGGCATCGCTCACCGTGCTGCCCTTCATGTGGAGCTCGCAGCACCTGATCCTGTCGCTCAGCTTCCTTGCCCTCGGGCCGGTCTGGTACGGGTTTGCCCGCATTGCCGCCGCCGCCAATCCGAATGGTGCCCAGGTGCTGCGCGTCATCCTGCAAAAGACCCCGCCGGCGCTGAACCGCAGCCGCAGGAAGGGCCGGCGTTATGTCTAGCTTTGCCACGAACGGACGCAATCCGGCAGCGCAGGCACTTCTGCCGAAGGATCCCGGCTTCTTCACCCATCTGCCCTATCTCATTGAATTGGATGACGAGGTTGTCCGGACGCGGCAGAACGGGTTGATGATCTCGCTCGAGATTTCCGGTCTCGACGGCATGACCGCGGCACCGCAGGACATCCACGAGTTGCGCGGCGCCCTGGCCGGGATGATCGACGGGCTCGATGAGCGCTTCAGCTTCTACATCCATCGCATGCATCGCCGCGCCGATCTCGGGCTCACGCCGATTCATGGCAAGAGTTTCGCCGGCGATCTCGACCGCGCCTGGCGCGGTCATCTCGACGCGCAAGACCTGCATGATTTTGTCGTCGTCCTCACCGTGGTCTCCTCGCTGCCCGCGCCGCTGCGGGTGCCGCTCTTCGGCAAGGCGGCAGCGAAACTTCTGGAATCCGATACCGAGGCTCGCCTGCATGACCTGCGCGAGTTGGTCGCGGTGCTGGAAAGCGGCTTGCCGCATGTCACCACCCGGCGCCTGAAGATCAGCGATGGCAGCCTGATCGGTTTTTACACCGCGATCAGCACCGGGCTTCTCGCCCCGGCCTGGCGCGGCGAAATGAGCCTGATTGCCGAGGATGCCGTGCCCTCGGCCGCAACCTTCTACCCGGACGAAATCCTGTTCGACGAGGGCATTGGCCCGCCTCGCCATGCCGCAGTTCTCGCGGTGAAACGCTATAGTCAGGAGACCTGGCCCGGCATGCTCGATGCGCTCGACGCATCCCTCGATACCGTGATCTGCCACAGCTTCACCCCGATCGCGGCGGAAAAAATCGCCGGTCGGGTGCGCTTCCGCGTCGAACAGATGCGGGCGGCAGATGATCTGGCCACCACGATCCAGCAGCAGCTGATCGAGACCGCCGATGAGGTCGAAAGCGGAGGCAAGAGCGTGGGCCTGCATCAATTCACGATCACCGTCTTTGCAGAGAGCCGCGAGGCGCTCGATCAGCGCATCTCGAAGATCAAGGGCATGGCGGAACGCGCCCGGGTAAAATTCACGCGCTGCGCGCATAGTCTTGAGGCCAGCTTTTTTGCCAGCCATCCCGGCAATATGGATTACCAATGCTGGGGCATGACGGTCGCGACCACAACCTTTGCCGATATGGCCTCGCTGCATATGAGCGATGCTGGCAGTCCAGCCGAGGCATTGCATTGGCGCTCGCCGATCACCGTGTTTCAGAGCGCATCCGGGGCGCCGCATCGCTTCAGCTTCCAGGGGCCGGGACGGCCGGAATCCGAGCCGCCGCTGGGCCATACCCTGGTTCTCGGGCCCTCGGATTCCGGCAAGACCACCACGGTTGCCTTCCTTGCGGCTCAGGCGCTGCGGGTGCGGCCCCGGATCATCATCTTCGACAAGGACGAGGGGCTCAAAAGCCTCGTCGCCGCTTTGGGCGGTTCTTACGCCCGGATCCGCGCCGGGCAGCCGACCGGGCTCAATCCGCTGCTGACCGAGACCGGATCCCGCGGCGAGGCCTGGCTGATGGATTGGCTTTCGACCCTGATCGAGCGCCGCGGCACGCTGTCTCCGATCCAAGCGGCGGCGCTCAAATCCGCCATTCGCCGGATTGCCGCTGCGCCCGAGGCTCTGCGCAGCTTCGCCCATTTCGAGAGCCTGGTCGGTGATGTGCAGGACGGGCGCGAGCTCGCCATGCGGGTGGCGGAATGGGGACCGGAGGGGCGCTACAACTGGGTCTTCGGTGCCGCAGATCAGCCGGTCGTCGATTTCCGCCGCAGCAATGTTGTCGGGCTCGATATGTCCGAGATCCTGGAGCATGCCACTGAGCGCACGGCGATCCTGAGCTATATTTTCCGCCGGCTCGAGCTGATGTTCGAAGACCGGGTGCCGACGCTCCTGATCATCGACGAGGCCCATGCCGCGCTTGATGACGCCTTCTTCGCCGCGCGCATGCCTAAATGGGCCGTCACCATGCGCAAGCTTGCGGTGACCATGGTGCTGATGACGCAGTTTCCGAGCCAGATCGAGGCGAGCAAGGCCAAGACCATTCTCGAGGGCCTGCCGCATCGGCTGATTTTCCCGAACGGTCAGGCGATCGAGAGCCAATATGCCGGGCTCAATCTGACGGAAAACCAGCTCGGCTTCGTGCTTGAGGGCCAATATGGACCGCGCCGCGCGCTGTGGAATGGCCCGACGGGATCGACGCTTCTCGATGTCGATCTCTCGCCGCTGGGCCCGCTCTTGACCGCCTTGAGCGGCGGCAAATCGGCCTTGCGCGCCTTTGGTGAAGGGTTCGAGACTCGACCGTTTTTCTGGAGGCTGGACCATGGTTAGAGCATTTCTGCTTGGGGCATTTCTGTTCGGCGTTGCCGGCTGTGCCGGCGAGACACCGATCCGCAAGAGTAATTGCTGGTCCGGGATGACGCTGCTCGAACAAGCGGGCAGCGATTGCGAGTTCCGCGATGTGCCGGAGGTTTAGATCAATGGCACTCGCCCTTTCCCTCTCTGCCCTGCCCTTTACGCCCCTTGCCCATGCTGCCGGCGTGCCTGCGGTGGATCTCAAGCAAATCGCGGAATGGCTCTTGCAGAAACAGCAGGATCTGGCGCAGCGCGCGGCCGAGACCCAGGAAAACTCGCACCGCGTAGCGATCCTGAAGGAGCAGGACGCCCAGCTTGCGGCACTTGATGAGACCCTGCGCCTCCTGACCGGAACCAGCGCCTTCATCCCGGATCTTGAAGGGGGCGGCGACATGGGCGGCACGAGTTTTGCCGCCGACGCGGTCTATGCCATCGAGGATGACAATCCCTATGCCGAAAGGCTCTTCGGCGATGCGCCAGCCACCATTGAGGGCATGATTGCCGAGACCGCGATGCGCAACAGTGGTCATCCGGCGCTGGCCCAGGCAGGGATCAATGCGGTGGAGTTCCGCTGCTGGTTTCAAGGCCTGGTGAAGCAGGAATCGAATTTCAGCATTGGCGCGAAAAGCCCGAAGGCCGCTTTTGGTCTCACCCAGATCATCCCGGGCACCGCGCAAGGCTTGGGCATCTACCCGGCCTATTATGACGATCCGCGTCTGCAACTCGATGGCGGGGCACGTTACCTGCTGCAGCAATTAAGCAAGTTCGGCTCAATGGAACTGGCGCTCGCCGCCTATAATGCCGGTCCCGGTGCGGTCCAGAAATATGATGGCATCCCGCCTTATGCCGAGACCCAGAATTACGTCCGCCGCATCCGGGCGCATTACCAGATCTATGCCGGTCGGATCAGCGGCGCCGATGATCTCGGCACCCTCGACCCCAAGGATATGGTCATCGCCGAAAGCTCGAATGTCGCCGATGCCGGGCTGCATTACGCCAGCCATTCGATGACGAGCATGCAGGCTGCCGCAACCCGGCTCCGAGCCATTACCGCCCGGATCGGTGCGACCGCCTCGGTCAAGGAGGCGATGGATCTCAACACCTATGCCCGCGCCGAAGTGACCCGTATGGCCGCGATCCTGACCCGGCAGCAGGCTACCCAGCGCAAGGTGGAGGCGGCGCGCTACGCCCTGCTTTTGCAGGCTTACGCCGAGGACGAGACCTACTTGCACGTGAGGTTGAAACGATGAGCTTTGGCAAAGCAATGCAACGCGTTCTGGCCGCGTCAGCACTTATCCTCGTCCCAGTGGCGATCACCGCCCAAGGGGTGCCGACGATCGATGTCACCAGCATTGCCCGGCTCCAGGAGATGATTTCCGAGGCCAAGCTGCAGCTGAAGGAACAGGTCGCGCAGAATGTGAAGCTCGACGCCCAGACCCTGAAGCTGATCGAACAGATCCAGCTCCTGCAAGGCCAGATATCGGCGCTGAAGGATGGTCTTACGCTCGCCGATCTCGGCTTTGACAAGGAGAGCTTCCTCAAGGAGATCATGCCCGGCTTCAGCGATCTGACCGCATCGCTCGATGCCGCAAAATCCGGCGATTGGGCCTCTGTTCTCGCGGAGGGCGGCACGCTCAGCGGTGGCACGGTTTCCACCCATGTCGACAAGGCCTTTGCCTCGGCTGGGCTCGAACGGGCGAGGGTCGACCAGCTCGCCAAGAGCGAGGAAGCGCCGGCGGCGCGCATCGGCACTGCGGCCAATGTGAATGCCTTCATGTCGGTGGCGGCGGAATCCTCCTCGCAAGGCGCGCGCGAGAGCCTAACCCGGATCGACGGATTGGTCGGCAAGATCGAGGGCACGGAAAATCTCAAACAGGCCATCGATCTCAATACCCGCGTCACCGCCGAGCTCGGCATCGCGCTCGCAAATGTTTGGGCCATGCAGGCGGTCCAGACCGTGGGCATGGGCGAGGCCGGCATCATGGATGCCGCCACCGCCGCCGATGAAGAAAAATACCTGAGCATCAAACTGGTGGAATGAGCATGGCCCGTCGCATCGTGATCGGGGGCGCTGTCCTCGCCTTGACCCTGACCGCCGTCATTGCCCTTCCCGTGTGGCGCGCACAGGGACAGGATCCGGCGCAGCGGGAGGCGCCCGCCGAGAACCCCTTCGCCGCGCTGAATCGCTTGGCGGGTGAAGCTATGCCGGATTTCGGGGCCAGTGAGCACGCGGAGGCGAGCGAACAGGATTTTCTGCGCCTGTCACCGCAATCGGATTCTCAGGATCTCCCGAAGGCACTGACCGAGAACGTGCCGTACAGCACTTGCGAAAAGGCGGAAGGCTTTGAGACGGAGGCGTTTCAGGCATCAACTGTCGAAGCGGCCGCACGCCGGATGATCTATGCCTATGTCCGTCAGCAGCATGTCCTCGACACGCGAGATTGCACCTGCGCAGGAAAGGCCGCGCCGGTTGGGCTTGTGGAAGAGGCTGTCCAAAACGTCGAGGCGACCGAGGGCAAGGACTGGAACCGGATCGCCATTGGCAATGACTATGCCGCAAAGGCGAGACAGTTGCGCGATCAGGTCGAAGCCATGTGTGGTGGAGCCTTCTGATGGGTCTCGTCACCACCATCATCGAAACCCTCGACTCCAGCGTGAAGTCGACCGGGGAGCGGTTTTTCGAGAGCACGGCTTCCGCCGTTGGCCCGCTCTGGACCGTGCTCCTCACACTGCTCTTGCTGCTCATCGGCATGAATATGGCGCTCGGCATCTATCGCATGAGAGCCAAGGATAGCTTGCAGATCGCGACGCGGATCGTCCTCGTCTACATGTTCGCTTTCTCCTGGGCGAATTTCGGGACGTTCTATGACGCGCTGACTTCGGCCAGTGGCAATCTGGCATTGGGCTTCTTCGATCTGGCAGGGGCCAATGACGCTGGCATCAACGCGGCCATGGACGAGTTCGCCGTGAATATGGGCGAAACAGCCGACGGGGTGATGAAAAGCATGGGGTCGATCACCCGCGGCGTGCTCGGTGCCCTTTTCTTCCTCATCCTCGCGATATTGATGGCGGTCTATGTCCTGGTCGTCGGTTTCGCCAAGATCATGATTGCCTTCCTGCTTGGCGTCGCTCCGCTGGCGATGATCTTCACCATCTTCAATCGCACCAAGCCGCTCTTCGAGGCCTGGCTTTCCTCCTTCGTCTCCTACCTGATGTATCCGATTGCAGCTTCGGCTGTGATTGCCGCCGTTGTGGCGATGGCCACGGCGCAATATCGCGAGCAGGCCGAAATCGACACGCTCGGCAGCCTTGTCGGCTTCATGGTCGTGGTCTTTGTCGGCATCTTCGCCCTGATGAAAATCCCCGAAGCGGCCAATCACATTACCGGCCAGATGAATCTCGCCTCCATCGCGCCCGAGGCCATGCGCCTCGCCGGATCCTCGCTGCAGCGTCCAAGCCAGGTCGGGGCCAACGCGCTCGGCGCGCATGGCCTTGCCCATCCCAAGCAATATCTCGCCGGGCTTACCAGCCTGCCCTCAGGCCTCTCCGAGGCCAAATCCACCCCGCATCAGCGCTCGGCCCGCGAGGCCGGCATGGCGCTGCGCCAAAAACTCACGGCACTCGACCTCATGCGCCGGAGCTAGGCGCGCAAGGTCCAGCCCCTCCATCTCGGGAGAGATCCATGACAGACGCCTTGTCTGAAGAGAGAAAGCTGCTCGCAAGACAGCTCTTCATCGAGCCGACCCGCCGGGAAAAACTGGCCTGGCTCGTCGCTGCCGGCGGCATGGCTTGCGGCATGCTCGGCCTAGCCACCACCCTCGCCCTGTTGCCGTTGAAACAGTCCCAAGCCTATCTCACCATCGTCGATCGCGACACAGGCATCGCGAGTCGCGCCGTCGAGGTCGAACGCGCCACCATGGAACATGCCGATGCCGTCACCCAAAGCCTGCTCTACGGCTATGTGCTCGCCCGCGAGACTTATGATCCGAATGACAATGAGGCGCGGATGTTGCGCACCTGGCGGCAATCGAGCGGCGAGGCGCAGGCCTCACTGCAGGCGCTTTGGGATGGTAAGAACCCGAACTACCCGCCGACAGTTTATGGCGAAACGGGCCGGGTGAAACTCGAGGTGCTCTCGATCAGCCAGGTCAATGACACCACCGCACAGGTGCGTTTCGTGAAGACTCTGTCTCGACCGAGCCAACCTGACCGGCTGGGGAATTTCACCGCCACGGTGAGCTACCGGTTTCAGCCGACGCAGGAAAGCGCGCTCGAACTGGTCTGGCAGAACCCGTTCGGCTTTGTCGTGACCGGCTATCGCGTCAGCTCGGATTCTCTGGAGGCCCAGAAGGATGAATAGGTTTTTCCATGGCGCGGCGGCGCTCGTGCTGGTTACCATCCTGCCCTTCAGTGCTATCGCGGAAGTCCGACCGAAAGCCGGATCGCGCGATGCCCGCGTCACCTATGCCAGCTTCGTCGACGGGCAGGTCTATCATGTCTCGACCCGGATCCGGAACATCACCCTGATCGAACTCGGACAGGGCGAAGAGATCCGCTCGGTCGCCGCGGGTGATCTCGAGAGCTTCCAGATCGACAAGCTCGAAGGCGCCAATGTATTCACCATCAAGCCGGTGATCGAGGGCGCCTCGACCAATGTCACCGTCGAGACCAATCGCCGGTTTTATTTCCTGCAGGTCTCGGAGAGCCGCGCGACGCCGAACTGGTCGGTGAAGTTCAGCGCCCCCGGCGATCACCGCAGCAGCCGCACCGCGCCAAGTGTCCGTCCTCTGCCCACCGCACCACCGAAGAAAATGCGTTACGCGATCTCGCAGGGGTCCTCTGGCGCGGAGTTTGCCCCGATTGGCGTCTCGGATGATGGCCAGAAGACCTATTTCCAGATCGCGCCAGGCGCGCCGATGCCCTCGCTGTTTCGTGTCGATGCCAAGGGTCGGGAATATTCGGTCAATAGCCAGAGCAAGGGCGAGATCATCACCGTTGCGGCGCGCTCGGAGCGCTGGGTGCTGCGCTATGGCGACGACTATGTCTGCATCACCGGCCAGGAGGAGTAAGCTATGGCCGAGGATCAGGATGACAAAGTTGCGGCCCGGCTTGCCCGGCTGAAATCGCCGCCCCGAACGAAACGCAATCTCAGGCCCTATTTTGTGCCAGCAGCCACCCTGCTCATTGGCACGGCTATGGGCGCTTGGGCGATGATGCCGCGTACAGATGGTAAGGACGAAGTCGAAAGCCTGCCCACATCCAGCGTCACCGAGTTCCAGCAGGATCCCGGTCTCGCCGGCTTCACTGTGGCGAAAGCCCCGTCCGAGGTTTCGCAACCAGCTGCCGAGCTGACCAAACCCGCGCCGACAATCGCACCGGACCCGGCGCTAGAGGAATTGCGCTCGCGTCTGGCCAGCCTCGAGCGCGAGAACAAGGCGGCGGTGGAAAAGCTGCAGGCCGAGGTGGAGGCCGAGAAAGCCAAGGCGGCCGAGCAGGAACAGGCCCTCAGCGACGCGGAGGCCGAACGCCGCCGTCTCGAGGAAGAATTGCTGAATGCCGCGCAATTCGGCCTGCCCGATCAAGCCGCCGCCGAAGCGGAAGCGCAACGTCTCGCCGATCTCGAACGTCGCCGTCAGGAAGCCGCAGAGCAACGTCAGCGCCAGATCAATTCGCCGATGGTTGCGTTTCGCGCGGGTGGCAATGCCGCGGCAAGTGGTGCTGATCCGGCCGCCGCCATCGAGCCGGGAAGTGCTGCAGCGGATCGAGCCGGAACACCCGATTTCTTGCGCGCGGGCGCGGCGCGTGCCGAGATCACCAAAGCCGAGCGCATTGCGCATCCCGGCCAGACCGTGGTGCAGGGCACGATGATCGAGGCCACGCTCGAGACCTCGGTCGACACCAGCCTCCCCGGCAATGTCGTGGCCAATGTCAGCCAGGATGTCTGGTCGATGGATATGAGCCAGGTCCTGATCCCGCGCGGCGCCAAACTCTACGGTCGCTATTCGAATGAAATCAGCCAGGGCCAGCGACGGGTGATGATCGCCTGGGACCGGTTGATCCGGGCCGATGGGCTGACCGTGCGCCTCGAGGGCTATGGCAGCGACCGGGTCGGGCGATCCGGCCTGAATGGCAAGGTCAGGAACCACACGCTCAGCCGATTTGGTGCGGCCACCGTGGTCTCGGTGATCGGCGCCCTGCCCGGCATCCTCGAGGCCGCCGCCAATGATGGCGAGGAGGATGACGACAGCGACGCTCTTGCCGAGTTCTATTCCGGCATTGACCAGGGTGCATCCAATGCCCTCAGCGGCACCATGGCGGGCTATCTCAACCGCCCGCCGACCATCACCCTCGATCAGGGCCAAGTCGTGATCGTGCGGGTCAACAATGATCTGGAGCTCTTTTGATGGCGGTCGGCTTTCTTGAACATTATCTGCAGCCGCTCGCGCCGTTGATCGAAGATCCAGGTGCCATCGAGATTTCGATCAATGCCGATGGCCGGGTCTGGATCGAGCGCAGCGGTGACGCCCATATGGCCGCGTTCACGGATCTCATTCTAACCCCGCGCGCGGTCAGTGATCTCGCCAGCCAGATCGCCAATGAAGTGCGCCAGCCTCTGACCGAGCAATCGCCCATGGTCTCGGCGACGGTGGGGTTTCGGGGCGTCACTTTGCGCGCCCAGGCCGTGCTGCCGCCGGCTTCGGCGGAAGGCGCCATCCTCGCATTCCGCCTGTTCCGGGCGCGAGCTGCAGAGGACGAACCAAAGCGATTTGCCTTCCTGCGCACTCCGGAGACCTCCTCCGAGGCGGCAAGATGCGAGACGATCCGCTCCATTCGCGCGCTGATCCAGCCCGGCGGGGATCCCGATGGCTTTTTGCGGGCCGCCATCGCGGAGAGGTTGAATATCCTGGTCTCTGGCGGCACTTCGACCGGAAAAACCGAGCTTGCACGTCGCCTGCAATGGATGATCCCGGCTGAGGAGCGTCTGGTTCTGATCGAGGACGCGCCCGAACTCATGCCCGGGCAACCCAATCATGTCAGCCTCGTGGCCAGTCGCGATGAGGCCTCGCCGCGCTCGGCCGAAAAGCTCTTGCAGGCAACGCTGCGCCTGCGGCCGGACCGGATCATCTTGGGCGAATTGCGTGGGCGTGAAGCCGTCACCTATCTCGGCGCGATCAATTCTGGCCATGGCGGCTCTTTCACCACGCTTCATGCCGAAACCGCCCGCAAGGCCTTCGAAAAGCTGGCCCTCCTCGTCCTGGAAACGGGTACCCGTCTGAGTTTCGGCGAGGTGCTGCGCTACCTTTCCGGCTCGATCGATCTGGTGATTCAGGCCGGGCGCATCGGCCATCGCCGCGGCATTCTCGAGCTCTGGTTTCCCGGACTCGAGCAGGATCTGGGAGCGCCCTCATGACCAGCTGGGAGTTTGCTGCCGACCACCCGGAACTCACCGATCCCGAGGCCGAACGGCTGATCCACGCCCATGGCCATGATCCCGACGAGGCTCGACAGGACCTCGGCGATAGCTTCACCGTGACCGCCGAACTCTTTGCCTGGCTCGGCTATTGAGGGGGTCTGCATGCCGCGGCTGTTGATCGTTCTTCCCATCGCGGCGTTGGCCGGTGCGCTTCTCGGGTTGATGGCCGGTGGGATCTGGGTGCAGCTCAAAACCGGCGGCAATGCGCTGAATGGCGATATGTTCCTGCTGATCCGGCAATTCCCGGGCTGGGACGAGATCGGACAGGAGCCTTGGGCCTCGGGCTATCGCCTCGGATTGATCGGGGCCGCGCTGCTCACGGGTTTTGCTCTCCTCCTCTCCTTCGGCCAGAAGCTGACCGAATATGGCCAGGCGCATTTTCAGAGCAAAGCCGAGATCCGCCGCAATGGACTGTTACAGCCCATCGGGCGCGGCTTGGTCTTCGGAAAGCTCGGCAAGCCCAAGACCAAGGCGGCGATGATTGCCGCGGATTACGACAAATTCCCGCATTGCCTCGTCGTCGCCCCGACCCGCGCCGGCAAGGGTGTCGGCTATGCCATCCCGAACCTCTTGCTGTTTCCCGGCTCAATGGTGGTGCTCGACGTCAAAGGCGAGCTTTTCGAGGCGACCTCGCGCCATCGTCAGGCGCAGGGCGATGCGATCTTCTATTTCTCGCCTTTCGATTTTGATCATCCTTCGCATCGCTATAACCCGCTCGAGCGCGTCGCCCGGATCCGTCATGCCGATGAATGCTATACCGAGCTTGCCAAGATCGCGGATTACTTCCTCACCGTTTCCGACAAGGGCAGCGCCGGTGACTTCCTGACCGAAGGACGCGATCTCTTCATCGCTGCGGGACTTCTCGCCATTGAGCGCGGCCGCCCGACCATCGGCGAGATCAGCCGCATCCTCTTCGGTCAGGGCGCAACTTCGAGCGCCTATGCCGCCCATGCCGAGGAGGTGAAGCATCTCTCTGCCGCCCAGACCTTCCGCAAATTCGCAGGCTATTCCGATCGCACCCTCAGTTCACATGCCTCGGTATTGAGCGGGGCCGGGCTCTCGCTCTGGAACAACCCTGCCGTCGATCGCGCCACCAGCGGCAATGATTTTTCCTTTGCCGATCTGCGTCGTCAGCCGATGGCCGTCTATCTCGTGGTCAATGCCGATGCCATCAAGACATTGGCTCCGCTGATCCGGCTGTTTTTTGGTGAGCTCATCGCCACACTTCGCGCCAGCATGCCCGACCCTGCTCAGGAACCCTGGCCGGTGAAGATCATGCTCGATGAATTCGACCAGCTCGGACCGATGCCGATCATCGTGCAATCGCTAAAACAGCTGGCTGGTCATGGCGGTCGGGTCTCGATCATCACCCAATCCATCCCGGGCCTGGAATCAACGCCCTATTCCGAAAACGAGCGCCTCGGCATCGAATCCGCCGCCGGCATCAAGCTTTACCTCGCCCCGAACGAGAAAAAGACCGCCGAGGAGGTGTCGGAAGGGCTCGGCAAGACCACCAAGCTCGCGATCAGCGACAGCCTTTCGCGTGATGGCTCGGGCCTGCTGCGCCGCTCGATCTCGCGGCGCAATGAAGAACGCCCGTTGATGACACCGGACGAGTTGAAAAAGCTCGATCGCGACAAGGTCATCCTGATCCCCGAGCGCCAGCACCCGATCATTGCCGAGCGCATCGTCTATTACGAGGATCCCTATTTTAAGGAGCTGATGTCCGCGCAGAAGGGACCCCTGCCCTATCCCTCCCGCGACGGCGAAAACCTGCGGCGTTTGCGCGAAACCGTCGAGGACCTGACAAGGCGCATCGAAGCTCGCGGGATCATCACCTACCCGGCAAGGAGTGATCACGGGCCTCTCGTCGCGGGTGAAACCCCGAACCAAGAGGAGAAACCCAAGGTCAGCGCCGCGCCACCCACGCAGGCGAAACCTTCGTCGCCGAAATCAGAGGTCAACGTTTCGGGTCCAACTGCCCAAGCCATGCTGCAGGAAATAGAACAGGAGAGACCCGAATTGAGCGCCGAAGAGATGCTGGAGGCGCTAAAGCCGCAGGAAAAACGCGCCCTCGAGACCATGCAGGGCATCGAGCAGAAACTGCTGCGCAAATTGGGCGCGTGAGACGAGCACCGAGACTGAACCAGCTGCCCGCGTCAGCGCGCGATCACGTCCAGTCTGCGTCCTGCCGCTCTGCCGCGACAGCTGCCCTCGCCGCGTCAAGACCAACGCAGGTCAATATCCCGATGCGTCATTCCCAATCTGGCGTGAGCTTTTTCTGATCAGGTTTTTCCGGTTCAGCTGCCACCAGATCCGCCACGAATTTGGGCAAGGCGCTGTGCTTAACAGGGTCCAACCTTTCCTGTGGCAGTCGGTCCTCGATCAGGCTGAGAACTGCTTCGGCCTGAACCTTGTCGCGCGCGGCCTTGCCGGGATCACGATCGTCCCTTTGGGCAATCCAGAGCTTATGCGCCGCCCATATGGCCGGGGCAGGCGCGGTCATTCGGACCGGGAAGCCGCGGTCGTCGATCGCGATGGCCGTGAAGGCGGGCGCCGACACAAGCCATTCCAAGCCGACAATCGGGACAGGCGCGGCATCCCCTTCGATACCGCTGGCCTGGCCGGGCATGACCCGTTTCGCGGGGCGCGCCTCGGGGCGGATAAACTCGACCATGAACCCGTCCTTATTCGTCAGCCGGAAATCTCCCTTCTGACGCTGCTGAAACGACGGATCGACGGATCTGGCGATGGCCTCCAAGCCTCGCGCCTCTCCGTCAATTGCAATACGCAGGGGCGCGCGGTCGTCGATCAGAACATCCAGATCTCCGGTGGCGACCATCTCCCCGTTGAATGTCACCGCTGCCGCGGCCTCATAGGCATAGAGCGCATGCGTGCCCACCACCCGAAATCGAGCGGCCGCCGGGCTTTCATCCAGCTTGCGGATCAGCCTGGCCGCGATGCTGGGGACACGCTGGTGGTTGAGCGCCCGCATCACCGCTGCCAGTTGGTTGATCTTGCCGGCCAAAGTTGCGAGACGCTCCTCGGCCTCCTGTTTCTGCCGCAGATAATGCGCGAGAATGGCGTCGGTTTTGTCAGATCGGGGGCCGAGGCTTCGGGTCGACCTGATCCCATTTTTGGTCGTTCTGCGGTAGAGATACTCACGGCCTGCGCGCAGCTCGTAAGACATGTTTCCGCTGAGTTCGTCCTGTGATAGGTTTCTGACCCGTTGCCACTCTTCGAATGTGGCTACGAGATCAACCCGATCACGGATCACGCGGCTGTCTAAAGCACTGTAATACATGAATTTGGGACTCCGGCACGCTGTGCCCTAGAGTATAGTCACCAAATTCATATTTTTCAATATGATGTGCTGTTATCGTGGCCTCAGCGCATCTTGACCCCTTCCACCCCAGGTCATCCTGCCAGAGCGCTCATGTTCAGCGCGCAGCCCGCCAACCCGCCGCGACGGCTTCCTGCTCGTTGCAGAACCAGCGCTCGCCTTTCGAGACATTGATCCGGGTTTTGGCATAGGCCGGCGACCAGGGCATGTGATAGATCTTCTCGCCCTTGGCCGAAATATTCCCTTTGATCGGGCAATTCTTCCGCGGCGCAACCGGCGCCGCACGTTCCCAATCCTTGGCACGGAATGCCCGATCGCCCGCTTTCCCGCCTACAAGGACCTGTCTGGCTTCGACTTCTCGGCCAGCGAAGTCAATGAGGCGACAGTGCGCCAGCTGCACCGCTGCGAGTTCATGGGCGGCGCCGAGAACATCGTCTTAATCGGGGGGCCGGGCACCGGGAAGACCCATGTCGCGACCGCCCTCGGCATCCAGGCCATCGAGTATCATCGCTGAAAGGTTCGGTTCTTCTCGACCATAGAACTAGTCAACACGCTCGAGCAGGAAAAGGCGAGAGGCAGGACCGGCCAGCTGGCGGAAACCCTGATGCGGCAGGATCTCGTGATCTTGGATGAGCTGGGATATCGCCGTTCAGCCCCTCAGGCGGTGCCTTGCTCTTCCACCTCCTGAGCAAGCTTTACGAGCGCACCAGCGTCATTATCACCACCAATCTCAGCTTCAGCGAATGGGCGTTCGCCATCGGGCTCGGACCGATGGCGCCACGATGGCTCACTCTTCGGTGATGCCTAGATGACCACCGCGCTGCTCGATCGCCTAACCCACCGCTGCCACATTCACGAAACAGGAAATGACAGCTTCCGCTTCAAGGCAAGCTCGGCTGCCGCGACACGCAAGAAGAGGGAGGATACCGATGCCTTGACCAGGTCATGACCCGCCCAACATAATCTCAAGGTGGGTCAATTCTCGATGGAAAACCCGAGTCAGTTCTGGGTGGAAATCAACATTCAAGCTCTCCGATCTCGAAATGCGGACCATTCATGACCTTGCACGTCATGATGGACGGATCGCTTCCCCTGCCAGTCTGTCACCTGACTGGGATTGACCCCTTTTTTCCGTTTCAACCGACCAGCGACCAGAGACCAAGCGACAGCACCGGAAAAATGCAGACTGCAGCCAGCACGGCAACGACGGCGATGACGAAAGGCACGACCTCGCGGAACACTGCCGATGCTGGCGTTTGGCTAATCTGCGAGGCAATAAAGACAAGGATGCCTACCGGGGGCGTCACCCCGCCCAGTTGCAGGTTGATGATCATGATGATGCCGACCTGAATCGGGTCGAAGCCGGCGGCAGTCATCAGCGGCAGGAACAAGGGGGCGGCGATCAGCATCGCGGGGGTGAGGTCGAGGAACATCCCTGCCACGAACAGCGTAAGCACCATTATCAACAGAAGGCCGTACGGGCCAAGCGCCAGATCCTTCGCATGGGCGATCAGATCTTGCGGAAGTCCTTCGGCAACCAGCACCCAGGCGAAGGGCACCGATGCCGCGATCAGGAAACCGATCAGAGCGCTGTCCACGCAGCAATCGGCAAGCGAGCGGTATAACTCACGCCACGTGCATTCGCGGAAGATGAACTGGCCCAGCACCAGCGCCCAGACAAGCGCGATCACCCCGGCCTCGGTCGCGGTGGTGATGCCGAAGCGGATGCAGCCCAGCACCGCGACCGCGATGACCAGAGCAGGCAAGGCGCGGACGAAGGCGCGCCAGACCACATGCATCGGCGCACGAATGCCCGAAGCCTCATAGCCCCGGCGACGGGCAGTGACATTGTTGACGAACATCAGGGCGGCGGCGATCAGCAAGCCCGGAACGATCCCGGCAACGAACAGCTGCGCGATCGAGACATTCGCCACCGAGGCGTAGACCAGCATGGCGATGGCCGGCGGCAGAATGTTCGGCAGGATAGAGGACACCGCCGTGATCGCGCAGGAGAATGCGGGAGAATAGCCCCGCTTGACCATCTGCGGCACCAGCACCTTGGTGGTGCTGGCGGCATCGGCGCCCGAGGAGCCGGAAATGCCGCCGACCAACACGCTGTTGAACACGTTCACCTGCGCCAGCCCACCCCGGAAGTGTCCAAACAGTGCCACCGCCAGATCGATGAGCCGCGCGGACAGCCCACCGATGTTCAAGAGATAGCCTGTGGTCAGAAAGAAAGGGATCGCCAGCAGGATGAACTTGCTCGACCCCGCGACCATGTTCTGGATCACGGCCGGTGCGGGCAGCAGGCCGCCGCTCCAGGTGGTCATCACCACCCCGAGCAGCATCGAAAAGGCGACGGGAACGCCGAGCGCCAGGGCAATGAAGAAGGTCACGAGCATCAGTAGGCTGGCCGACATGCCCGCGAAGGGGGACAGCGCCGGATACTGCATCCCAATGCAGAGCAGACCGCCTAAAAGAATCGCAGCGGCCCGTCGCAGGATCGCGCGCGGCTGGACGGGTTCGGACAGATAAAAGAATAGAGCCAACGCGCCCGCGGCCGGGATCACCGCATAGCGCAACGCGTTCGGCCAGCGCAGGGCGGTGCTGACGCCTCCGACCATGTTCGACAACTGATAGCCCGCGATGGTCAGCGCAATCAGGGCCAAGGCGATCAGCACATCACGCAGGAACTCGGCAACGCGGCGCAGACCTGGCGACATCCGATCAAGCACTAGTTCGACCGAGACATGCCGCTGCCCCCGCATTCCCATTGCAACGCCGATGAAAATCAACCAAGTAAAGCCCCAGATCGCGAATTCCTCGCTCCAAGGGACGCCTTGGCTGAATGCGTAGCGGGCGATCACGCTGACGAAGATCACCGCGGTCATCGCGACCAGAAGGAAGACTGCGATCCCTCCGGCGATCTCTTCCACCAAGCGGGCCGGGCGCTGCAGGCCCGTCGCGGGAACGGGATCGCCAGCCGTTTCCAGGTTGATTATCGGATTGTCCTGCATCACGGATGCCTTTCCTTGGCTGCCGGTGTCACGATGGGCCGGTTCGGGCGCGGCAGGGGCTGCGCCCGATCATCGGTCGTCACTCGATCGCCTTGATGGCTCCGATCGTCTCTTCGGCACCGGGGATTTGCGGCGCGAACTTGGCCAAGACCGGTTCCATCAGTTCGATCCAGGGCTGCTTGTCGCTGACGACATGCAGGGTGGCGCCCAGCTTCTCGGTCTCGGCCAGCGATGCGGCATCGACCTCGGCCAGCAACGGCCCGGCCTCCGCCTGCACTTCCGTCGCGGCCTTGGTGATGGATTGCTGATATTCGCCCGGCAGCGAATCCCACCAGCTCTTCGCCACGACCCAGCTGCCCATCGCATAGACATGGCGCAGATCAGTGTAATGCGGCGCCACTTCATAGAATCGGAAGGTCAGGTAGTTGGTGGCCGTGTTGTCAAACATGTCGACGACGCCGGTCTGCATGGCGTTATAGACCTCGGAGGCCGGGATCGGCACCGGTCGGGCGCCGACAGCCTCCCATAGGGCGATATGGATCGGGCTCTGGATCACACGGATCTTCTTGCCGGCGACATCGCTTGGCGCATCGACGGGGAAGGTGCTCATCGGCTGACGCGCGCCGTTAATCGAAAAGCCCAGCAGATGGAAGCCCTGCTCCTCGAATTTCGAGGCAAGCCGTTCTGTCAGGACCGCGTTCGCCGCTGCGGCATGGGCGTCGTCCCGGAACAGGAACGGCAGGTCCAACACCTGCACCTCGGGAATCCACGTGGCGAAGACCGAGCTGGTGATGATGCCGGCCTGGACCGAGCCCAGACGCATCCCCTCGGCGGATTCCACCTCGCCACCCAAAAGGCCGTTGGCGAAGAGCTGGAATTTCACCGCACCATCGGTGGCCTCGGACACCGCGTTGGCGAAGTTCTCCGCCGCGACATATTTAGGGTTGCCTTCCTGCACGTCCAGCGACAGTCGCGCGGTGAATTCCTGTGCAAAAGCCGCGGTGCCAAAGGTCAGGCTGGCGGCCAGCGCCACCGTCAGGGTCTTGATTACTGCCATGGGTCACATCCTCCCGTTGACCATGTTTATGGATTGCCGGCCTCCCGCCGGCGGCTGTTCAAAGGACCGAGATCATCCCGCCATCGGCATAGATGATCTGGCCCGAGACATAATTGGACGCGTCCGAGGCGAGGTAGATCGCGGTTCCCGCCAGCTCCTCGGGCAGACCCCATCGCCGCATTGGCGTGCGCGCCTTGACCCAGCCGTCGAAATCCGGATTCGACAGCAGTGCCTCGTTCATGTCGGTGACCATGTAGCCGGGGCCGATGGCATTGGCCTGGATGCCAGCCTCGCCCCATTCAGCGGCCATGGCCTTGGTCAGCATCTTAATGCCACCCTTGGCGACCGTGTAGGGCGCTACCGTGGCACGGGCGAGTTCCGAGGTCAGTGAGCCGATATTGATGATTTTGCCGCGTCCACGTGGCGCCATCCGCCGGGCTGCCTCGCGCCCGATCACGAAAGCCGAGGTCAGGTTCGCCTCGATCACCCGGCGCCAGTCGGCGGTGGCCAGCTCCAGCATCGGCTTGCGGAACTGGATGCCGGCATTGTTGACCAGAATATCCACCGCCACGCCCTCGGCGTCGAAACCTTCGAAAGCGTTGATAATGGCCGTCTCGTCGGTGACGTCGAACGCAGCGGTCAGCACGTCATGGCCGGCCGCCCGCATATCGTTCGCCGCGATTTCCAGCCGCGCAACATCGACGCCATTCAGGATCACCCGGGCGCCTGCGCCCGCCAGCCCCTCGGCGAAGGCTCGGCCCAGCCCACGGGACGAGCCGGTGATCAACGCCGTGCGCCCGGTCAGAGCGAACAGTTTCAGGCTCATTGGTCCAACTCCGACAGGCGTGTGGTAAGGTCGCTGCGCTCAAAGAAGGCAGGCACAAGCTCGGTGCCCAGGCCCGGCCCCTCCATCGGATAGACAAAACCGCCCTCGATGCGCGGCACTTCGGTCACCAGTTCCCGATACCAGCCCTTGTAGAAGGCACGGACGCTTTCCTGGATCAGTGTATTCGGCTGGCTGAAGCTCATGTGGATGGCAGCTGCAAATCCGACTGGGCCGATACAATCATGCGGCGCGAAGGGGCGGTGATAGGTATCGGCCATGGCGGCGATCTTGCGGCCTTCCGTCAGCCCGCCGGTCCAGCACAGGTCGGCCATCACGACATGCGCGGCGTCGCGATCCATGTAGTCCTTGTAAGCGAAGCGCGACCCCAGCGTTTCCGAGGCGCAGGTCCACACCGACGTGGAGCGCGCGAATTCTGCCAAAGCCTGCGGCGAATTCATCCGGATAGGGTCCTCATACCAGCGCGGCGCATAGGGCTCGATGGCGCGGGCGATGTCCTTTGCGACGGGGAGGTTCCACAGCGAGTGCAGCTCGACCATAATTTCCATCCGGTCGCCGACCGCCTTGCGGATCAACTCGAACGGCTTCAGCGCCGTTTTCATCTGCTCAGCGGTGATGAACATGCCCTTGTTCTCGATCGCGGCCGGATCGAAGGGCCAGATTTTCATCGCGGTGATGCCCTGATCCAGCAGATCTTCGGCCAATTCGCCGGCCCGGGTCATGAAGCCGTCGAGGTCCTCATAGGGCGACGGTTCGGTGTTCAGGTTCCACGTATCGACCGGCTTGATCTTGTTGGTGCGCACATAGCGGGTACCGGCACAGGTATTGTAGACGCGGACCCGATCCCAGCTCTGCCCGCCCAGCATGGTGTGGACCGGCTGGCCGGCGACCTTTCCGAAAATGTCCCACAGCGCGATATCCACCGCCGAAGCCGCACGGTATTCGACCCCGGTCGAGGCTTGCGCATTCGGCAGCGAGATCATTTCCTTGTGCAGAAGCTCAATCTTCAGCGGGTCCTGGCCCAGCAGCCGCACCGCCAGCGTGTTGTGGATATGCGCCTCGCAGGCCTCGGCACCGTAAAAGGTCTCGCCCAGGCCGGTGATCCCGGCATCGGTTTCGATATGGACCCAAAGGACGTTGGCGAATTCCTCGACCCGATAGGTCCGTATGGCGGTGATCTTCATTTCTGGTCGGCCTCCCCTCGCACCTGCGCTGTGCCGCCACTGATCGGCATGCAAAGACCACCCCAGCGCCCGCGACTCCCGGACGACTGCCCGGCGCGGGCACCGGTTCCTCCTCGAATCCGGTGCGACACAGATATGACTTCATCCCGTTAAGACGGAATGCTATCTTTTGGCAACAGAAATCAGCGTGGCTGTGCGACTAAATGAATAAACCTATCATACAATCCAGCAAAGGTGATCAACTGAAATCCTCCGGCCTGGTCGAGCGGGTGATGCGGGACATTCGCACCCTGATCCGCGACAAGAAGCTGGTTTCAGGAGATGTTCTGCCCTCCGAAGCCGCATTGGCCACAGAGTTGGATGTGTCGCGCACCATCGCGCGCGAGGCGTTGCGCGGGCTCGCTGCCCTGCGCATTCTCGAAGTCGGCAATGGCCGCCGTGCGCGGGTGGCCGCCGCCGATGCCGATGCTCTGAGCATGATTCTAGATCACACGGTCTATACCGGGCAATTGAGCATCCAGCAGATACTCGACGTCCGCCGCACATTGGAGTTGCGCACGGCCAGTCTCGCTGCCTTGCGGCGCAGTGATGCCGAAGCGCGCGAGTTACTGGATGTGGTGGGGCAGATGTTCGAGGCATTGGAAGAGAATGCCCCCGAGACCATCATGGAACTGGATATCCGCTTTCACGAGATCATCGCCCGTGCCTCGGGCAATGCGCTTTATTCCATCCTCGTGGACAGTTTCCGCGTCATCACCCGGCAAACCTGGGCGATCGGCTGGCGCTCGCGCGCGACCTACGAGAACCGACAGGAGAATATCCGCTGTCACGAGCGCATTGCGACCGCGATCCTCGCCCAGGATCCCGGCCGCGCCGAAGCCGCCATCGGCGAGCATTTCGACAGCGCCGTCACGGTGCTGTTGAGGGCCGGCGTGACCTGATGGCGCGACTTGCCGTTAGACCCTGCGGCCTTGATGTCTGTTTGTTTGAGCACCACGCCTCTCAGGCCGTATGTGTCTTAAAGCGTCGTTTTGCGAAAGGTCGCATCGGCCCAGAGTCGCCGGTCGAGCATCGCCGATGCCGCACGGCGGCATTCGCCGATGCGGCCGTTCGACACGTGGCGCAGCATTTCGAGCCGATGACGGTCGGTGAAGCGGACTTTACGGCCATTCGCGGCAGTTGCGAAACTGGGTCATGGTGTCCTCTCCGCCGCGCGCGTCACAGCATTCCCAATATTGCATTGCATTGCAGCGCGGTTCCGGGCTTGTATAGCAAACGCACCAATTCACACGGAAGCACGGGTAGAGATTTCCCTGAGAAATGGACGCCAGATGGTCGAGTCGGCCAATGTGGATCCAGAGGCGCTGGCACGGCTCCCGTCGAAACACTCACCCCGGCCGATGAGCCGGCCTGGATGCAGGATCGGGCGGCGCTGTGGAATGCGGTCGAGGCGGCGGAAACCCGGAAAAATTCGCAGGTCGTCCGCGAGATCCGGGTGGCACTGCCGGCCGTGGTGACGCGGGTGGCGGAGGTTCTGGCCGGCCAGGAGCGGAAGGGCGAACAGGCGCGCGAACTGAGACACCAGGACAGGGGTATGGATCACAGCATGTAGCCCGCGGTGATCCGACCAGCCCCGCCCCGCTCTTTCCGTATAGGGCTGTAGGGGCGGGGCTGGTCTATTGGGCGGTACGGATGTTCATCCCGGAAACCTCTCAGGATGGCTGCTTCAGAACAGTTTCTTTATCAACTTGACAGCCTTCTTCGCGAAGCGTTTCAATTCGCGGCCCGTCTTTCGGAAACCATCAACTACACGATCGAGGAAGCCAAGAGCTGAATCACCGATCGCCGCCGCTGCCACGATAATCCCGGCAAGAACACATGACCAACCCGGAATGGCATAGTCGACAGGAGCGCCTTCCGGCCCCACCACTGTCAACATGCAGGGGTTTTCGATTCGATGGCGGGTGACATTTGTATCGTCATCAGGGTCACCTAGGACATTCTCGAAGTCGAAATCACCCAAGAGCATCCTCTGACCCCCATCCCAAGCTTCGCCGCCCGGAGGCGGAGTGCTGATAACTGGACCTGGAGTGTAGACGTTATAGACGAGCTTGCTGAAAAAATCGCCGAACCGGTCATATTGCATCGTGTAAAAGATATGACCGAGCTCTTCGATATTTTCATCACTCATGCCGGATTCGGTTAGCAGCCTGTGGAACTCAGCACGAGCACCATTACCACCATCATCGAAGACGTAGCGCATCGGGTCCATTTCATTAACCCTAGATGCAGCTTCTGCCAGCTGTTGTAAGGGTATCCCCTTAAACTGGCATGCTTCGACAAGATACTCTCTTATCTCTGCCATCTTTTGGTCGAATTCCATTTCGGAGAAAGTCGGCATCTGTCCTCGCAACGGCTATATGAGAATAAAACCATAGCACGGAGCGCTTCCGATAGAACTAGTCTTTATCCGTTACATGACAGCGCGTTAGTGTAATTCGATTAGATAAGCCGGGGGCGGATTTCAGCCTCGTGCACGCCTGCAACATCTCCGGTGGCATCACTGCCACCCCGGCGCGGTCGCGCGCAATGAGACCCTGCGCGCATCGAAACGTTTCGGCCGGACGATCTGGTGACGATGGAGCGGGTTGGTCTGGTCTATCTGGCGGACCCGCTCCCCTGTTTCACTGCTGGGCGTGGAACCGTTCCTCATCGGTGCGGACGAAGCCGCCTTCGTCGATCAGTAAGAAAATCCGGTTCTCCACCTTGGCCACGGATTTGAAGTTCGTCACGAGCTGCGCCCTCGAAGGCGGGCAAAGGCGTCCTCAAGCCCGAAATATTCTTTGACGGACGGTCCATAGACAAGCAGCCTTTTGGCACGGCCTCAGGAGGGTGTGTTTTGTCCGATAATGGGAATGGCGGTTCGGCTGGTGATGGCGAGGGGCGGGGCTTCGCCTCAGGGCTAACCGTTGGTGCCATCATCACCCTCGTCGTAACGGCGACAATGGCGCCCCTTGTTGACTTCTTTGCTTATCCGGCCTGCTATGTTCTCGACCGGTCCGACGATTTCATGATCGGAAGCTACGAAAAAGCGATCGAGGGCCTTAAGAAAAACAGGCTGCAAGAGGACGACACCCAAAGAGAAATCGAAACCAGAAATGGTATTCTGGCTTCAAGGGCGGCCAAGATGACCGAATTGACGGAGCGCAGGAGGAGCTGCATTTCAGCTAATGCCGCCCAGCAGATTGGCGAGCAAGAAACTCCCGAATGCGCTGAGGTTACGGATACGGAGTATCAAAAGGAGATGGATGAGCTACAAAAATCATATGATTTCCATTCAGTCGAACGGTTCAAAGAGGAGGATCAACTTTCGGAACTGCAAAAGGAGGGCAACTTCCTTGCGCGGCAAATGCAAATGCAGATTCAGGAAAGGGCTAAACTTCCCGAAATCTGCCACCAGTTCTTCAGTATGAAGACACTCAACGACCTCATGGAAGAGCCAGTCCGAGCAGCCCCTGTTAAGCTGTGGTAGATCGCCGGTTCACAAGGCAAATCCAGACAGCTTCACCAGTGCCGCCTTGCAGTAATCAGGGCGGTCCTTCTCGGCGCGGTGAAGGGTCGGGACTTCTGCTGGGCCGACACACAAGTCGGCCATGCTGCGGCCAGATCAGATGTCGGCGATGGGCTCCGAGCAACATGCCGCGGTCACAGCAATTGGCTGAGGTGAGCTTCCTGCCCTGCCGCTAGGACGGGCCGGCCCATACCGGCCGCTAACCCTTCATCAATGCTGCGGTGCCGCGTGCTGTAAAGCTGTCGGTCAGGCACGAAGCAGAAGACCTTGATGACAGCATGGTTCGGCACCATCGGTCAGGCCACCAGCCGGCCTTTTTCAAGGCAGTAATTGCGGCTGCATAGCGCTCCAAGAAACGCCTCGTTCTGCTCAACCAGCAGCATCGTCAAGCGCAGTCGGTTACGCAGCATCAAAAGCGCCTCAACGATCTCTTCGCGGATCGAGGGCTGGATCCCTTCGGTTGGCTCATCCAGCATCACTAGACGCGGCGCGGCGCACAAACAGCGGGCCAGCGCCAAGATCTGCTGCTCTCCTCCGGAAAGAACGCCCCCAGGGCGATCGACAATGGGAACAAGACGCGGGAACAGCGCCAGCATCTCATTGGCCCGCGTCAAGGGCTGGCCGCCTGCCAGACAGGCCGCCTGCAGGTTCTCGCGCACCGTCAGGCGTGGGAAAATCCGCCTGCCCTGTTTGACATAGCCCAGTCCCATCCTGGCCCGCTGATGTACTGGCAGGCTGGTTATCTCCTTACCATTCAGCGCAATATGGCCGTCGGTAGCTGGCAGCGCCCCGCTGACTGTCATCAACAGCGTGGTTTTCCCCATGCCGTTATGGCCGAGGATGCCAACGAATTCGCCCTCGGAGACATTGAGGGTAATGTCGCGAAGGATCGGGATCTGGCCATAGCCCGAATGCACTCCGACAAGATCCAGCATCACGCCACCTCCTTACCCAGATAGACATCACGGACGCGCTGATCCGACAGGACTTGATCGGCAGGCCCCTCGATCAGCACCGAGCCTTGATTGAAGACGGTGATGCTGCGGGCAATCCGCCGGATGAACGCCATGTCATGTTCGACCACGATCACCGAGCAGCTTCGGGCCAGCTCGATCAGCAGATCGCCCAGCCGATCGACTTCGTCGCCGGTCATGCCCGCGGCCGGCTCATCAAGCAGGATCAGCGATGGCGAAGGCGCAATGACCGTGGCTAGCTCGACCAGCTGCCGTTGCCCATGTGCCAGAATACCGACCTTTGCCGCGGCAAGATGGCCGATCCCGATGCGCTCCATCACCTCGTCGCAACGCTTCTTCGCCAGCACCGAACTCAGCTCCCGCGATGCCGCCAACATCACGTTTTCACGCACGGTCATCGAATTGAAGACCGAAGGCACCTGAGTCTTGATGCCCATGCCGGCGCGGGCGATCCGCGCACTGCCCTGGCCGATGATCGACCGGCCATTGAACAGCACCTCGCCCGAGCTTGGGCGATGCTGGCCCGACAGCATGCGGAAGAACGTGGATTTTCCGGCACCATTCGGTCCGATCAGGCAATGAAGCTCGCCCTCGCGCAGCGACAGGCTGACATCGCGCACGGCGACGACACCACCAAAGCGCATGGTCAGATTGCGGGCCTCCAGCAGGTAATTGCCGCCCATCACATTTCCTCCTGCGCCATGACCTTGGCGGCGGTGCTGCGGTGCCGCACCACTGCCAGAAGCCGGTCACAACCGGCCTGCATCAAGGGCAGGATGCCCTTGGGCAGCACGAGCACGAACAGCGTCAGTACCAGCCCCATCACCAAATTCGGGTCCAGCCATGCCCCCGCATTCAGCGTGCCAAGCCAATTGGAAAAGGCCAGCAGCAGAAAGCATGCGATAACCGGCCCGGCCAGCGTGCCCAGCCCACCGACGATCACCCAGACCAGCAATTGCGAACTCGTCGCAAGGCTGAACATATTCGGACTGACAAAGACGCAATTGGCGAAAAGCACGCCCGCCAGCCCGGCAAGCCCCCCGGAGATACAGAATGCGCCCAGCTTGTAAAGCCGGGTGTCATAGCCGAGCAATTCGGCACGCAGCTCGTTTTCGCGCAGGGCCACCACCACCCGGCCGAAACCGGTCGCCAGCAGTAACCGGCAGATGACATAGGACAGGATCAAAGCCAGCACGCAAAGCACATAGATCTGCTCGGGCCAGAGCGGTGCGCCTTGCAGATCGGTCAGGATCGGGGTCGAGGGAATGCCGTTGAACCCGCCAAGTGGCGCTTTGCCGATCTTCCATTCGCTGCCCGAGGTCTGGTTGATGAAGCGATAGAGGATCAGCGACAGGACAAGGGTGATGACGCCCAGATAGACATCGCCCAGCCTGCCCCAGAACATGAAATAGCCGATCGCCGCCGCCACGGCCGCCGCGACAAGGATCGCGAGCAGCGCCGCGGCGGTTGTATCGCCGATATTCAGCGCCAGCACCGCATAGGCATAGCCGCCGATCCCGAAAAACGCGGTCTGGCCAAAGCTGAGAATGCCGGAAAATCCCCAGATCAGCGCCAGTGAAAGCGCGAGGATGGCGAAGGCGCAATAGATCGAGCCAGACAGGATCAGCGTCATGTCCCCGCCCGATGGCACAACGATCAGCGCCCATGCGGCGGCAAGGATCATTGCCGCCATACCAAGGCGGCCCGAAGTCACGGTTGGGTACTTCATTGCGATCTCCGGAAGAATTTGCTGGTGATCCCCTGCGGCAAGACCCGTAGCAGGATGACCGCCGTCGCCAGCAGCGCCACCTCGGCCAGAACCGGGGTCGACAGGAAGGTCATGATCACATTGACGCCGCCCAAGAGCCCCGAGGCAGACAGCGTTCCGGCGATAATGGCCGGGCCGCCCGAGATCACCGTGATGAAGCATTTAGCCAGATATGAAGCGCCGATGGTCGGAACCACGCCGGCGATTGGTGCGATCAACGCCCCGGCAAACCCGCTCAGCGCCGCGCCGGTGACGAAGGTGGCGCGATAGACCGCGCGCTGGTTGATCCCCAACGCTTCAGCCATCTCGCGGTCCTGCATCGTTGCCCGCGCGATCAGCCCGATCCGGCTGAAGCGCATGACCAGATATCCGGCGACGACCAAGGCGATGGTGACGGCGACAAGGAACAATTCGTAAAGGCCGATTGTGAAGCGCCCGATGGCGACGCTGCCAAAGGGCGTCGAAATCCCCGAGACGGAATTGCCGAAACTGACGGTGACAAGACCGATCAGGATCAGGCTGACGCCCCAGGTGGCCAGCATCGTGTCCAGCAGCCGCCCGTAAAGATGGCGGATCACCAGATATTCCACGACCAGCCCAACCAGCCCGACCAGAATTGGTGCCAGCACGAAGCAGGACAGCAGCAGCGGCACGCCATGCTGAGCGGCGATGACGGCGGTATAACCGCCCAGCATCAGGAACTCGCCATGGGCGAAGTTGATCACGCGCATCATGCCGAAGATGACGGCAAGACCGGCGCTGATCAGCACCAGATTGGCAATGCTGATCGTGGTCTGAAGAAGGATAATCGCGACATAGTCCATGAAAGGCTCTCCGATTGCGGATGCGTGGCTCAGCGCGGCTATAGGAGCGCCTACCGGCGCTCCGGCCCAGAGGCGCTAGCCGGCGATCTCCGGCACTTCGACGACATATTGCGTCGCGTCATTCGGGTTCGCCCCGAGGTCGCAGACCGCCAGCGTGTCGCTGGGGGGCTGCTGTGAAAAGCTTTCGAGAACGACGTAGTTGTTGGCGCGCACTTCGGCGATATAGCTGTCGAGCGTGTTGTGATGGGTCTGGGCGTTGATCGTGGTCACGCCCGCCGGACCCGAGAAGGAAAGGCCCGTCTCCAGCGCCTCGATCACCGGGTCACGTTCGATCGTGCCCGCCATCTCGACCGCTTTCGCCCACAGGTTGACGGCGTGATAGGTCATTGCGCCGCCTTCGGTGATCGCGTCGGCCTTGTCGCCGAATTTCGCGTAATATTCGGTCTTGAACGCTTCGTTTTCCGGCGACTTGATCCCGTCGAAATAGGCATAAGACACGATGATCCCGTCATGCTCTTCGGAGGTGGTCAGCACCTGCTCATTGCCGATGCCGAAGGTCGTCGAGGCCATCGGGATCTTGTCCTTCATCCCCGAAGCGAGCCATTGGCGGTAAAAGGCGTTATGGGCGCCGCCCACCAGAACCGACATGACGATATCGGGCGCTTGTGCCTGAATCTGGCGTATGGTCGAGCCGAAATCATTGACATCGAGCGGGAAGAAATCGGCCCGGACGACGTCGCCGCCATTCTCCCGGACGAATTTCTCGATCCAGCGCGTGGTGATCTGGCCGTAATTGTAGTCGGCCGCCAGTACGTAAACCTTCTTGCCGCCGAACTTCTGCATCACATAGGGGGTGAATTTTTCAAGTGTCTGTCCCGGGGTCGATCCCATGCAGAAGGTATTCCGGTCGCAGACACCGCCTTCGTAAAGCAGGCTGTAGAAATACAGCGTCCGGTAACGGTCCAGCACCGGGCGCATCGCCTCGCGCGAGGCCGAGAGGATGCCGCCGAAAACCACCGCCGCCCTTTGTCGCGTCGCCGCCTCGGTCGCATACTGCGCGTAAAGCTGCATATTCGATTGCGGATCATAATTGACCAGTTCGATCTCGCGCCCAAGGACGCCGCCGGCGGCATTCAGCTTGTCCACCGCGAGGTTGAGGCAGTTGATCATCGGACGTCCATAGATGTCGATCCCGCCCGATGCGTCGTGAATTCCCGCAATCTGGATCTTGTCGGCCGCGGCCAGAGCCGGGCGCGCAAGGAAGGGGGTTGCAAGAAGGCCTGCAGCACCCAGGCCCAGGAAATGTCTGCGTTGCATGTCTTTCATGGTGGACTCCCTGTTTTCAAATTTTTCTGGAGACGGCATTCCGGTCGGCCTGATTTCCGGGGCCCGAACCCCGAAAAGGCCATATTTTTCCCAATAGACACGAACCCTGTCACGGCACCGGCTCTTCCCGATCAGAGTGGGCGCGACACTGCTGGCGGCACGATATTGTGCCTAGTGATTTTGGGCTGAAATGGCACCTTGTTGTGCCTGCTGGCCGGGCGGTATCCGCAATCAAAGCGGCAGCGCATTGGCCAGCGAAGTTTCGGGCTTGGCAGACGAGAGCTGATTTGCGCCCGTTCCTTCTCCTGTCGCATCCGCCATCGGCACCCGACCGGTCAACAGGATTTTTCCGATGCGCGAAGTTTTCACCCCTCGTCCTTCTCGCCGCGCCGGGCAAGGATCAGCGTTTAGGCAGGACGTTTCCGTTGCGCGTAAAATTCGCGCAGGTTTTGATCGGACCAGTCAGGGTTTTCTGCCCTCGATCCGGCAGAATTATACCGAATAGGGCAGTTTCCGAAACCGGCGGCCGCCCATACTTTCCGGCGTTCCCGAGACCGCCATTTGCGATCACCTAAAAGAATTAGCGCCGCCAAGCTGCTGATTTAATTCAAATAATACGGGAAATTCAACAATCGCATCCGCCTTTTAAAAAACACTTGCCTATCTGAATAATCTTCCCCTACTGTCAAATTACGCATTCAGAATCGAATGCATCACGCCGCCAAGCGCCCGAAGCACCCGGCGGCTCCAACTCCCCCCAACGACTTCACAGCAGCGTGGTCGCGCATGCCCGCATCGGACGTTTTCCGTCCCTTGCCATCGGTTTGCGCGACGCGGATCGAAAGGAAACTCATCATGAGTATGGACGGAGCGGACGCTGGTCCGACGTTGAAACATGCGCGTGCCCGACTGGCAATCGATGTCGGCGGAACATTCACCGATGTTTTCGTACTGGATACCGAAGGCAACCAGACGGTGGCGAAAGTCCCCAGCACCGCCAACCCAATCGACGCCATCATGAACGGTGCCGAAGCGGCAAATATCGACTGGCATGATGTCGATCTTTTCACCCATGGCACGACCGTCGCGACCAATGCGCTGATCACGCGCAATTTCAAGCCGGTCGCCATGGTGACGACCGAAGGGTTCCGGGATGTTCTGGAAATCGGCCGGGGCACCCGCGAGGACCCGTGGGACGCCTATAAGGAAGGAACCCCGCCCTATGTGCGCCGCCGCGACCGTTTCGCCGTTCGGGAACGGATCAACTACCGGGGCGAGATCATCGAGCCGCTGGACGAGGAGCGCGCCCGCGAGATCGCGCGCATCCTGAAAAAGCGTCAGGTCCATGCCGTCGCGGTATGCTTCATCAATGCCTATGTGAATGGCGTGCATGAACAGCGCATGGCCGAGATTCTGGCCGAGGTTCTGGGGCCGGATATCGCCATCTCGACCTCGCATGAAACCCATCCTGAAATCTTCGAGGATGACCGTTTCTCGACCACCGTGGCGAATACGATTCTCGCCCCGATCATCCGTCCCTATGCGCGCGACATCGACCGCCGGACGACCGAGGCCGGCTATCAGGCCGATGTGTTGCTGCTGCATTCGGGCGGCGGGGTGATGACGCCGGCGACCGCCGAGAAATATGCCGCGCGCCTTGCGGCTTCGGGCATCGCCGCCGGGGCGATTGCCAGCAAATATTTCGCCGAACTCTGCGGCTATCGGAACTCCATCGGCCTCGATATGGGGGGCACCTCGGCGGATATCTCGCTGGCCGAGAACGGTCATCTGCGCATGACCGACAAATGGGAGGTGGATTGGGGCCATCCGATCTGTTTCCCCTCGATCGAGGTGCTGACCATCGGCGCGGGCGGCGGCTCGATTTCCTGGCTCGACAAGGCCGGATCGCTGCGTAACGGCCCGCAATCGGCCGGTTCGGTGCCGGGACCGGCCTGCTATGCGGCGGGCGGGAGCGAGCCGACCAATACCGACGCGAATATCATTCTGGGGCGCGTCGGCACGACCCTGGCCGGTGGCAAGAAATCCCTGAACCGCGAGGCGGCGCTTGGGGCAATGCAGAAGATCGCCAAGCCGCTGGATCTCGATCTGGTCGAGGCATCGCTGGCCACGCTTCGTGTTGCCAATGCGAATATGGCCGATGCCGTGCGCCTGATCTCGATCGCCCGAGGCCATGATCCGCGCGATTTCGCGCTGGTCGCCTTCGGAGGGGCCGGACCGCTGCATGGTGTTGATATTGCCCGCGAACTCAATATCCCGGTGGTGATCGTTCCGCCCAATCCCGGCGTGACCTCGGCAGTGGGCTGCATGCTGGTCGATGTCCAGCATGACGTCACCCAGATGTATTTCGAGGATGCAGCCTCGGCCGAGCCCACCGATGTCGAGGCGGCCTTCGGGAAACTCGAACTTGAGGGACGCGACCGGTTGCAACGCGATGGCGTCGCCGAGGGAGACATGACTTTCCAGCGTTTCGTCGACATGCGCTATCGGGGTCAATGGCGCTCGCTGGCGGTTCCGGTTCCGGGCCAGATCACCACGATGGATGAGGCTTTGGCCATCTTCCATAACGAATATGAAAAGGCCCATAACTTCCGCCGCGAGGATTTCCCGGTCGAGATCTACCGCCTGACCGTGCGTGCCATTGGCGTGACGCCAAAGCCCTCCTTCCCCAAGGTCGCAATCGACCCGAACGCGAAGGCGGTGCCCAAAGGCAGCCGCGAGGCCTGGTTCCACGACCATCCCGCCGCCATGATCACCCAGCTTTATGACCGCGAGACGCTGCCCGCAGGCGTCACCATCAAGGGTCCCGCGATCATCGACCAGCTCGATTCAACCACCGTCATCCCGCCCGGCGATGTGGCCTATATCGACGAATGGCTGAACATCCAGATCAAGCTCGGTGCGGCATAAGCGCCCCCGTCATCAACAAGGAGGACGACCGGCATGACCGGCAAAAAGCAACTCATGACCCTGTCCGACAAGGGCATCCAATTCCCGCCGCCCGCCGAAAAGCGGCTGACCGAGTTCAAGTCCGAACTCGACCCTATCACCTTCGAGGTGCTGCGCAACGCCTTCGTCAATATCGTCGACCAGATGGCCGAGCAACTTCTGCGCACCTGCTATTCCTTCGTGATCTATTGCCGCGACTTTTCGTCTGGCCTCAGCGATCCCGAGGGCAATCTGGTGATGCAGGGCACCGGCGATATCGCCGCGCATGTGGGCACCCTGCATTATACCTGCAAGGCAGTGATCGAAGAATTCGGCGATGACATCAATCCCGGCGATGTCTTCATCATCAATGACCCTTTCCGGGGTGGCAGCCATTTCAACGATACGCGCATCCTGCGCCCGATGTTCTACAAGGGCGAGTTGATCGGCTGGTCGCAGGCCAATGGCCATTGGGCCGATATGGGCGGCGCCACGCCCGGCTCGTTCAACATCACTGCGCTGGATCATATGGGCGAAGGGCTGCGCATCACCCCGGTCCGCATCTGGAGCAAGGGCGTCTGGCTTGAGGATGTGGCCAAGATGATCGCGGCCAATACCCGCAATCCGGGCGATGTGATCGGTGACATGCAGGCTCAGGCCGAGGCAACCGCCGTGGCCGAGCGCGAAATCCTGCGGCTTTGCGAAAAATACGGCGTCGAGACCATCAAGATTGCCTTCCGCGAAGTGCAGGACTGGGTCGAGGTGCTGATGCGCAACCGTTTGGCCGAACTGCCCGACGGCACTTGGTATGCCGAGGATTACATTGATCAAGACCCCAAGCTCGAAGAGGGACTGATCCCGATCAAGATCAAGTTCACCATCGAGGGCAATCACGCACATTACGACTTGTCCGGATCGCATCCGCAGATCTCGACTTTCCTCAATGCGGCCTATGGTGGCTCTTTCGCTGGGATTGTCGCGGGCACGAAATACCAGTTCCCAGACCTGCCGCTGAATTCCGGCCTGTATCGGGCGGTGACGGTCAATGTCGGCGAGCCCGGAACCGTGGTCAACGCGGAATGGCCCAGCCCCTGCGCCGGTTTCTGCTCGGGCCCATTCGAAAAGCTGATGAACTCGGTCTTTGGGCTCTGGGCGGATATCATGCCCGAGCGGACTATGGGCTGCGCCTTCAACCTCGAATATCTGCTGGTCGGTGGCCGCGATACCCGCATTCAGGGCCGTCCCTATTTCATGTGGTATGACTGGATGGCCGGTGGTTGGGGCGGGCGCAACGGTCGCGACGGCTTCAACGCCACCGCCCCTGTCTTTGGTGCGCAATACGGCGTCCAGCCGTTGGAGGGACAGGAGCGGCTGGCCCCAGTCCTGACCAAGTGCCACGATTTCGTGCAGGACTCTGCCGGTCCCGGCGAAGCGCGGGGCGGACTCGGCGCGGAAAAAGGCGGCTCAGTCTTCGAGGGCGAGCGCATCGTCGTCTCCTATTGCTGCGATCGCGAGCGCTCGGTCACCTGGGGGATGTGGGGCGGCCTTCCCTCGATCCCGCACGGGGTTTGGCTCAACAAGGGCACCGAGAAAGAGCGCTATCTTGGCTCGATCTTCTCGAACCTGCCGATCGAGTTGGATGACGTCTTCACCCGTCCCTCGGCGGGTGGCGGCGGGGTTGGCGATCCGCTGATGCGCGATCCGAAACTGGTCTGCGAGGATGTGGCCGACGAATATGTCAGCGTCGAGCGCGCACGCATCGACTATGGCGTCGTCATCCGCGTCATTGATCCCGACCTTGCCGAATACGAAGTCGACGAAACGGCAACTGCTGTCGAGCGCGCCAGGATCGCCGGTGCCCGACTGGGCTGGCTTGACGCGGACCCGGAAGCCATTGCCGCCGGCTATCGCGCGAAAGAGCTGAATGTCATGGATTGCGTCCGGCAATATGGTGTCATTCTTGACTGGGGTAATGGCGAATTGCTGGCCAATACCACGCGGCAGTTCCGCGAGATGATGAAGCGCCGGGTGGCACCCTATTGGGGCAAGTCACTGGCGGTGCTCAGCCTTGAGGCCAAGGAGCGGGTGAAACTAGCCGCCTGACACTTCCTGGGCGGCTGGGTAACCCGCCGCCTGTGCCCCGGGCAAACTGCACAAGCACAAGGCAATCCACAAAATTCCAAGGTTTGCCAGGGCAGCGGGTTCGCAGATCCTTGACCCGTTTTGCAACCCGCGCCTAGCGTCGAACTTGCAGCCTGAAGATCCGTGGCACTGGGGAAATTTGAATTCCAGATCACCGCATAATTGAAGGAAGGGGTTGCGCAGAATGAAACGAGAAGATTCGGTCCATATCGGGGTCATGTTCTCGCAAACTGGCTGGACCGCCGTGACTGAGCGCAGCATGCTGGCGGCAACCACATTTGCCATCGACGAGATAAATCAAACCGGTGGCATCAACGGTCGCGAGCTGGTGCCGGTCTACCGTGATCCGGCGGGAGTGCCCGCAGCCTATCAGGCCATGGCTGCTGATCTTTTGTCGGACGGCAAGATCAAGGTGATCCTGGGGTGCTATACCTCAAGCCAGCGCAAGGCCGTTCTGAACGTGCTTGAAAGGGCGGCGGGCCTTTTATGCTATCCGGCGCAATATGAAGGCTTCGAATATTCCGAAAACATCATTTATTTCGGCGCCGTGCCCAATCAGAACAGCGTCTTTCTGGCGCAATATCTTCTGAAGCATCATGCGCCGCGTATATATATTGTCGGCTCCGACTATGTCTGGCCGCGCGAATCCGGCCGCATCATGGGCGATCTGATCCGCTCGGGCGGCGGCGAGGTGCTGGGGGAACGCTATCTGAGCGATACGGCATCCCCGGCGGAATTCGACAGTCTGATCAAGGATATCCTGCGCTGCGCGCCGGAAATCATCTTCAACAACTTCGTTGGCCAATCCAATCTCGATTTTTACCGCGCCTATAAGGGGCATGGGCTAGATGCCAGCCGGGCGATGGTATGCAGCCTGACGACAAGCGAGGCCGACATTCAGGAGATCGGCACTGCTGCAACCGAGGGCCATATAACCGCTGCGACATATTTCGCCTCGCAAACCAATCCGGCAAATATCGCGATGCTGGCGCGCTACGAGGCAGCGATGGGTGAACCGCCAGCGGCCAATATGTGCTGGGATGCCGCCTATACCCAGACCCACATGGTCGCGCAGGCCATGAGAACTGGCAGCACCGACAATATGGACTCGATCCGCGCGGGAATTCTGGACGCCTCATTCGACGCTTTGCAGGGCCGGATTTCCATCGATCCGTCCAATCTGCATTGCCATGTCTGGCCCAAGATCGGCATCGCCCGCAGCGATGGGCAGTTCGACATCGTCGACCAGACGGATGCCGCCATTCGTCCGGACCCATACCGGACGACCTATTCCTTGGCCAGCGAAGACCAAGACGCGGCAATCGCCACGCCAGAATGGACATGACCATCTGAACATCGGGTGAAAATAGATTGAGAGCGATTACAGGGCGCACGCGCGCCGAGGGCAAAAGGGTCTGAAATGCACGTCGGACGAAGTGAGCCCTTGGCCAGCGACAAGGAAAACCCGGTTCTGATCAAGGATCTGCGGCTCCTCAAGATCGTTCTTGTCCAACCCGAAAATGGCGGCGATCAGGCACTTCGTTCGCATCTGGAAAGGATCGGTTGCCATGTCAATGAGATCTGGCCGCCGCCTGCTGCCTATGCGGAAGACGTCGACATCGTCTTTGTCATGCTCGACCGGCTGATCGAAAGCCGGCTCACCTTCAACTGGCAGGCGGATGATCATTCGCCCGTGCTGATCGCGGTCATCGATTACGAAAACCCGCTATCGATCGACCGCTTGCTGCACTTGCGGGTGAATGCGGTGATCGGGCTGCCGATCCGGCCCTTTGGTATCCTCACCAACCTGTTGGCGGCGGTCAATAATCACCGGCGAGAGCAGCGCCTCCGGCAAAATCTGGCCCGTATGCAGGCCAAGCTCGAATCCTGCCGCCTTGTCGAGCGTGCCAAGCTTGCAATCATGCTGACCGACAGCCAGTCAGAGAAGGAAGCCTATGGCGTGCTTCGGCAAATGGCGATGAAGCGGCGCACCACGGTGGATATGGTTTCCGGCGAAGTGCTCTCTGGCCTGAACTGGCGCGAAGAGGGAGTTATTCTGAACCGGGAAGAGTGAGGGAGAGGATCGCCCGGGTTCTCGTGCCGACAGTAATTTAAGCAGTTGAGAGAGCAGGTAGTCTAACCGCTCCAGCATTGTGCCGCCGACAGGTGGTGCTTTAGCCCGCTCAGGACTTCCGGGCGGAACATTTATTGCAAAGCGAACCAATGTTCGCTCTCGCGATTCCGGCGATCTGTCGTCGTGCATTTTGGGTGTCAGCACAACTGGAACCCGGTTAGTCGCGCGAGCGGCCCAGAGCCGCCGTTCGGTCTGTCACCATGCTGCGCGGCAGCATTCGCCGAAGCCGCCCCTAAGGCACCGCGCAGCGAAGCCCGTGATGAGATCGCAGAGAAGCGGACGAAGCTGCCCTTCAGATTTTTAGACTTCGCGACAGATATCTGTTTTGTGCCCTAATCAATCGCGGCAGCCCTTTCGGGTCAGACCGATGGCGTTGAGCTACGGTCTTGCGCAAAGAGCTTCTCCACAATGGCGCTAAGACTAAGGACGCCCTTGTCGTCCAGATGGCGCCCCATGATCTGCAGTCCGATCGGTCTGCCATCCTGGGTGAAACCAATGGGCACCGAGGCGGCAGGCAACCCGGTGAAATTGGCGAGCGCGGAAAACGGAACCCAGGCCGACGGTGGCAGCATATGCCCAGCAATCTTGTCGGGACCGTAGGTATCAATTGGAAAGGCCGCGCTTGCGGTTGTGGGGGTCAGTAGAAAATCGAAATCGCGCATGAAGTCCGCAGTGATATTTGCGATGCGCTTGCGTTCCATGATGGCGGCTGTGAACTGGTCGCCGGTCCAGGTTCGCTCAAGGATGCTTCCGATCCAGCCATCCAACTCGATGCCCTTTTCCGCAGCCATGGCTTTCAGACCAGCCCTATCCGTCTCAAGCGCAACAAGCGTGTCGAGCAATCCTTCGGTATTGCCAACGGCAGGATAAGCACACTCGACATGGCCGATTGCCGTCCTCAGACGCTCGACAGCCTGCTCAAACACAGAGCACACTTCCGAATCCACGATCGCAAACCCGAGGTCGCCCGAATAGGCGATACGGACGTCTGCCATCGTGTCCAAGCCGGCCAGAACCCAGTCACCACTCTGTGACGGAACTGAATGACGATCGTAGCCCGACGGACCGGATATCGTGGAGAGAGCGAGAGCTGCATCGGCTGCGTTTCGGGTTATGGGGCCGATGTGTTCAAGGCTCTCCCAACCGGACTGTCCGGGGTAACGTGGATCGCGACAGCTTGGGTATAGAGGCACCCGTCCCCAAGACGGCTTCATGCCGAAGACGCCGCAAAGTGACGCTGGGATGCGTATCGAACCGCCGCCATCGCTGCCCAAGGCCAATGGAACCATGCCGGTGGAAACGGCTACTGCCGAACCGGCGCTCGACCCACCCGGCGTCAGTGCCACATTCCAGGGATTGCGGGTTGTGGGGAAAACGTGATTGTGGCCAACGCCACCATAACCGAATTCAGACGTGTTTGTCTTACCGATTATTGTCGCACCAGCTTTTCTCAGGCGTTCGACAACTATGTCATCTTGCTCAGGCACAAAATCCGCATAGAGGCGTGATCCAAAAGTTGTTCGCATCCCTCGGGTGCAAATCAGGTCTTTCACAGTAACCGGAACGCCGGCCAGTGGTCCCACGGGCAAACCGGCGGAAAGGCGACGGTCGGTTTCATCAGCCTGCTCCAAGGCCGTCTCGTCCAATGTGCAAAAGGCATGCAGGCCGTGGTCAAGCTCCTCGATCCGAGACAGCGATGCTTCCGCAAGCTCGCGAGCAGTCCACTGACGCTGAGTGATTGCGTGGGTCAACTCAAGCAGGGTCAGGCTTAATGGCGTGTTCTTTGCCAAACGATCAAATCCCTTGTTCGGGGGCAGTGCCATGCGTTTCCCCATTTCCTTTCGGCCGGTCTATGGGAGAAGTGAAAGAACCGCAGCCCTGAACGTGAATGTCCGCAACGGGCTCGTGACGCGAAAACCCCCTGATTTGCAGAGGACTGCCGATATTCTGCCGGTCTTATGAATTGCGCGACAGCAACCTTTGCGGAGCTTCAGCTCTCATCCACGATGCTAACGATCTCGCCATCCACGATGCGGAACGAGGATGCCCCGGAGAAGGCCAGTTCTTGCCCGGCTTTCCATCCGTTCGGAAGGTCTTTCGCGACCACGGCGGAATAGGCGATCTCGACCAGCGTTGTGTCGGCGACGGTGATCGCGTTGGTGATGGTTTGCAGCCGTGTTTCAAAGGCCGATACCCCGAATCTCGCCATCTCTGCCAGGCACTGCTTGTCCGATGCCTCCGCCGTCACCTGACCGCCCGAAATGTTGCGGAAAGACACGTTGTCGGAGAGGCAGGCCAGCATCCCCTCAACGTCCTTGTCATTGTAGGCGATAATATAGGCTTGGATCACATCAGGTAGGCTTGCCATAAATCATACTCCATCTGAATCGGCATTATTGTAGTTGCTGCTTCCGGCGCGAAAGTACCACGACCTGCGAAGACTTTATCCAAAGGACTATGAATGTCCGCGATGAAGTGTGCCGTGAGGCAGCATTCGTCATAGTCGAGGGGCTGCGGTCAGCTGGGGCCCTGATGCTACAGTCGCGCTGCTTATGAATTCGCTGCGATAGGCCCGAATGTCGCTGAAGGGCTCGCGGGGGACATGCTGCCTCGCGAGCGGCTTCGTCCTCGGGCTCCGAACGACATGCTGCAGTGCGGCAATGAGCAGATTTGGCGGAGGTGGCGGCCTGACTCTCTAGTGGGAAGGCTCGGCCCTTTGCTGACGATCGGCCCGTCACCATGCTGCGTTGCAGCATTCCGCGAAGCCGCCCCTCAGGCTACGCGCAGCGAAACCCGTGATGACATGGGAGCGATGCGGGACAAACCGCCCGGTCGCGTCCGCCCCACGGGAGTGTTCACAAACTTTCGACATGAACTACCCGCCGGGCAGTGACCCGACCTTCGGCCATGCGGCACAGCATCCGCAGCAATCTGAGATAGCGGCCGCTCGTGAGTTTTGCAGCGAAAGCTGGACCGTCACATCCACATCTGGTAAGTGACTGATAATTAAAGTATATTTTCCGAGGCGCGGACGGCGAATTGGGAGTCGGTGCATTGCTCCTTATGTCATTGAAGATGATCGTGCTGCCATTACAAAATCGGTGACAACCTCTCTGAGGTCCGCCATATATACAGGATACTAAGAGGTTGTTATGGCTACGCTGCAAGAGAATTTAAGAAATCGTATTCGTAAGCTACCCAAGCCAGGAAATGCAGCGCAAGCGCTGAAGCCATTTTTTGAGGCTGTCAGTAATGCACTCATGGCGATTGATGATCAAGCAGAAGCGCTTGGCACCTCTTATGAGGGTCGGGTCAGTATCGTTGTGCAGGGGCTGGGAACCGAGCAGGTTTCAATGATCGTGCGCGACAATGGGATTGGACTTGATCAACAAAGATTTAAAGCATTTTGCACTGTAGATACTGATTATAAAGAGAAAAAGGGCGGAAAGGGTGTGGGTCGCCTTTTCTGGCTTGATGCGTTTTCACACGTGGAAGTGGAAAGTCGTTTTATTGAGGGTGACGTAATTTCCACTCGGGCATTTAAGTTCGAACTGAAGGACCAGGATCAAATTACAGATATTGATCCTGTAGAAAGCTGGCCCCAGAATCAGACGGGAACCGTCGTCAGGTTACACGGGGTTAGCTTTGGGCCGTATAGGGATAATTATCCCCTAAAGGCTCCTGTATTGCAGGGACATTTCGCTTCAGAGTTTATTGCAAACTTTTTGAGCGGGGCGGGCACGCATATTAATCTAACCTGTAAGGGCAAGCACGGAGTCGAGCTTGACGTCGAATATCCTTCGGAAGTTCAAAAGCTGGTAATGAAGGGTCCTGTAACGCTTCCTATCTTGGATTGGGATAGCAAAGCAAGCGTGAACGTTATTGGATATCTTTGTGATAAGCAGACAAGTCGGGGACTGCCGGGTAAGCACCATGTGCATTTATTAGGAAATGGGCGCACTGTAGAAACCAGAAAAATTGATGATTTACTTGGAATCTCATCTCTATCAGATAATGGTAACGATAATCTGTCGATGCATTTGGTTGTGTCGAGTGACTATCTAGACCAACGCACATCAGAGAGCCGCACGGCATTTACTATGCCTGAGACAGACATTGCTGCACTGGTAAAACTCGTCGTTGAAATGGCGCGTAAGGACTTTATTGCAGAACAGGTCAAAGCTTTTGATGCTAAGCGCCGAGCTTCGTTCGATAAGTTTCTGGAAGAACAGCCAATCTTTGGCTACGGGCAAGCCAGTGAGATTTTCGCGTCGCTTCCCACTAGTGCTACCAGTGCGGAAAGCTTCGCAAGTGCTCTCGCGATACCACGCATGCGTGCTGAAAGAAAAAGAGAGGAGCGCTTACAGCATTTGGTTAACGCTGTTGTTACTGGCGACAAGTTACCGGTGGACTTTTCTGATGCGATCCGTTCGGCAGCGGCAGGCATTCATGAGAACGAGCGTAACGCTTTGGCGCACCATGCCGCTCGGAGAAGAGTAGTCCTTGATCTTTTGGATGTTCTGATCCGTCGCGTCAGAGAGCGTGATGGTAAGGAAGATGTTTACCATCTGGAGAAAACATTACACTCCCTCCTCGCTCCAATGCAGTATTCAGGGGCCGGCCATACTGAGAGTGAGCCGTCGTCACATGACTTGTGGATTCTTGATGAGCGACTAGCATTTACGGCAGGCTTTACATCAGATGTGTCGTTGCGAACCTTTGTAAAGGACAATACGCAAGATGATCGTCCGGACTTGGTTCTGTGGGATACCCTTTTTGGCCTTGGTTCGGTGAGCAGTCAGAATGGTGATGAACTGGTCGATGATGTCGAACTGCAGTCTAAGGTTTTCATCGTGGAACTTAAGCACCCTGGTAGGAAGAGCTATGGGCCAGAAGAAAACGTTCAGTTGCAGGTCCAGAAATATGTAAAAGCTATTCGGGGCGGACAGATTGAAGGGGTTGGCCGTAGACCTATTAAGGTTTCAAGTGACTGCCGTTTCCATTGCACGATAGTTGCTGACTTTGTGGGTGGCTTTGAGACGCAAATTGCTTCTTGGGATTATATCCACAATAGAGCTGCTAGGCAACTTACGTTGAAAGGCGACTTCGAGGGCGTAACAATTGATGCTTTGCCGTGGGACTATGTGTTGAGGACAGCACGTGAAAATAATCGTGCCCTCTTGGATGCTGCCGGCATGAAACGACATGGTCAAACGGTGTTTCAGGCGGAGCCAAGCGATGCGGAGGATAAGTCTCACGTAGCTGCTGAGTGATGCAAGATTTGACGCTGTCAAACCTGCTAAGGAATGCACGGCCCTAACCTGCCGGTCGGCCTGTCACTATGCTGCGCAGCAGCATTCACCAAAGCCGCCCCTCAGACACCGCGCAGCGAGATGCTCTCGGCCGCGGTTAAAAATGCGGACAAACCTGCCGCTCGCCATAGTCGCTGCAACCCCTCACAACTATATTTGTGAGCTGACGATATCTTCAGAATGAGGCCTCAGATCCTGACCTTGTTGTCGCAGTCAGTCCGTCACCCTACTGACCTCAGTGCGCGAAGCGTTACCGTCACGGCATCGTCCATTCGCTCCACATTACCCTTGGTGCGGGCCAGTATCTGAATTCCGTGATGGGTCGCATTCAGGAAGCGGGCAAACTGTCTTGCATCGTTTTCGAGGGGGATGGAGCCGTCTCCGTGACCGCGCTCGATAGCCTCGGCGAAGGCCGTTTCCATACCGTCAAAGTCCCGTTCGATCAGATTTTGAACTTCCTCGTCATGGGGTGCCATCTCGGCGGCTTCGTTGCAGCTCATGCAGCCGAAGGGGCGATCGGCGGCACGCGCATGCTCCAGCACCATCGCGAAGAAGGCGGCAATCGCGTCATAGGCGGTCGTCCCGCTTTGCAGATACCCGCGCATGACCCGCATTCTCTCAAGTCGATAGGCCTCGAAAGCTGCGAGGAAGAGAGCGCGCTTGCTGCCGAAAGTGTCGTAAAGGCTGCTTTTGCTCAGGCCCGTCACGCGCAGCAGGTCCGACATCGACGTGCCTTCATATCCCTTGCTCCAGAACAGCCGGGTTGCCTGCAGCAGGGCTTCGTCTTCGTTGAACTCTCTTGGACGCGCCATTTTCGATCCTCTTTCTGTCGGCATTAGGTTGCAAACCGGTGCCTGTCCACGCTTTCTGGCGACCCGTCTCCGAATTTGCCGATGTAAGTTGGCCGCAGGCTTCGCCGGCGAGACCGAAGGGTCAGACCGTCGTTGCGGCGCTCACCAGTTGACGGTCATATTCATGAGTGGTGGCGGCTTCCAGCATCACCCATGCGGCATCCTCGTAAGACACGAAGGGGCCCGAATCGCGGTTGATACGCAGCGATGCTTCGACATCCGGGCTTCGCCGGCCCAGACCCGCCATGCGGCCGGGGCAGAAAATGACATGGTTGATGTCCGCCGCGCGGATGGCCGCGATGCAGGCGGCATGGGCGTGAAAGGCCCGCTCGACCCAGGTTCCGAGATGAGCAAGTTTATTGTAGTTCGGCGTGATCCCGTCCTCGGCCATGACATTCGTGGTGCCAGCCGGCCAGCAGAGTTTGCTCACCCGATTGCGTTTGACCGCATCTGCCAATGCCGCAGCCAGTTCCGGATCGGCGCCCTTCCCGGACAGCACGACATCCACCCCGGCCATGGCCGCGTCGAGGACCGTAGGCCGCAAGGCGTCCCCGACCGTGATTTGGCTCAGTTGAAGGTCGATCTCCTTGCCAAGATCTGCTTCAAGCTTCGTCCGATTCCGAACGAGGACCGACACGCGTAGGCCTCGGCCAAGTGCTTCGAGGACCATGCATTTGCCCAGTCCTCCGACTCCGACCACCAATATCTCGTCCGTCATGGCTCCCGCCGCCTTTCCGAAACGGTCCAGAGGACCATCAAGCTGCGAACCGGGGCACATCCCCGGCCCGCGTGTTTGGCTGCTCAGGCAGCATCATCGAGCGTCGGATAGTCGGTATATCCGCGTTCCTCGCCCTGGTAGAAGGTGGCACTGTCCGGTTGATTGAGCGCTGCGCCACGGCGGAAGCGCTCCACCAGATCCGGATTGGCCACTGCACGGGCGAAGGGATCCGTGCCTCAAACCGGGCTCGAACGACAGCAAAGGGCTCCGACCAACATGCTGTGGGACATCAATTGGCTGGTTTGGCTCAGGCGAGTGACCTGCCCTCGGATAGTGAAGGTCGGGCAAAAGCGGACGCTCTTGCCAGCGTAGTCAAGTCATCCAGCAACGGGCTAATCGATCTCGTCGATACCAGTTTGCAACATGCTCGTTCAATTGTGGAAGTGACGAAAGACTCACCGCGGCGCTTGCGATAGCTTGGTTGCGTGCACCGGGCTACGGCGCTGATGTCGACGCTTTTCGGTTTCGCATTGGAGGCAGTTGTCAATGCATGACACGTTAGAAAATCTCAGCATTGAAAGGCGAACGGTCCGCAGTGCGAGAGCACGCTCCTCGCTTCTGTTGATCGGAGTCACAGCCGCGCTCTTGACCTCGGCGGCGCCACAGGCGCGGGCGACCGAAGCGGTGGCAGGCCGCTATATCCCTGGCATCTTCGCGGGCCCTGGGGCCGGTGTTGTGCCGCCCGCACCAGGCTTATACTGGGGGATCCAGAATGCCTATTACCACGGCGAGGCGGGCGACACCGTCCCCTTCGGCGAGGGACGGATCGCCATCGGGCTTGAGGCCGACATGTGGGTCACCGCGTTGGCCGGAGTCTATGTTCCTGAACAAAGCCTCCCCGGAAACTGGACCTACTCCTTTCAGTTCGCGCTGCCGTTCGGCTGGACCGGCGCCACGGCGGAGCTCGGTCCGATCGACACAGATCAGGACGTGGCGGGCCTGGGGGATATCGCCTTTGCCCCGGTCGCGCTTGGCTGGCACAACGACGCCATGAACATGTTCTTCTCGTCCTCTCTAACCGTCACCGCTCCGACCGGTGAATGGGAGAGCGGCGACATTGCCTTCATCGGCCTGAACTACTGGACCTTCACCCCGGCAATCGGCGTGACCCGCCTGATACCGGAACAGGGCTTGGACCTTTCCGCCAAGTTCGGCGTCGATATCAACACGAGGAACCCTGACACCGATTACTACAGCGGTGCCGTGGCCCATCTGGATGTATCGATGACGAAAAGCGTCAATGAGCAACTGGCCGTCGGGGCACTGGCAGGTTTTCTTTACCAGATACAGGATGATGACGATGATGGCGGTTTCGCTGATAACCATGATGGCTTCCGCGGCAGTTCCATCGCCATCGGCCCCCTGCTGACCTACAAGAGCAAGCTGGCGAACGGCAACGAGATCGACCTGACCTTCAAATGGGCGCACGAGATCGACGTGGATAACCGCATGAAGGGTGACGCAGTCTTCCTGACCATCGCCGGGAAGTTCTGAAGTTGCGGAGGCCGACGTCGGCTGGCCCAAGCCGCGAATTGGTCCTTGTCCGAATCCTCGCTGAAGCGGAAGGTTGCGGCAAGCGAGACCAATCTTGCCCGGCTTACGGCAAGGATGTCGCGACCGGCTACCAAGCTACGCCAGACTTCGACTGCACCAAAAACAGTGAAGCCCGACCCGCGACGACCCCATTTCGATACCTGCAGATTTACACCTGACCTGAGTTTTTTCGATCTCATCTGAACAGAACGAGGAGGCTATCCATGTTGAAAGCGATGATCCCCGCCATGAACCTGATGCGAGGTGTGACCGGTTCAGTCGCGAGCGCTGGTCTCGCTACTGTCGCACTGACGTTCGCCTTTACCGGGTCGGTCCTCGCCCAGTCTGCCTCGACCGGAACGCCGAGCGTTCTGCCGCGGTCCGATTTCCAATTCTCCGGCACGGTCGGGCGCACGATCCTCGATTCCGACCCGCCGCAATTCCCGCAGCCGGTGCAAGCGCCGCAGGGTGCGCCGAACGTCGTGTTGATCCTGCTGGACGACGCAGGCTACGGACAGTTTGCGACCTTCGGCGGCGGCATCGCCTCGCCCACCATGGACGCACTCGCGGCGGAGGGGCTGCGCTTTACTCGCTTCCACACCACTGCGCTATGCTCGCCTACGCGCGCCGCGCTGATGACCGGGCGCAATCATCATTCGGTTGCCGCGGGCGTCATTGCGGAGACGGCGACAGGATATGAAGGCTATACCGCAATTCTGCCGCGCAATGCAGGGACGGTCGCCGAGGTGCTGCGCCAGAACGGCTACATGACCGCTTGGATCGGCAAGAACCACAACACGCCCACCTGGGAAGCAAGCGCGGCCGGTCCCTTCGACCGATGGGCCAACGGCCTTGGTTTCGACTATTTTTACGGCTTCAACGCCGGGGACATGAGCCATTTCAACCCGATCCTTTACGAGAATCGGAACCTCGTGCCGACATCGGATGATCCGGACTACTATCTGACCACCGATCTTGCCGATCATGCGGTCGACTGGGTGCGCAAGGTGAAGACCATCGCTCCCGACCGGCCTTTCTTCCTTTATGTCGCGCCCGGCGCCACGCATTCGCCGCATCAGGTGCCCGAGCAATGGATCGAACCCTACAGGGGCAAGTTCGATGCCGGTTGGGACGCCTACCGCGAACAGGCCTTCGCACGGCAGAAGGAACTGGGCGTGGTCCCGGCTGAGGCCGAACTGACCGCACGCTCGGACGGTCTGCCCGCCTGGGATACGCTGAACGCCGACCAGAAGCGGCTTTACGCCCGGATGATGGAGGTATTTGCGGGCTACGGCGCCAATGTCGATCACGAGATGGGCCGCGTGGTCGAGGCGGTGAAGGCGCTGCCGGGTGCCGATAACACCATCTTCATCTACATCGCCGGCGACAACGGGTCGAGCGCCGAGGGAGGTATTGAAGGTTCGGTGAACGAAAACCTGTTCTTCAACGGCTTCCCCGAAAGCTGGCAGGAAAACCTGAAGGTCATCGATGAGCTGGGCGGGCCGAAGCACTATAATCATTTCCCATCTGCTTGGGCTCATGCGATGAACACGCCGTTCCAGTGGACGAAGCAGGTGGCGAGCCATTTCGGCGGCACGCGCAACCCCATGATTGTCTCCTGGCCTGCGCGGATCACCGAAGGTGGCGGGGTCAGGTCGCAATTTCTGCACACGATCGACATCGTGCCCACGCTTTACGACCTGATTGGCATCACCCCGCCCGCCGAGCTGAACGGCGTGCCCCAGAAGCCGATCGAGGGTATCAGCTTCGCGCCTGTCCTTGACGATGCCGGCGCCGAGGAACGGCACAAGGTGCAATATTTCGAGATGGCGGGCGCAAGGGGCATCTACGAGGACGGCTGGGTGGCCTCGGCCATGGCCTTCGCTCCGTGGAATCCGATCCATACCGGCTACGACGTCGACAAGCAGGAATGGGAGCTTTACAACATCGACGAGGACTTTACCCAAGCCCACGATCTGGCCGCGGAAAATCCGGAAAAGCTGCGTCAGATGCAGGACCTGTGGTGGGCCGAGGCGGCGCGGCATAACGTGCTGCCGCTGGACTGGCGCGCGGTTGAGCGGCTGAACTCGGAAGAAATGGGACGCCCGAGCCTTGCGGGCGACGCGACCTCGTTCACCTACTACCCCGGTCAGGTGGCGCTGCCGAATGACGCGGCACCTCGCATTTTGAACCGGTCCTGGACGCTGACAGCCGATATCGACGTGCCCGAAAGCGGGGCGCAGGGCATGATAGCGACGCATGGCGGCCTGGTCGGTGGCTACGGGCTTTACCTGCGCGATGGCCGACCGACCTTTGTCTACAACTATCTCGCGCTTGAGCGTCACACCATCACCGCTCCCGATCAGCTGCCGGCCGGCAAGGCCGAACTGCAAGTCGATTTCGCCTATCACGGCGCGGCGGGCGAGTTCGGCAAGTCCGCGACGGTGACGCTGAAGGTAAACGGCAGCGATGTGGCCAAGGGCGAGCTGCCGAAGACGATCCCGATCCAGATCTCGCTCGGTGAAGGCTTCGACGTGGGCGAAGACGTGGGCTCCGCTGTCGATTTCACCTACACGCCGCCCTTTGCCTTCACCGGCGCCATCGAGCAGGTCAAGATCGACCTGAAATGACCAACAGGGTGCGGCGCAATCTGCGCCCACGATCGTCGCAACCGCGGGCTAATCACGAGGACAGGACCATCATGCATGTGAGACGGAGACTGATAGCAGTTTGGGCGATCGCGGTCGTGGCAGGCATCGGGCCCTCTGTCGCGCAGGACTATCAGTTCAATGGCGGCTACCCTACCCCCGAGACGGTGCAGATGGCGTTCGGTGAGGCAGACCTGAACCGGGCGGTCAGGGCCTATCGGTTCTTTTACCCGACCGTGTCGAGCGCCGCGATCGTCAGGGAGATGTTGCGGCTGGGCGCAGAGCCGAACCGGGTTTTCACCTACATGGACACGCAGCCGCGCCATGTCGGATTCACCCTGAACTCCGACACGCCCTATGGCGGGATGCTTCTCGACCTCCGGGCCGGGCCGCTTGTCATCGAGGTTCCGCCGGGACCCCTGCTGGGGGCGGCGCTGGACATCCACCAGCGCTGGATCGCGGACATGGGCCTGCCCGGCCCCGATGCCGGCAAGGGCGGAAAGCACCTGCTGCTGCCGCCGGATTACCAAGGTGAGATCCCTGATGGTTACCACCCCTCTCGCGCGACGTCCTTCACCGTGGTGGCCGGGATGAGGGCGCTGCCCGAAGCCGGTGACGTGCAGGGCGCCATCGCGCGCCTGCAGACAATCAAGGTTCATCCCTTGACCCCATCTTCGGACTGGGTGGACCCGGCATGGATCGACGTGACCCAGATGCCGCAGGACCAGACGCCGACGCGCTTCGAACGCGATCTGGAATATTGGCAAGTGCTCCAGGAGGTCGTGAACAGCGAACCCGTGCTGGAGGATTCGCGCGCCTTCTACGGCGACCTGGCGGCGCTGGGTATTGCCAAGGGAATGCCGTTCGCTCCGGACGAGCGCATGGCAGCTATCCTTGTCGAGGCGGCGAAGACCGGTTCAGCACAGATGCGGGTCGAGTCGCTGGCCGATCGCCGACCGGACCGGCTGGTCTGGCCCGACCGCCAATGGCAATGGGCGGCGCTGCGTTTCGAGAACGGCTCGTTCGACACCCCTGACTACCGCGACAGCTACGCGTCAGAGAAATGGTTCTATCAGGCGATCGCGACTTCACCCGCGATGTTCCGCCGCGACCCCGCGACCGGTTCGCTCTACTGGCTGGGTCTGCGCGACGAGGCGGGAGAGTATCTTGACGGCGGCAAGACCTACCGGCTACGGGTTCCGCTGCCGGTTCCGAACCGGCTCTTCTGGTCGGTGACGGTCTATGATGCCGAGACACGCAGCCAGATCCAGACCGAGCAGGCGAAGGCCGCGTTGCGTTCGCTCTTCGAACTGACGGACCTGAGCGGGGACCATGTCGATCTTCTCTTCGGGCCAGAGGCACCAAAAGGCCAGCAGGATCGGTGGATCCGCACCCTTCCGGGCAAGGGATGGTTCGTCTATTTCCGCATCTACGGCCCCGAGCCTCCTGCCTTCGATGGCAGTTGGAAGCCGGGCGACTTCACGGTTATCGAGTGACGCCAGGGCCACCGCTACGACCGCTTCGTCCGCCACTCGTAGAATGTGCGCGAACGACCGCTTTGGGGCTATTCGCGACCGGCGAGCACTGGACTGTAGGTCAGTCCGCGACCGGCGGCTTTGGGGCTCCGAGCAACATGCTGCGGGACAGCAATTGGCTGATCTGACTGAGTTGGGCTTCCTGCTCTCCGCCAGGGCGGGCCGGCCCATTGCGGCCGTTCGACTACAGCCAAGGTGGCGCGGCAGTTTCGTCATAGCGGCCGGTCAGGCATCTCGCAGCAGGAACCTCCTCGCCGTCCTTGCCCGCCAAAAGTAACGGCAACTAAGCCGTCGATCACAGAGCAAAGCACTGACGGCAAGGTGCCAGTGCAGGGCTTCTGGTCGATCTCAGTCTATAATGCCGAAGGATAATATTTGCCGAACGCCAAGGACGCTTATACGCTGAACAAACTGACCGCGAGGCCCAATGCCGATGGCAGCGTAACGGTCCAATTCGCAGGATGCGACGGCGCGGTCGTGAACTGCCTACCAACGCCGGAGGGCTGGAACTGGATGGTGCGCCTCTACCGCCCCGAGACCAGCATTCTTGATGGCAAATTGGTTTTCCCAAAATCGGAGGAAGTGCGATGAACCGTCGGACTCTGCTTCAGATAAGCGTCGCGGCCGCAGTGTTGCCAAGCCTGCCGCTGCACGCGCAGGATACAGGCGCCCTGGCGCATGAGGCGTTTCTTTATGCCTATCCGATGGTGAAAAATTACCTCACCCTCTACCAATATGCGCTGGAGCCGGGAGGCAAGCAGTACAAGGGTCCGCTCAACACGCTGACCAGCATCGCCCGGGTCTATACACCCGAAGATACGGCGATCATCACCCCCAACTCCGACACACCCTATTCTTTCATGGTCATGGACCTGCGCGCCGAGCCGCTGGTCGTGACCTTGCCCGCCATCGAGGCGGATCGCTACTACTCAGCCCAGATCATCGATCTCTATACCCACAATGTCGACTATCTGGGGACGCGGATGGATGGCAATGGCGGCGGGGATTTTCTGATCGCAGGGCCGGGCTGGCAAGGTGAGGCTCCTGCCGGGATCAAGCGCGTGGTTCGGATACCGACCGATCTGGGTCTTGTCGTCATCCGCACTCAGCTTTTTGCGCCGGATGACATCGGCAAGGTCGAGGCGATTCAGGCTGGTTACAGCGCACGGACATTGTCGGCCTATGAGGGCAAGCCTGCCCCGGCTCCAGCGCCTGCCATCGACTGGCCCGCGATCGACGACGACCGGATGCTAAGCGAGTTCTGGCCGCTGACGGCTTTCCTGCTGCAATTCGCCCCGCCGCTGGCATGGGAGGGCAACCTGCGCGACAGTTTCGCCGCCTCGCTCGGACTGCAAGCCGGGACCGCCTGGCCGCCCGCCAGCCTGCCCGAGGGCACCGTGACCCAGATGCGCGATCTTGTACGGCCCAGCGATCAGGAGATCCGCAACACCGTCGCGCATCTCACGGATTCCGCAAAGCTGTTCGGAACGCCCGAGTTCATGAAGGGGCGCTATATGGACCGCGCCGCTGCCGCGCAGGGCGGCATCTATGGTAACACGGCGCAAGAGGCGCTCTACGTCATCTACAACGTGGACGCGAAAGGCGCGCTGTTGGACGGCAAGGCGCATCATTACGCGTTGCGGTTTGCGGCCGATGCCCTACCACCTGTCTCCGCCTTCTGGTCGATCACGATGTATGACAAGGCCCGGCAGTTGTTGGTCGACAACCCGATCAATCGCTACCTGATCAACTCCCCGATGCTCTCCGGTCTGAATCGCGACGAGGCCGGTGCAATCGTCATCCACCTTCAGTCCGAAAGCCCCGGCGAAGAACAGGGGGCGAACTGGTTGCCCACACCATCCGAGGGCTTTTACGCCGTCATGCGCCTTTATCTGCCCAAAGACGTGGCCCTTGATGGTCGCTGGAAACCACCCGTCATCGAGATAGTCAGCTAAACGCCCTCACATAGCGTCGTCGATGGGCGTTGCGCCTAAGCAGTTCAAAAGTTGTTAGGTGATGGAACGCAAGATGGTTAGCTGAACTATGGTCAAAACGACGATCTAGCTGCGCGGCGCCCGAGCGCCCATTTCCGGGGATGCGGTGAGGCAGCATGGGTCAGAGGTGAAAGGCAGTTCTGGAGTATGCCAAATCCGGCTGTGTATGAAAGCCTCCTGAGAGTTTAACCCTATCGAGGCCCCGCCGGTTCAACCAAACGCTGCGTAGGAAGACACTCTAGGATTTCTCTTGCCGAAACGGATGGGCACGCGCGTCAATCAAGGCGGATCAAGGCAAGATCAGTCTCGACATCATGCTGCTTGCAGAGATGCTGGGGAGATTCGATGAGAATGACCTCGAGCGTCGGTCTGACTTTCGCAGCCTTTAGATGACCTGCCAGGGCGCTTCCGTCTCGCCGCCCCAGGACCGCGTGAACATGTACTGCGGGTTTGCCCTCGGGGCCCTGGCGATGTCCCCGGTAAATGATGCGACCTCAGTTTGCTCGTCCACCCGTATCGGCAAATATGCCTTCGAGGACCAATCGAAAAACGCCAATGTTGCGGTTTCGAATGCACCAATCGCCTTGAAACTCGCTGCGTTAAGCCCGTTTTTTTCCGCGAAATCCTGAAGGCAGGACATGACTTCGTCGCCGCTTTCCAAGATCAAGGCATAGGTCTTTTTTGGCCAGCGGCATCATGAAGAATTTTGCTTCTCATGTTGTTTCCTCCTCGGAACCAACAACGTAGCGGACTGGTCGTTCCCGGAACCTTGGTTCAGTACCGCATCGAAGCTGCAATCCCGCCATTGGGCAGCAATGTGCCTTCCGTTATGGAGGACCGAAACGACCCTGTGAGGAATGCACTGATGGAGATCCGCATAGCCGCTACTGCAATCCTTCGGGACGATGGTGCAACCCTGCTTGTCCGAAAGCGCGGGACGTCCGCCTTCATGCAGCCAGGCGGGAAGATCGACGGCGACGAAACGCCCTTGTCAGCTCTTTGTCGTGAACTTTTCGAGGAACTCGCGGTGGAAATTCAACCGAACGACGCGAAATACCTCGGACGTTTTTCTGCTCCCGCTGCTAACGAGCCCGGCTTCCTGGTTACGGCTGAGGTCTTTCGCGTGCAGATTAACCATGACGTCGAACCTCGAGCGGAGATAGAAGAGGCTCGATGGGTGCACCCCGACTCGCAAGGCCAACTCGACCTCGCTCCGCTAACGCGCGATATGGTTCTCCCCCTGATCTGCGGCTGATCCCGACATCACCTTTGTGCTATGCCACCCGCCATGTTATGTCATCACAAAGGCGGGCCCTTTGCCGACGGTCGAGCACCGCCGATGCCGCACGGCGGTATTCGCCGAAGCGGCCATTCGACACGTGGCGCAGCATTTCGAGCCTATGACGGTCTGTGATGCGGACAAACCGGCCTTTCGCGCCCGCAGCATGTGAGTGCTGGCACTTACAACATAGATGGTCCGCCGCGCACAGAAGCTGCCAGCTGCTTTGCGGCATAGCAACTGCAGCAAATTTTCTGAACCGTCGGTCATTTGGCGCACAGCGGCAACACGCGCCTCATAGCTGGAACAGCATGTTGAATAGTCGACTGCGCCAAATTCCCCCTGCAGCATTCGCAATGCTGTCAGACAGACGCCAAGCGGTCAGATTTACGAAGACGCGGGCAAGGATGACACCGCCGACCTGATCTGCAGGTCCACGACATCAGGCTTACAACTCTCCCGATACTGACTGCCGATAGGCAGTCGGCGTCATGCCGGTCATGCGACGGAAGATGCGGGAGAAATTCTGTGGGTCCTCATAGCCGAGCGAAAGCGCAATATCCACAATCTTGATACCCGGATCAGAGAGAAGTTCACTTGCCTGTTCGACTCGGGTCCCGGCCAATATGCCGGAGTAGGTGTGACCCAATGAAGTCAGTTTCCGTTGCAATGTGCGGCTGCTCATCCCGATGATCTCCGCTGTTTGGTAGATGGATGGATGCCCGTCGCCTAGATACGGTCTGATGACCGCACGGAGACGGGCGACGAAGTCCATCTCCCAATTTTCAACGGTCAGATTGGAGGCGGATGTAACCTGCTCAGCGCATGGACGAAACAGGTCGGCTGACTTGACCAATATCGACGTATGCGGACATCCGACGGCTATGCGAGTATTACCGTAGGCTTCGAACACTGTGGTACCTGGTGCGCAGGAGGAAACGAACGTCAACTCCTCTGGATACCACTTCGGACCGGCCACGCTGCGCATGGTGTCCACCAAAGCCTGAATAATCCCCCATTCTGCCAGGCAGGTGCTTGGTCCGCCGTCGAAGCGTAAGGTGTTGCAGACAAGGCGAACGCTATTCCCCTCGCGCCACGATCGGGTTGAGAGCGAGCTGTCTTCCCGCATCGCCGCGCTCAGACATGTGCGCATCCTGACCAGCCCGGTCGGTGCATCCAACAATGCCCCACGGAATTCCGGACTCATTGTGGCAAGGGATTGCCGCATTGCGGCGCGGTATCCGAACTCCATGGGGTCGACGTCACGGCCAGTGCGCAGGGCCCAGTCGATTGCCAGCGGCAAACTGACATAGGCATCGGGCATATCTTCGATCCAAGTTGGTAGCGCTGAGCGCTCGAGCGCGCGTTCAATGGGCACCCCAATCTCCCGCAACAGGTCTATGAAAACCTGCAGATAGGCGGCTCGCACGATCGCCGGCTGCGTCATGCATTTCACTCCTGCTGCGCAAGTCCAGCATACGCACATAGTGGCGCGGAACGAGCGGCCCCGGTTGTTGTTGCGTGAAATGATTAATGCATGAAACTTCAAAATCTACAGAATCGGATGTTCATTCCTGAAACACACGCGATAGGCGATTCCTCGGAATTGCAGCAATTGATGGCCGAACTCGTGATGTCTGGGCCACTGTCCCTCGAACGAGTTGCGCGCCATGTTGGAACCTCGCCCCGTAGCTTGCAACGGCATCTCGCGTCGCGATCCCTAGCATTCCGGTCGCTGGTAGATACGGTGCGGCTTCAGGCCGCGAGCACGCTTCTTCGCCAGACTGATCTTCCGGCCCAGGAAATCGCAGGAAGGCTTGGATATTCGACGCCAAGCAATTTTTCTCGCGCCTTCGTTCGCTGGACCGGCCAAACGCCACGTCAGTTCCGTCAGGCCATAAAAAGCTAGTTGGTGGCGCGATATGAGCAGCAAGGTCGGACGGCGGATCGTAAGCAATGGTCGGCTACAGCTTCACTCGTACTTTGCTAACCTTGCACAATACAGATCAGTTCATCGAGAGGGTGCGTTGATGGAAGTGACGAAATTCCGGGGATTGTGCTATTTTGGCGCTGTAGCGCTGGTCAGTGCGACGGGCGTCCACGCGCAGGACGCATTGCCATTCCCCCCGGCGCCATCCGGCAGCAAAGCGGGTCCGACGATCGCGGAATCAACCTACAACCCGCTTCCGCCGCAATCTCACCTGCCAGAGAATGCGCCGAATATCGTCATCATCATGCTCGACGATGTCGGCCCTGCACTGCCGCATACGTTCGGCGGGCCGATCACCACCCCGACGTTGGATGCGTTGGCTGAGGAAGGTATCGCCTTCAGCCGCTTCCACAACGCGGCGATGTGCTCGCCCACACGCGCTTCGCTGCTGACCGGGCGCAACCATCACCGTGTCGGCTATGGGCAGATTGCCGAGCTTGCGAATGACTGGGACGGCTATACCGGCCATATTCCTCGGACCTCGGCAACGGTTGCGAAAGTGCTGAGCGGCTATGGCTACGCGACCGCCGCCTTTGGCAAGTGGCACAACACACCCGCGAATGAAACCACGACCGTCGGACCCTATACCAACTGGCCGGTGGGCGAAGGCGTCGGTTTCGATTATTTCTACGGCTTCCTTGCGGGGGAATCCTCGCAATGGGAACCGGCAGTGGTTGAAAACACCATCCGCCTCGATCCTTCGCACGGCAAGGAAGGCTACCATTTCACCGAGGACATGGCCGACAAGGCTGTATCTTGGATGAAGCAAGTTCATGCGCTGACCCCGGACCGGCCCTTTCTGGTTTACTGGGCGCCCGGCGCTTCGCATGGCCCTCATCACATTTTCAAGGACTGGGCCGACAAGTATAAGGGCAAGTTCGATACTGGCTGGGACCAGATGCGCGACGACATTTTCGCGAAGCAGAAGGAACTTGGCTGGGTTCCATCCGACACCGACCTGACGGCCCGTCCCGACAGCCTTGCAGGCTGGTCCGACATTCCTGAGGACGAACGCGCGTTCCAGTTGCGCTTGATGGAGGTCTTTGCAGGCTATACCGAACATGCCGATACGCAGGCCGGTCGATTGCTCAATGCGCTGGACGCGATCGGCGAGAGGGAAAATACGCTGATCTTCTATGTTTGGGGCGATAACGGCTCCAGCGCCGAGGGTCAGAACGGCACGATCAGCGAGCTGTTGGCCCAGAACGGCATCAAGACCGAAATAAAGGACCACATCAAGGCGATGGACGATCTTGGCGGGCTGGACGTGCTGGGCTCGCCCAAGGCCGACAACATGTATCATGCCGGATGGGCTTGGGCGGGGTCCACGCCTTACCGCTCGACCAAGCTGGTGGCGGCCCATTTCGGCGGCACGCGCACGCCGCTGGTGATCTCGTGGCCGGGCCATATCACGCCGGACAGAAGGCCACGTGGCCAGTTTCACCATGTGAATGACATTGTTCCGACGATCTATGACGTGCTGGGAATCAAGCCGCCGAAGACTGTGGATGGCATCACCCAAGACCCGCTAGACGGGATCAGCATGGCCTATACATTTGATGCACCCGAAGCGGAAGGTCAGAAGCATGGCCAATATTTCGAGGTGATGGGCAGCCGCTCATACTACAAGGACGACTGGATTGCTTCGGTCTTCGGGCCCCGCACGCCTTGGGTGCCCGGAATTGATCCCGCAATCCTCCAGTGGTCACCCGACAAGGACAGCTGGGAACTGCATGACCTCAGCAAGGATCATTCGCAAGCGCATGATCTGGCGACCGACAATCCCGACAAGGTCAAGGAGCTGAAGGACGCCTTCCTCATTGATGCCAAAGACAACAAGGTCTTCCCGGTCGGTGGCGGATTGTGGTCGATCATCTTCCACCCCGAGGATGCACCACACAATCCGGCGACGGAATTCACCTATACGCAGGAAGTGATCCAGGTGCCGGAATTCACTGCGCCGAAGGTCGGTGCGCGCAGCAATCTGGTCACCATCGAGGCCGAACTGAAGCCGGATTCGGCCGGTGTCCTATACGCCTTGGGCGCCTTCTCCGGCGGGCTGGCGCTGTGGGTCGATCAGGGCAAGCTGACCTACGAATATAACCTCTTTGAAATCGATCGCACCCAGATAGCAACGACGGATACGCTGCCCACGGGTAAGGTCACGATTGAGATTGAGACCACCAAGACGAGCAAAGATCATACCGGGCCGCTTGATATTGTGATCCGCGTGAACGGGACAGAGATGGCCAATGGGACCGTGCCGCGCTCCGCCCCGCTGACCTTCACCGCAAATGATGCCTTCGATGTCGGGCAAGACAGCTACTCACCGGTCTCTGAGGCCTATTTTGATCGCAAACCCTTTGCCTTCAACGGAATCATTGATCAGGTGAAGGTCGCCTACAAGGAGTGAGCAGCCCCGCTGGGGCGGGGTGGAAACCCCACCTTGCCCCAAGCCAAAGGTTGCGACGCGTCTGAATTGAATATCGCTCTTCAGCCATGACGGCACCGGTTTCGAACAACTATCGACCAGGTCGCAGGGCGCAGACCATCCGAAAACTTCACGACAATAAGGGCAAAGGCCTGCTTTCCACGAAGATGATCAAATTGGAGATCAAGATGCTTCGTCGCACCACGGGACTCGTCATCGCGACCTGTTCGCTCATCGCGTCAACCACGCAAGGAACTGCACAGCCCTTCGACACAAGCGAGGGTTGGAGCGCTCAGGCGACACTCTATGGCTGGCTACCCGTCATTTCGGGAGCCCAACAGGGCTTGGATGGTGAGCCGGTGCTCGACCTCAAGCAGGATGATATCCTGTCCCGGCTCGATATGGCGTTCATGGGAACGGCTGAGTTGAGACGGGATAAATGGGGCCTGTTAGCAGATCTGGTCTATATCGACCTCAGCCATGATGCGGACTGGTTGGGTAACCGCTTGACGATCTCAACAGAGACAAAGGTAAAGATGGTCACATTGGCCGCGGCCTATCGCTGGCATGAGGACGCACGCAGCAGCGCAGATATCTATGCAGGCGCACGGTATTTCGACGTCGACATGGATTTTGGCAGCGCAACCGATTTGCGTGAACGAGAGTCGGACGCCCAGATATCATGGACAGATGGAATCATCGGCCTGCGCGGGGAAACCAAACTGAATGAACGGTGGTCTTTCCGGAGCTTTCTGGATGTCGGGGGCTTCGACAGTTCCTCTGACCTGAGTTGGCAGGTCTATGGTGGTGGCAATTACGCTATCAGCGAGAACTGGGATGCGGCCTTCGGCTATCGCTATCTGTCGATTGTCAAAGAAGGCGATCGCAACGCCAAGCTGGATATCGACGTCCATGGGCCCGTCATCGGCATTGCCTATAAATTCTAGGTAAAGAGGTAATCTCGTGCAGGGAAGTGCGAGGCCATTCTCCCAACGAACTGGTCAATGCTCTCTCGGCCCTAAAAATGTCGGCAATCTCATTCGTTACGAGCTACCCACTTCTGGAGCAGGCACGCCAGTGACGCAGAGCAATGTGTCCAGAATAGATCAAATTCTTATTAGCAACTGGCAATGGAGTCTTTTCCCATGTTCCGACTATGGCCTTTAACCATCGCTGCGGCTTGCATATTGGCGTCGCCGCTACGGGCGCAGGATACGGCGGCGATCCCCCCTTCGCTGGTCACGCCCGATGTCGTCGAAACGTCGCGCGGAACGTTCAACTTCACCGACGGCGTGCCGAGCGAAGAAACGGCGAAGGCGCTCTACGATCAGCTCGACTTCACCTATGCCTATCGTGCCTACATGGATGCCATGCAGGGGGTCAGCATCCACTCGCTCCGCCGTGGTATGGAGGACATGGGCATCAAGAAGAACGAGGTGCTGGTTTTTTCGGAATTGATGGACGCGAAATCGCTGTTCCTGACGCCGAATGCCGACACGATCTACGTCATGGGCTGGATTGACCTCAGCGACGGCCCGGTGGTGATCGAGTCCCCGCCCGATTTCCTTGGCATCGTGCAAGACGCCTGGTTCAACTGGGTGACCGATATGGGCAGCCCGGGACCAGACCGTGGAATGGGCGGCAAGTATCTGCTCGTCCCGCCGGGATATGATGGCCCTCTGCCCCAGGGCGGATATTTCGTCGCACACGCCAGTACAAATAGTATCCTCTGGTTCGGTCGCTCGTTCCTGAAGGAAGGTAGCGATCCCAAGCCGTCCGTCGAGGTGATCAAGGCATCGACCAAGGTCTATCCGTTTAAGCCAGGTGGGGTCGGAACTTCGATCGCAGAGTTTCTGAAGGGCGATGTCCATCTTGGGAAGATCTCCGAACCGCCCGCGACCGTCTTCCACGAAGGGACGGGCATGGTCATGAACACGCTCCCGCCATCCGACTGGAGCTATTTCGAGCTTCTGAACGAGGTGGTACAGAGCGAACCCGCCACCGCGCTCGACGTCGAACTGATGGGGCCGATCGCAGCCCTCGGTATAGTCAAGGACAAGCCCTTCGAGCCGGATGAGCGCATGAAGGGGATCATGACGGACGCAGTCGCCGTGGCGAACGCCGCGTCGCGCAACCTTCTCATGAACCCGCGTGACCCGGACTGGTTCTATTATCCGGACTCGTCCTGGTACAATATGCTCTTCAAGAGCGGCTTCGAGTTTGAAACGCCAATTCCCGAAATCACGGCAGAAGGTGCAAAGCCGTTCCCAGCGACCGGTTACCGGCAGATGGATGCCCGCACGGCCTTCTTCTACGGCATTACCGGGATCACGCCTGCCATGGCCATGCGGCTGACAGGGATCGGTTCGCAATACCTCATCACCGCCAAGGATGCTGACCGAAACTATTTCGACGGGTCGAAGACCTACAAGGTTACGCTGCCGAAAGATATCCCGCAGGCGAACTTCTGGTCGCTGACGGTCTACGACAACATGACACGTTCCATGCTGGACACGCCGCAGCGCTACCCGCGCGCCGGCAGCCAGAGTTACCCGTCGCCCGCAGCCGAGGCCAATGCCGACGGCTCGACGACAATCTACTTCTCCTCAACGCAGCCGGAGGGTGTGCCACGCGGCAACTGGATCCAGACCGACCCCGAAAAGGGCTGGTTCGTTTGCCTGAGACTCTACAGCCCGCTGGAGCCATTCTTCGACAAGTCATGGCGCATTAGCGAGATCGAACTCGTGCAGTGAGGTAAATCCCGAAGGTAGCAGGCGGCGGCATGGTCATGGCTGAGCGGCAGCAATGGGGATTGCACGTGCGAAAGGCTGCGAACGCTCGATGCGGACATAGCGGACGTTCGCGAAGCTGCAGCAGCCAACCCTGCAGTTGCATCTTCGGCGGCAGCGATGTGGGACATTGCTACGGTGGGTTGTTTTCGCCTCCTCCTCGACCGGTCTCTGCTCGTCTGGCCGAATTGATGGGCGTTGTCCCCACCTGGTGGTAATCTTACCTCGCCAGCTGCTCTACTATCGGCCCACCAGAGTGACCACATCCATGGGAGTCATATCAGATGTGGAGGCCCCAGATGTTCAGGAATCTCTCTCTTGTCGCATTGGTTTTCTCTGTTGCGACGGGATCGGCTCTTGCAGATAGCAAACCGCTGTCTCCGGGCCATGTCCAAGAGGCTGCGATCATGGGTCTCAACCCGCATGTCTTCAGTCGCATGGATATCGCACAGATCGCAGCTGAAACGACCTGCCGCGACCAGTATGAACGGATGCGGTATATTCTTCAGAAGAAGGAAAAGGCTGGAGAGGAGATCTCTAATCCTTTCACCTCGAGCCGATGGCTGTCGCCTGGTGGATGCATGAGGCGAGGTGGCGTGAGCTTTGGCATAGGCTTCTGAAATACGGTGTTTGCGGTCCACCCGGACGGACGAGTTGGCGGCCGCTCAGGAGTAGTTCGCCGGGCACGGCTATGCGGACGAAGCGGACATTCGACGGCCGAGATATTTCCCTCGGTCTGCATCGAGTTTCGTCGACGATAGCGGGCCTCAGCGGTGGCGCGCCACAAAATCCTGCAAGGAGACCTGTTCTAGGATAGAGGGCGGGATGGTTTCCCGCCCACTCGTTTTCCGAGGCTGCTTACGGCGTGACGATATTGAACCAGAACTCGAACTTGTCGAGGTAGGAGACAAGCTCGGTCAGTTTTGCAGCGTCGCCGGTGACCTTGACCTCGCCCCCGGTCGTGGCCTGATCCAGCGTCTCCTCGCCCAGCATGATCTTGTTCAACGCAGCGCGCGGCATGGTCACGGTGGCTCCCGCGTCATCGGCCTGAATGTCCTTGGTGTGGTTCAGGACGCCGTTCTCAAGCTCGACCAAGTATTTGCCATCCGCGCCGAAGTCGAAGTTCAGCTTGATGTTGGCATCACCCGCCTTCTCGCTGTCCAGGCGCACGCCCGCATAGTCGAAAATCATTTCAAGCGACATGGCCTCGATCGTGTCGGGACTTGCGGTGTTGGGCGTCGGAAGCTCGGCCACGCCCTTGCGCAGTTCCTGCGCCCCCGACAGATAGAAGTTGCGCCAAGGGCCGGATTCGGCCTGATAGCCCAGCTGTTCCAGCGCGTCGGCGGTCAGGTCCTTGGCCGCCTGGTTGTCCGGATCGGCGAACACGACCTTGTTCATGACTTCGGCCACCCAGCGGAAGTTGCCGGCATCGTAGTCGGCCTTGGCCTTTTCCATGACGGCATCCGCGCCGCCCATGTATTCCACGAACTTCTTGGCGCCTTCGACTGGCGGCAGCTCGTGCAGGGTCGATGGGTTGCCGTCGAACCAGCCCAGATACAGCACATAGGTCGCCGCCACGTCGTGATAGATCGAACCATAGTAACCACGGCTCGCCCAGAACTTGTCCAGCACCGGAGGCAGTTTGAAGTTCTCGGCGATCTCGCGCATGGTCATGCCCTTGTTGACCATGTTGAGCGTGGTGTCGTTGATGTAGCGATACAGGTCGCGCTGTTTTTCCAGCAGTTCGACGACGTTGTCGTTGCCCCAAGTCGGCCAGTGGTGCTGCGCGAAAAGCACCTCGGCGTCATCGCCCCACATCACCAGGGCCTCGTTCAGGTATTTCGACCAGGGCAGCGGCTCACGGATCTTGGCACCGCGCAGCGAATAGGTGTTGTGCAGCGTATGGGTCGCGTCTTCGGATGCTTCGATCGCCTTGTAGTCCTCGACATACCACAGCATTTCCGAGGGCGCTTCCGAGCCGGGCGCCATCAGGAACTCATAGGTCAGGCCGTCGATGGTTTCCTTCTGCCCGGTCTTGGTGATGATATCGGTGGGCGGAATAAGCGTGACGGTCCCTGCCGAGGTCGTAGTGCCAAGCCCTGCGCCGACCTGACCCTTTTCGTCCGGCGGCAGCAGGTTGCCATACATGTAGCTGGCTCGGCGGCTCATCGCGGTGCCGGCAAAGACGTTCTCGGCCACGGCTGCCTCCAGGAAGCCTTCCGGGGCATAGATCTTGGTCTTGCCGCTCGCCACGTCCTCGTCGCTGGTGACGCCGCGCACGCCGCCGTAATGGTCGACATGGCTATGGGTATAGATCACGGCCTTGACGGGCTTTTCCCCGCGGGTCTTGTAATAAAGGTCCAACGCGATCTTGGCGGTCTCGGCAGACACCAGCGGGTCGACGATCGTGATGCCTTCCTTGCCCTCGATGATGGTCATGTTCGACAGGTCAAGGTTGCGGACCTGATAGATTCCGTCCTTCACTACCTCGAACAGACCGCTGATGTTGATTAACTGGGACTGACGCCACAAGCTAGGGTTTACCGTCGGCGGCGCTTCAGAGCCTTCCTCAATGAAGCCGTATTTGCCCGGATCCCAGATCAGGGCACCTTCTGCTGTCTTGATCATTTCCGGCGGCAGATCCGCGAGCTTACCGCGATTGGCATCCTCGAAGTCGGTCTTGTCGTCGAAGGGCAGGTAATCGAGGAGTCTCGCATTGGTCGAAACGGTGGTGTCGGTTGCGTCCTTTCGGGGATCATCTTGTGCTGATGCCGGTAGGGCCAAGGCTGCAAGAATAGTTGCAGAAGTCAGTAAGCGTTGCGCGATCGGCATATTTTTCACCTGATATTCTCAACGGGCGCCCGTCTTAGGCGGATGGGGCGACTAGTCTGAAAGACGCACGCACAATCCGGTTCCACTCCTCTTGACGGCAAGTCTGATTCGATCTGTGGTCTGCGCGAGCATAGCTTGCCATGAAGAAAGCAAAAAATTCATCTGAGGGGATTGGATGCGACGGCGCGACACACCCGGCAATGCGATCCGACTGGATCGCGCCATCGACCTGCTGTCACGCTCCGGTTGGTTCGGGCAGCGTTCGACAGAATGCCGCGCTTTGATCGCGAGTATCGCTCGGCTCAAAGTATTCGAGACCGGGGCAACGCTCTACGCTGTGGGTGATGAGCCGAATGGTATCTTTGGCCTGGTCGACGGAGCACTTGATATTTCAGTGCCGCGTGCCGACGGAAACGACTTTACGTTTCACAAGGCCGATCCGGGCTTCTGGGTAGGTGATCTCGCATTGATGTCATCGGCTAGACGCCTTGTTTCCGTCCATGCAGCGTCTGACGCCACGGTTGTTCATCTGGACGTGGACGAGATCCTTGCACTGGTGAAATCCCATCCAGCGCTTCTCCACGATTTCTATGCGCTCACCTACGAAAACTTCGCGACCACTTTTTTCCTCCTGGCCAATATTTCCATCGCCTCATCGGAATCCCGCGTAGCACTGCGGCTACTCATGCACTTGGAACATGCGCCGGATCCGGACGGTTGGGTCGAAATATCCCAAGCGAAGCTGGGGGAACTCGTTGCGTTGTCACAACCGACATTGCAGAGGGTCTTGAGGAGAATGCGAGATCTCGCCTGTGTTGAACTCGGCTATGGAAAGATACGGGTTACCAACCGAGCACAACTGCTCGCCTTGTGCGGCGATAACTCAGTGCTCCATCCCTTCGAATCTGAACTAGGTGGATAGCTTAGGAAAGTGTCTTCGGACCGACCGTCCGGTAAGGGCTCGAATTAGCCAGTCGGCGGTCCGTTGTCGGGCGCGTGACAGGGCATAGTATTCTCGGCATGGGCGAGGAGCCGCAGTCTCATATTCGGGCTATCAAGGCTTTCGCAGCCTTCCTGCGACATTCGCCGGACACGGCCAGGCCCGAAGCCGCCTTCGGCCGAGGCGCCGTTGTCGCCGACGATATAGATGATCATCGCGTTGTCGGCGCCCGGCAGCATCTTGACGTAGTCGAGCACGGGCCCCACCTCGTAATCGACCTGCTCGCCATAGGCCGCGAAGACCTCCATCATGCGCGCGGAAAGCCGCTTCTCGCCGTCGGTCAGGCTGTCCCAGGCAGACAGGCTGGCAGGGCAGGGCGTCAGCTCAGCATTCTCGAGGATGATCCCGCGTTCCTTCGGGCGCTCGAAGGTCTCTTCGCGATAGACATTCCAGCCCATGTCGAACACGCCCTAGAACTTGTCGATCAGCTCCTTCGGGGCCTGATGCGAGGCATAGGTCGCGGCGGGGGGGAGATAGGCAATCCAAGGAGCTGCTCATTATTAGAACGCTGCTCTGGTATTGATTTTCTACCGGGTCATTCCCAAATGCAAAAGTGCAACGTTATTTCCCTGTGCATCCTGTCTCCCCCTCGGCTTCAGTCTGCGTTTTGATCTGACTGTGCCCGGTCGCCGCATGTTGCGGGTGACACACCAGACAGGAGATCTCACGATGGCCAAAGGCACCGTGAAATGGTTCAACGCCGAAAAAGGGTTCGGCTTCATTGCCCCGGAAAGCGGCGGCAAGGACATCTTCGTTCACATATCGGCGCTTGAGCGCGCCGGAATTGGCCGTCTCAATGACGGTCAGGCCGTGACGTTCGAGGTCGAGACTTCGCGTGATGGCCGCGAATCCGCGCGCGACCTCGCCCTCTCCTAAGTGGCTCGCCCCCAAGGCGCTTCGGTTCGGCCGCTCATGGCCGGGCCAAACCTGTGGAGGCTTTGAATGCCACCCAAGGACAAATCGCAGAGTCTGTTCCTCGCAACAACACCCATGACTGCGATGGAGCGAACCACTTCTCAGGCCCGGCTCATCGTCGACGAGCAGAACACGAGGCGGGCCGAATTGACGGCCAGTCTACGGGCCCAACGTCTTGCCAAGGAAGCTGACAACGCGGTCCCAAACGCGTCAAAGCCGCAAAGAAGCAGACCTGCCAAAAAGAATTAAACGGGCCTGTATAGCCAGAACCCGCGCAATCCGTGTCCGATTTCGGGTATGGAAGGCGCGGGATTTTGTCCGGTGCGAAACAACTTCCCAAGTTATCGAATTCAGAAAGCTAGAATGCCCAACAGAAGATCCATCCGACGAAAGGCCAATCAAAAGCAGCAGGACAAGCGCCGCTTAGCCGTCATGTATACTAACAAGCGGGAAGAATCTGCTAGGTCCCCATTGCCGGTTGGCCAGAAACTAGACTCTAGAGCGCATCGCGAGCTTTGAACTCCGGTTTGATCGTGCCCCGGGGCGTGGTGCAGTAACGCTTACCGAAGCAAGAAAGGTCGGCCAACTGCGCCTGTCCAACCCTGCTCGTGCCGCAGGACAGCATTCGTCGAGGCGGTCGCTCAGAGACCTTGCAAGCAGTTAGCGCAGCGGCCGAGCATAGCACCTCAACGGGAGATTCGTCACGAAGCATCCATGTCGCATGCGTCAGGTTATGGCTTCGCCATTAGCAAAAAGGCCGCCCCTAAGGGCGGCCTTCTCTGCCTTGAGGGGCAGGGGGATGATTACATCATGCCGCCCATGCCGCCCATGTCGGGCATGCCGCCGGCCGCAGCTTTGGGCTCGGGCTTCTCGGCGATCATGGCTTCGGTGGTGATCAGCAGACCAGCAACCGACGCCGCGTCTTCCAGCGCGGTGCGCACGACTTTGGCCGGGTCGATGACGCCGAACTTGAACATGTCGCCATATTCTTCGGTCTGGGCGTTGAAGCCGAACGACTTGTCGGTCGACTCGCGGACTTTGCCAGCAACGACAGCGCCGTCGACGCCAGCGTTTTCAGCGATCTGACGCATCGGAGCTTCCAGAGCGCGGCGGACGATGGCGATACCAGCGTCTTGATCCGAGTTCGCACCGGTCAGGCCTTCGAGGACCTTGCCGCCTTGAACCAGAGCAACGCCACCACCGACGACAACACCTTCTTGAACCGCAGCGCGGGTCGCGTTCAGGGCGTCATCAACGCGGTCTTTGCGCTCTTTGACTTCGATTTCGGTCATGCCGCCGACGCGGATGACGGCAACGCCACCGGCCAGTTTGGCAACGCGCTCTTGCAGCTTCTCACGGTCGTAGTCCGAGGTGGTTTCCTCGATCTGCTGACGGATCTGGGCAACGCGGGCTTCGATTTCAGCTTTCTCGCCAGCACCGTCAACGATGGTGGTGTTGTCTTTGCTGATCGAAACTTTCTTCGCACGGCCGAGCATGTCGACGGTGACGTTTTCCAGTTTCATGCCCAGGTCTTCCGAGATGACCTGACCGCCGGTCAGGATCGCGATGTCCTGCAGCATGGCCTTGCGGCGATCGCCGAAGCCCGGAGCCTTGACGGCAGCGATTTTCAGGCCGCCACGCAGCTTGTTGACGACCAGCGTGGCCAGAGCCTCGCCTTCGACGTCTTCAGCGACGATGATCAGCGGCTTTTGCGACTGGATCACTGCTTCCAGCAGCGGGACCATCGGCTGCAGCGACGAGAGTTTTTTCTCGTGCAGCAGGATGTAGGCGTCTTCCAGGTCGGCAATCATCTTGTCGGCGTTGGTGACGAAGTAGGGCGACAGGTAGCCGCGGTCGAACTGCATCCCTTCGACGACTTCGACTTCGGTCTCCATGCCTTTGTTTTCTTCGACGGTGATCACACCCTCGTTGCCAACTTTTTGCATGGCTTCGGCGATTTGCTGGCCGATGAAGGCTTCGCCGTTGGCCGAGATGGTGCCGACTTGGGCGACTTCAGCCGAGTCGTTGACCGGACGCGAAGCCGCTTTGATCGCTTCGACGACTTTGGCGGTCGCGAGGTCGATGCCGCGCTTCAGGTCCATCGGGTTCAGGCCGGCCGCAACCGACTTCATGCCTTCGCGGATGATCGCCTGGGCCAGAACGGTGGCGGTGGTGGTGCCGTCGCCGGCTTCGTCATTGGTGCGCGAAGCGACTTCCCGGACCATCTGGGCGCCCATGTTCTCGAACTTGTCAGCCAGTTCGATCTCTTTGGCGACCGAGACGCCGTCTTTCGTGATGCGCGGAGCGCCGAAGGACTTGTCGATCACGACGTTGCGGCCTTTGGGGCCGAGGGTGACTTTGACGGCATCCGCGAGGATGTTCACGCCTTTGAGCATGCGGTCGCGGGCGTCGGTGCTGAACTTGACGTCTTTAGCAGCCATTCGAATTACTCCTTGGTCTTCTACTTGATCGGGGGAAATGGCCTTCAGGCGGCCTTTTCTGCTGCGACAGGGCTCTCGATGACGCCCAGAATGTCGCTTTCTTTCATGATCAGCAGCTCTTCGCCGTCGACCGTCACTTCGGTGCCCGACCATTTGCCGAACAGGACGCGGTCACCGGCGGAAACTGCCGGTGCGATCAGCTCGCCCGAATCCTTGCGCGCACCTTCGCCGACCGAGACGACTTCGCCTTCGGCGGGTTTTTCTTTCGCGCTATCGGGGATGATCAGGCCGCCCTTGGTTTTATCGTCCGATTGGACGCGACGGACCAGAACCCGGTCGTGGAGTGGTTTGAACGCCATGTTTGTTCTCCTCAATTGGACAAACAGTTTGTAAGGCCCCTCGCCTCAGAGGAAGGGCCGCGCGTGACCCTAGCGGCATCACGTGACAGAAGACCTACTACGCCTCCAGACGGTTTCAAGAGGGCCGGGAAAGATTTTTGTCACTCAGACACACAGACTGCCAACAGCTTGAGGACTCTGAGCAATAGCCTGTGATTCCAGTGCCCTCAAAGGAAGGACAGGCTTGACCTCTCCGGAGGTCAGGCCAAACTTTTCCTATGGGAAGAGTTCGTTCAGACTGATGCCGAGGGGTGCATGACGAACACATATCTCGCCGCTGCCCGTGATCTGGTGATCAAGGGAATGTGCGAAAGCCAGGTCGTTCTGTCCGCGGAGCTGGAATTTCATCTGGCTTCGACGCTCGCACACTACATCGATCACCCCATCATGCCGGACCGCCTGACGCTCCGTTTGCTGGAGATGGTCCAAAGGCGTGCGAGACAGAATGAAACGCGTGAGCTTGGCGACGAATGCCTGATTTCCTGCGCCTTCTTTGCCTCAAGGCTGACGCGCCATGGCGGCACGATCGTCCATTATGCCGGACTGGGACAGAATGCCTATGAGATTGCGGGGATGCCGGATGTGGCACATGGCTTTCCCGACATGCTGGATGTGCTGCAGGCCAGCAGTCCGGTCATCAGCGAACAGCCGCTGAGAGATGAGGACGAGCCACAGGAGGAACGTGCTGTCCTAATCCTGGGGCGGGGGCTCAGGTACTGACGCTATGCGAAATCCGAGGATGCTCGGCCCGGTCTCGTCAGAGTCTGGGACACGGGGCAAGGTCAAAGTTCATCGCGTTGCAGGTTGCCTCAAGATCGCCTGTCTAGGTGACCCAATTTTTCCCGCCAGCACGAGAGCGGATTAATTCAGATCCTCTCCCACCTGTCTCACGCCTCTAAAGATGCTCACGGGTCCAACTCCCGCGCCTTTGTTTCGGCAATCGTCTCGTGCAGCCGGGAATGGGCGGATTGCCATGCATCAAGCGCGCCCACAGCCTGATCGAGCGCCGTTCTGTCCGGCCCTTCAAATTGCGGAGCCGCTTCCTTGACCGCCCAGTAAAGCCGACGAACAACCGGGGTCACGCGCTCGAGCCATGCAAGGGCCTCTTTCAATGTCTGCTCGCTGCCGCCAGGGTCGGAGCTTTCTGCCTCTTGCAGCGCCTGCAGTTCCAGTTCGCTCACACGCAGTGCGAGGGCGTCCATTCGGTCGTTGAACTGACTCTCAAGATGCGCACCTATACCATCCGTCTGCCCGTCCCCATGCAGCGGCTGCTCGTCATGGCCCCCTTTGCTTGTCGACCATGCCTCGTTGGTGGCCGGATCATCCATACCGTTCGTGGCGCGAACCAGCATGTCATACTCGGCCCCGCCTGTTTTTCGTCGCTCGCCTACTCGCGCCCTGTCCTGTAGGAGAGGGCGTTTCTCGACGCTGTCGGTGATATCTTCGGAATCCATTAAATGGACCTCCCTGTTGCCGGGCGAAAGGACACGAACCGGCATTGCTGATGTAAGATGCCTGGGGCGATGCTCCAGAGCAGACAGTTGGTATCTTTGCGATGGCCCGAGATCGAGCGGAACCCGTCGCTAATCAGTTGACCAGACCGCAAACATTGGCAAAACGTGGTCGGCTTTAAGAAGAACCGGAATGGCAGTCTGCTCGCCGTTCACATGCACAAGTCTAATAAGGCTTCCCCGCGCATGTGCGGTAACGCCTTCCAGACGCCATGGTGGTGAGGCATAGGTTTCACGTATCCCACTGAGACAGTTCACGAGTTCGATGTCTTGCCTCATTTTGTTTCCTTCGGGTGAAAGGCTGAAAAGGCGGGGAGGTCGCGACCTCCCCGCCTTGTCCTGTGAGTTATTCATTCAGCACATCGGTGCGGACGGGTAGTCCGAACCTCGCTGCGCCTTTTCTAGAAATGTAGTGTCTGATCGCCCGCAGGAACTGGGAGCGATCAGGCTTTGCTCGACGCCGTCAGCCGCGCTGGTCGCGCTGCTGCTTTTCATGCTCGCCGGGCCGCTCGATTTGATTGCTTTTCTCTCCGTCGCCGCGCTGAGGCATGTCAGGCGCCTCTTGAGTTTGCTGCGGGAGATTTTCCTGTTGGACTGGCTTCTTATGTTCTTGGTCGGCACCCATTGTCGGGTCCTCCATGACACCGCCGGAACATACCGGGGGATACACATAAGCTGGGGCCTTCGGCATTAAATTACATCGGGCGTCGCGGCGAAATCGCGTAGCCCCTAGTTAACGCCCGGAAGAAAGTAAGATCCCGTCATTCGCGACAGCAGCGAAAGACCTTCCTATCACTGCCAAAGGTGTCGGATGTCGGACCTGACTATCCATCGGACGGACCAAGGCGTTACAGCCAATCCCCTCCTCGCATTGCCGCCATTTACATGCACGGCCTACCAACCAGCCGTAGGGCCCTCGCTGAAAAATCACCTCGATCCCGGACTGCGGCCATGAAGTCGAATTCTAAGAAACTGGGTATCTATCCGCAAGGAAAGGTCTAGGCTTTCAAATCCGTCGATTCCCGATGGCAATCCGAAGGAGCAGGCCAATGGCCAAGGGCATGAACAAGCGAAAACGTGACGAAAAGAAGCCCAAGACGGTCAAACCCAAGGTCATCGCGGCTGCACCGAGCACCAAGGACAAAGTGTCCGGATTCGTCTCGGGTAAGCCTAAATGACTGGCGCGCAGGCGCAACCGGCAGAGAAATCCGCGACACACGCTGAAGCAGAACTGCAGATCATTCGAGCAATCCTGACGAATTGCTCTGCCTTGGGTGTCGCGCCAGGCGAAGCAAGAAATCTGGCAGCGCGCGCGATCGCGAACCGGAGACGAGTGCAGGGAAAAGCCTGAGATTGGGTTGTAAAGGTTGCAGAATCCGAGAGAGGGGCCAATCACTGCCGGTATCGTAACCTCGCGCCATTGCCGCCTTTCGCCGCGCAGGAATATCTCTATGATCCGCATCGGGCCGCCACAGTAGGCGCACGCTTTGGGCAGCGCCTGCCGAACTATCTCAACGGCAGCCTCAGGTGCGGCCCGCTGCGCACCGCCTGAACGACTGAACCCGCAATCATGCCGCGGCTGTGGTGCCACAGCGCAGTGGGTAGCTAACCGCCCGCAGGACATGTGACGGTCGAGATTTCTCGGCAACGCGCACGAACGGCAGTTATTGCCAGCTTGCTGCGTTCGCAATGCCGCGCCGCAGTGGTCAGCTCACCGCCCGATCTAGCTCTCGAGGCGCGGTTTCCCGCTGCGCAACGCCTGAACGGCCGCTCTCGCAATCTTTCTGCGGCTGCCATGCCGCATCGTAGTGGTCAGCTTACCGCCCGACCTTGAGAGATATGGGCGAAAGTTGGTGACGCCTGATCAGGCGGCGGCTTGAAGTTGGCGGAGGCCGTCGCGGAACTCAACCCCTTGGATGATTTCCGGCAGGCGGTTCTGGCCATCGAGTTTGCGCCATTTGCGCTGCGCTGACATCATCAGCTTGAAGGCCATGGCCAGCCCGGTTTTGCGGCTAAGGCATCCCTTGGTGCGCTGCGTGCGATGCCGGACGGTAGCGAAGGTGCTTTCAATTGGATTGGACGTCCGGACGTGTTTCCAGTGTTCGGCCGGATAGTCGTAAAAGGTGAGCAGCGCGGAGCGATCCTTGACCAGCTTGGCAACGGCCTTGTCGTATTTCACCCCGTAAGTCTCGACGAAGAAATCAAAGGCGGCGCTGGCCTCGGCCTTGGTTTCGGCTTGCCAGATATCCTGCAGATGAGCCTTGGCCTTGTCCTGCAGCGATTTGGGCAGCGCGTTCAGAACGTTCATGGTCTTATGCACCCAGCAGCGTTGCTCGTGGGTGGAGGCGAAGACCTCGCGGAGTGCGGTCCAGAAGCCAAGAGCGCCGTCTCCGATAGCCAGTTTCGGGTCTTGCTTCAGGCCTCGGCGTTTGAGATCGAGCAGCAACTCGCGCCAGTTCTCGGCGCTCTCGCGGAAGCCGTCGGTCATCGCCAGAAGTTCCTTGCGGCCATATTCATCGGCCCCGACGATCACCAGAACGCATTGCTTTTCTTCGGCCATGCGAGGTTTGAAATAGACCCCGTCGGCCCAGATGTAGAGGAAGCGCCGGTTGCCCAGGTCGCGTTTTTGCCAAGCCTCATAGTCATTCCACCAATCTGCCTTCAGCCGGGTGATCGTCTTGGCGGAAAGACCCGCGGCCTTCGGGCCCAGAAGAGCCGCCAACGCTTCGCTGAAATCGCCGGTGCTGACGCCCTTGAGGTAAAGCCAAGGCAGCAATTCCTCGACCGATTTCGCCTTGCGCAGGTATCGCGGCAGGATGCTGGGCGTGAAGCTGATCTTGTCCTCACCGGGTTTGCGATCCCGCACCCGAGGAACCTTAACGGGCACTGGGCCGATCCCGGTCATGACCTCGCGTTCCGGCAAGTGACCGTGCCGCACCAGCCGCGATCTGCCGTTCTCGAGCTTTTCCTCAGAGAATGCGGCCATCAGCGCCGCCAATTCTGCGTGGATCGCTTGTTCGATCAGCTTGCGCGCGCCGTCACGGATGATGTCGGTGAACGGGTCGGCGCTGAAACCGGATGGATCGGGCAGCTGCGTGATGGTAGTCAATGACATGTGGCGTATCCTTTTCTCTGCTGAGAACTGACGGCGTCTTGAACACCGCCTTGATATGCCACCCTTCAGACCATCACCAACTTTCGCCCATTACTCACCTTGATCATGAGACCACGTTTTCCGCTGCGCGCCGACTGAACGACCGCTCCCGCGGTCTGCCCTGACGATCATGCCGCACCGCAGTGGTCAGCTTACCGCTCGATGGGCCCATGACGGTCCCACTTTCGCTGCGACGCGCACGAAGGATTGCTATCTCACACTGCCGCGGATGCAGTGCCGCGCTGCCGCAAGTCAGCTTTCCGCCCGATGAGCCTGTGACGGTCCAAGTTTCGCTGCGACGCGCACGAATGGCTGCTATCTCAGATTACTGCGGATGCTGTGCCGCACCGCCGAAGGTCGGCTTACCGCCCAACAGGTCGATCGCGGATCAGGTTGCTGGCCGTCAGGCGCACGCGCGCCGACTAGCAATTTGTCGATGCTTGAGCCGCTCGCGTGCAAAAATCCGAGACAGAAACGCCAATCTCATAACCGCCCTGCTTCCCAGGGCCAGAGCGGAGCGCCACGGATGCCAACCCGTCGGACGATGATTTCGCGCGACAGCGCGTCGTCTATCGCCACGAGCGCGACATCCTCTGTCTCGAGCAGCTTGCGCCGCTTTTCTGGATCATCCTCCCAAAGCAACGCTTCTCTCGGGGCGAGCAGCCCTGCCCGCTCGACCATGACTTTCGGATGCGTGTGCAGCCAGCGCAAGAAGGCAATCGCGGGCGGTGTCCTCTCCCAAAGATCGGTCGCGAAACGGACATAGTCCCGTGCCGTATCTGGTTCGGCCAGATTGCTGGCATGCCAGATCCCGAGCGGCAGCGGCTCCGCCATGCCGCAAAGCATTTCCGCGATATAGGGATTGGCGGCAAAGCCGAGCCGCAGGCTGGTCGCGGCCGCGACGTAATTGCTGCGGCCAATTTCGAGCAAGCCGAGCTCGTAATGATAGGGTGGGTATTCCGAGTTCTCTCGAAACACCAGCTCCGCATCTTCAATCCTGCCGGCGCGGAGATAGCTCGATCCGAGCAGCCAGCGCATGCCCTGATGATCATCCGGGTTCCAGCGCTGCATTTCCTCGATCAGGCCAATGGCGTCGCTATGCTGGCGCAAAGCAAAGCTTGAAACTGCCGCACCTTGCGCCGCGCGCAAAAACGGCCGGTTCTCAAGAATGCCCCAAGTGATGGGCCCCTCGAAATCCATGGGAATGGCCGCGCGCCCGATCTCAAGCCCGGCAAGGCAAGCTCCCAAGGCGAGTCTGGTCTTGCCCTGCTCCTGCAGCGCCGCACCGAGATGGGCGTGGCCGTCGATATAGTCCGGCTCACGCGCGACCAAGTCGCGCAAGGCGGAGAGGTATTTGCCGGGCGCAATCCGTCCCCGCCGCCGCTCCTCGAGCAAGGCGTCCAGTTCAGGCGCACCGCGATCTTCGGCGCCGCCGTGATCAAACACCGCCCCATCCGGAAAGACCCTGAGAGTAATCATGCACTGTCCTTGCCTGCTGGCTTTGAGAAATAGGCCTCCAAGAGCGCCCGGGATCGCGCGGCCCCTTCCTGGGTCAGCCAAACGGATTTTGCCTTATTGACCGGATCGCCGATATAGCCCTTGTCGTGCAGACGCTGCAGTACCGCCCAGTCGAAGCCCTTCCAGGCCCGGTGATCGCGATCCAGGGTGAGGAAAAGCAAGGCCAGCGCGCAATCGTCAATCTTGTCCTCATCGATTTCCATTGCCCGGCCCTCCTCCCCTTTGCCTTGGTCCTAGCGTTCCCGGTCGCGGTCTCGATCCTCACGGGTGATCGATGGCGAGCGGTCCGACTCGCGCCGGTTCTCATCCGCGCCCAGATCCTGCAAACGCATCTTGGCCTCCTGAACCTGCTTCAGGCTCATGCCCATGCTCTCATGCTGCTCGGCTGCCGTGATGATGGCGCGCGCGATGTCGCGCCTTTGCGCAGGGTCCGGAATATCGAGCGCCAAGGCGCGATCGTCGCCCTTGACCAGCCGCGCCATCAGGTCCTCGCCATAACGCTGGCGCAGATCCTTGGCGAAGCGCCCGGCATGGTCGTCACTCTGGAAGGCCACCTGCCCGTCCTGCTTCAGCGCCTGCGCCATGGTCTGCAGCGTGCGTGACATACGGTCATGCTCGCGGCGCGGTTCAAGGGCGCGATCGAGGAGTTCCGCCGCCTTGGCATAAAAACTCTCGACCAGGCCTGCCGCCTTCCCCTGGTCCTTTTCGCTTGCGAGATCGAGATGCCGGCTTTCGGCCACGGCCTGAATATCCCGCCGCACCCAATCGCGCTCTTGCCAGGCATTGGCCGCGCCCTGGCCCATGCGGTCCTGGATTTGGGCCGGATCAAGCCCGGCGGATTTCGCCGCATCGGAAATCTGCGCCCGTATCTCGGCGATGCCGTCATTGCCGATCTCGCGCGTGGTGCCATCGCGGGTGATCGCGCGGTCATCAATCTGGCTGCGATGCAGGGCCTCACGCGCCGGGCGATGCATCAATGCAGCGCCGCGGTCATCGCCCAATTCTCGTGCGACATCGGATGCCGCCGCATAGAATTCCCGCCGCGTCTCGCCCTGCTCGGATTGCGGCAATTGCCGGATGCCGGTTTCGACCCGGTCGAGCCAGGCATCGTAATAGAGGCCGAGATCGCCACGGTTCTGAACGTCTTGTGCCTGCATGAGGTCCTCCGTCGATTGAATGATTCCGCCGCGCGAAAGGATCTGCGCGACCGCTTCGATCTTGACGGCCAATTCCGCCTCGCGACTCTGCCGCGCCATGGAGGCAAAGAGCTGCAAGGTCGCGACATTCTCGCGGATCTGCACCAGGGCATCGCGCACGGCTGCGCCGTGCAGCGGCATTTCCCGAACCTCGCGCCCTTCGCGCAAGGCGCGCTCGAGCTCGACGCGCGAGGGACCATAGGTGAGCTTGCCGCGCTCGATGCGCGAGGCACTGTCGAGAAAAAGCCCCTGTTCGGCGGCGATCTCGACCATGCGCTCCTTCATCGTGATCACGTCAAAGGCATGGCCCCTGGCCATGTAGAACCAGGTATCGTTTTCCAGCCCGCGATTGTTGAGGACAATATGGACATGGGGATGGCTGCGATCGCTATGCAAAGCTGCGATATAGGCCCATTCATCCTCGACATGCATGCCGCTTTGGAACATTTCCGCGGCCCAGATCTCGGCGACCTGCAATGCGCGATGGGGCGCGACATCGGCCGGAAAGGACAAAAGCAGATGCGTGGTATGACCATTCTTCGGGTCACCCGTCCAGGCATCTTCCCAATCCGTGGCGATGGTCTTGCGCTCCGCGCGGCTCAAGGTGCGACGCTCAGGGTCATGCTCGACCATATTGCCGAAGATCGCGCTCGCCTTGGAGAAGAGATAGTCGAACTGATTGCCGAGCTGCTTGCGGCTATGGGTACCGCCGTTATGGATCTTCTTCAGCACAGCGGCATTCGAGCCCTGAGCCAGACGCCAGAGATTATTGGCCCGGGTGGTGAAGCGCTGCCGCGCGGAAGTGCTGCCGCCGCGCAAATAGCGTAGGCGCAACTCCTCGAGGATAGGATCCGTTGCCCTAGCCATCGGCACGCTCCGAATAGCTGCGGAAGAGCCGCACGCCACGGCGGCGCTGTTCCTCGACCACGGCATTGAGCCAGGTCCGGAGCTTCGGCAGCGTGAGGCGCAATTCGTTCAGCACCTGCCATTCGGCCCGGGCGAGATCGACGCGCCCGCGATTGGCGGCCAAGGCGATCTGGTTCACATTGACGCCGATCTTATGCAGCTCGGCTTTGATCTCGCCGAGCTTCGCGGCCTCCTCGGGCGGGAATTCCAGCATGCCGACGCTGGCACGCAGCACCGAGCGCAAGGCATCCGAACGCGACCCCGCGCCCATGCGCGCCTGCAGCCGAGAAAGCGCCTCGAGTTCTTCCGGCGAGAGCCGCACCGTCACCGCCTTGCCCGAGGTCGTGGTCGCCCCGGATTCCCGAATGCGCCGGGTCTTGGCTCGCTTCAGCTTGGCAACGTCCATCCCAGTGGCGGCAGCATCTGCCGCCCCTCGCCTTTGATCTGAGCCCTGCGTGATTGTCGTCACTGCTCCTCCGATCCGGCAGGGCGCGAGCTTTGTACACATTCTGCATTTCCTGCCATAGCCCTTTGCTGCCAGATGCGACTCCCTGTGTCAACGCAACCGGAGCTTGCGAAGGGCGCGCTGACCGGGAGGCCATCGGTGCGGCGCAAAGGGTCCGTTTGCTTCACGTCCCAAGGCTTCGGGCTGGAGGCCCGGCCGTTTCGGGCGCGGCGCGCCCTGAGGCTGCCCCCTCGGGCAGCCGCTGCCGTGAGGCAGTCCCAAAGACCTGCGGGCAGGGTTGTGGGACTGCCTGGCACCTGCGAGCGTGGTGTAGCGGCGGCGCGGCTTCATCGCCCAAAACGGCGAAGTTACCGCGAAGCGGTGAAAGATTTGCCCTAAAACTGGCCATGCATCTGGACGGCGCAGTGTGCAGATAGCTGAGGCCGGGACGGCGGCGGCACCCCATGACACGGCCGCATCGTGCCGCGGCAGGAGCTCGCCAGCGCCGAAACCCGCTGAATTGGCGCGGGGAGACGAGCGTTCTCCAAGCGCAAGACCCGCATGCTGCGAGACGGGTTCCGCATCGCATGTGCCGCTTTCCGCTTATGGCTTCGCGTGTCGTGTTTCGTGTGTTACGTATCGCGCTATGCGGGTATTGCCTTTTGGGAGGTGCGTTGAATTGCGCACGGCGGAACCGGAGGAGAGCTGATGCAGAATGGCATTCGTGTCATGACCGCGATGAACCGCAAGGGCGGCTGCGGCAAGACCACCTTGATCATGGGGCTCGCCTCGGCTGCCGCCGAACGCGGCGAGAGCGTGACGATCTTCGACACCGATGAGAGCCGCAGCAGCTGGAAATGGATGGAACGCGCCAAGGCGCAGGACCATTGGAATGACCTGGTCCGGGTCATCCCGACGCTCTCAGCGGCGATGGTTATCGAGGAGATCAGCGCGATCTTTGCCCAGCCCGACCAGGAGCACCTGATCCTGGTCGACACTTTTGGTGGCGGCTCTGAGGCGCAGGATCATCTCGCTTTGATCTCGCATCTCCTGATCGCGCCCTGCATGCTCTCGGCGAATAATTACGAGGAAAGCCTCGAGACCGGGCTCTGGTATGTCCGGCTCAAATCCCGCGTCGAGGATCCTGCCGAATTGCCGCCCTTCCGCGTGCTGCTCAATCGCGTACCGCTCTCGCGCTCGGCAGCCGAGCAGGAGATCTATGAGAGGGTGATCCGCAATATGCCGGTTCTGGGCGAAGTGGTGATGAACCGGGCGATGTATACCCGGCTCGACGGTCAGGGGCTCTTGGGCGAGATCCGCCGCAAGACGAAGAATCCCGGCGTCGCGAACCACCTCGGAACGGCGCTGCAGGAAATGGACGAGGTCCTCTTGGAGCTCGACCGCACCATCCGGGAGGAGGCGTAATGGCCAAGCTCAAGCTGCCGGGCCGGATCTCGGCACCCGATCCCGGCTTTAGCCGGCGGCTGGAGTTTGAAGCTGCAGCTGAGAACTCGCCGCCCACGCCACTGGCAGAGCCTTTGCCGCCAACACGCCGAGCCGAAAACACAGTCGTATTGCCCGAGACCGAGACGCCAAGTGGATCCAGCAATGACCCGCAACCGAAAGGAGCAGCCACAGCATCAGCCAAGCGAAAGCGCGCTGCGGTACCGCGCACTGGCAGCACCCCTGCCACGCAACGCGGGTTGCGGGCCTCGGGCGAGGACATGGTGACGATCCGGGTGCTCTATCGCCTGCCCGATGATTTGGTCGTCCGCGCGGCAGCATGGGCCGAGAAGGCGCGCTGCCCGACCGGCACCGTGCTCCGCCGCGCCATGATCGAATTGCGCCCCGAGCTCGTCGCGGCACTCGAGGCCGGGATCGACTACCGCGACATCCCTGCCGAGCGCGCCAAACAATCGGCGCATCGTTTCGACAGCTCGATCACCCTCTCCCGCGCCACCCATGCCCGGCTCTGCCAGGAGATTGATCCCGAGGGTCTGGCCGGGCTGACCCCGGCGCTATCGCGCTGGGTCCGGGGGAAGGTGATCGCGCATCTCGAAACCTGGCTCGCCCGCGCGGGCTACTGACCGCGACCGGCGCGTTTTGCGACCGGCGTGGGCATATCAGGCGCAAATCCGGCTCGTCCGGATTTTCCGCTTCCCTGCCGGGGCCCGCCGCTGGACGCGACAGGCCGAAACTTGGCGGTAAGATCGCGGGCCGCTAGGCGGCCTCGCCTTGATCGACCGACTTCACCTCTCCGGCGCAGGCCAGCAGGAAATCCGCCGCCTTCTGCGCCTCGGTCGCGGCCTTGAAGATCATCCGCTTGTCGTCTTGCGGGGCGCGCAACCAGCTTTCGACATAGGCCGCCGATTGGCCAAAATCCGGCGTCAGGCCAAGCTGGGCGCAGAGCATGCAATTGCCAATCTCGGCAATCAACTCCTCGAACGCATAGGCCTTGCGCGCGGCGAAACGAGTGAGCCGGTCAAGGCGCGAGCCGTGGCCAGACCAGTGGCAGGCTTCATGGGCAAGGGTCCCATAGAATCCAGCCGCGTCATGAAAGCTCGAGATCGGCGGCATATGGATGTAATCCGCCTGCGGATCGTAATAGGCCCGCGGCTCGGGGGTGATACGGATCTCGGCCCCGGTCGCGGCGAAGAAAGCCTCAAGGCGCGGATCGGGTTTTGTGCCGAGATCGCGGACAGGTTCGGGGGCCGCGGCATGGAATTCCACGGGCAAGCCCTCGATCTGATCGGCATTGAAGACGCGATAGCTCTTCAAATAGGGGACGCGCTTCTCCGCCCCGCTCTCCTCATCTTCCCGCGCAAGGGTGCCATATTTGACCACGGTGGCGCTTTTCTCGCCCTTGCGGACCTGACCTCCTGCGGCCTCGGCCTGCTTATAGGTGAACCAATAAGCGCTGCCATAACCCTGCGCCGATGCCGCCAGCCAGAGCATCAGCACATTGATGCCGCGATAGGCCTCGCCATTTGCGCGCAGGGGCATTTGTGCCACCCTGCCTTCGCCGGTCCAGGGCTTGCGCCATGCCGGGCTGCCCGCCTCAAGGCTGGCAATGATGCTGTCCGTTACCTGCTGATAAAGATCGAATGCCATTCTCGGCCCTCCAATGCTGTCGCGGCGTTTGGGCCTCTCGCCCCCTCGTCCGCTCTGGGCGGAGCCTTTCCGTCTGTTCTCTGGAAAACCCCGATGTTTTCCGGAGGGCAGAGCGGGAAGGGCAAAGCCCGGCCCGTGGTCCCGGCGCGGGCGGTCATGGGGCGCGGGACCGGGGTGGTGCGGCCCGCAGGCGCTTGCGCCGAGGACACGGCCCGGTCGCGCGACGACGCGCCCCCCGCGCGGCGCTTGCCCATTGATCCGACCGCGCCGGGGATGCGAGGCGGACAGATCAGGATCGGAAAGGACCGCGGTGGGGCGGTGAGCCGGGCCCTGCCCGGTCGATCCGCCACGCCGTCCGCTTCATATCGCGGACCGCGCCCAGGGTGCGGGCCTCCGTTTTTCCTTCCCGCCTGTCCTTTACGCAGTGCTCCCCTCTGCATGGCCGAGGGTCCTCAAAGCGAGCTGAACAGCGCCCCCCTCGCCATGCCATTCATGCGAAAGGCGGAAATCCGCCGAGCGTCGGATCCGGCTGTGGCATCCTGGCGTTCATCAGAATAGTCCCACCGCCTCAAACAAGGAGAAAGGAACCCCCGCGATGCAACTTGACGGCGAGGCCCGCGCCGAAATCCTCACGACCATCAGCAGTGCCGCGGCATCGCTGAGCGAACTTGATGCCGCCCTGCATGCCCCCGATCTCGCCGATCTGCAGGGCAAGGTGGCCGCAGTGATGGCAACCGAGATCGTGCTGCTGCGCCAGCTTGCGGCCGAGTTTCTCGGCATTGACCTGCCGCATGACCCGGCCCAGATCACCGAAGTCTTGGCGACGCTCTCTGCCGAAGCCTGAGTGAACCCGGTTTCGTCGGACGCTTCGAAAGCTTTCCGCGTCGCACGGCACCGAGTCCTGGCCGCGCCCGAGTTATAGGAGCGCGGTTATCAGGCCTGGTAACCGCGCCTGCGTTTGGCAGCGACAAGTCGCATGAGCGCATTGATGGCCTGGCCTTCATCCACATGGGGCTCGCTCACTTGCCGGCCTTTCCTGCCCAGCCGACCCCATTCCCGCACCAGGCTGGCACCACCGAAGAGATCAGGCTCGACCGAGAGGCGGTAGAAGCGCCGCATATTGCGTTCAGGATCGATCCGCCGCAGCACCATTTCTCGCGGAAAGACATCAAGCTGATCTTCGGGATCGCGCATCTGTGCCCTGACCTCCAAGGAAGGCGAGAATAGCAGCCAATGATCGATCGCCAAGGGCCTGAAATCCCGGCCCCCTGCCCTGCTAGCTGCGGGGTAAGCGCTAGCCGCGCGGGAAAGAAAGGCCCCGCGAGATGCGGGGGCCAAGGCGCGCTTCACCACGAAGCCGATGACCGGTTCCCATGATCAAGGCAGCGCATACGCGCCGCCGAGCCAGAAAAGACATGGCGGGGCACTCTGCCCCGCCTCCGTGTCAGGACATGCCTTCGGGCAGCCAATTGGCGATGCGACTGGCTTGTTCCTTGCTGACGCCAAGCGCCTCGCGCGTGGCGGCGTCGGAAAAGAGGCTTTCAAGTTGCGCCGCCTTCTCGGCCTTTTTGAACCGGTCGAAAGCCACGGCGCTCGGCGCATCTTCCGCAAGGTCGAGCAATTCGCTCCAGATGTGCGAAAGGTAGGGACCCGAGACCCGCGAGAAGAAATTCGCGGCATTGGGGGTCCAGATCTCGCGGGTCCGGGGCTGGACCTCCTTCTCGACAAGCGCGGTGAGCTTCTTCTCGCCTCCCTGATATTGCGCGGCGAGAAAGCGCGTGAGTTCGCCCCGGATATATTCGCTACCCTTCTGGCGAAAGGCGCGGAAGCTCTTGGCGAGATCCTTGCCCTGCATGTCGCGGGCAGGGTGTTCCGCGAGACGCGGATCGAGCGCGTAGCCCTCAGCCCCGGTCGTTGGCCAATTCGGCACTTCGCCCAGAGAAATCCCAAAGGGCTTTTGCCAATGCAGCGCATGGCTCAGTTGGAAGGCCAGAAGATCGAAGAGCAGCTCCGGATCGCGCAGAATGGCATGTTGCCTTGCGCCTTGCGCGACGCGGTCGAGATCCTCGCGCAGCTTTTGCGAGATCGGCGATTTTGACGCATCCTCGCGCTCGTGCTGCGATGCGGTCAAAAGCCCGGCGGCGATGGCTGCCGCTTTGTCCTCCTTGCGCACCAGCCCGGCACAGATCAGCGCCGCGCCGCGCGGATCGACATAGAGGATCAGGCCGGAATGCGCCTTCTGCGCCTCGCTGTACCTGCCCTCGAGGATGGCTTGCAGCGCGGCCAATTCCTCGCGGCCTTTGGCATCCAGCGCCTCGGCCTCCTCCAGTGCGGTGAGTTCATCAAAGCGCGCGGCTTCGTCTTCCGAAAGCGCGCCCTCCTGCTTGTAGAGCCGCGCGAATTTCCCCTCCTCGATCTGGTAGTAGCCGATATAGTTCTCCAAACTGGTTTCGACCCATTTCCAGCCCTCGTCCCGATAGGACTCGGCAAGCGCGGCCAGTTTCTCGGTAGAGACGGTATCGAGGATGTCCGGATCATCGAGCAGCACATCCTCGGCGAAGAGATCACGACTGACGCGGCCTCCGGCGGCTTGATAGGCCTCAAGCCCGACAAAACAGGCGCGACGGTCGCTCGACTTCACCGCCTCGGGTTTGAGCGCCCTCCTGATCTGATGCTCGGACCAATCCCGGCTCTTGCAGAGCTCCAGCACCTCGAGGCTGCGCGCCGCGTCCATGCTGATGGTGAAGGCCGCCGCCATGCCGAGGCTGATTTCATTCGCGGCCAGAGCGGCAATCACCGCGTCCGGCAACCCGGCCAGCGCAAGGCGGCGCTGGACATGTTTTTCGCTGACGGCAAAGGCGCGGGCGATGGTTGAAACGGGCGCGCCGCTTTGCGTCATCTTGCCATAGGCACGGATCTCATCTGCCGGATGCAGATCGCGCCGCGCCGCGTTTTCGGCCACTGCTCAGGCCTGCGCGGTGGGGATATCGGGCGCGATCCGCACCGGTGGGTTGGCGAGTTCGGGACGGGTTTGGGCAAGGTCGTCGTGACGGGCTGCGAGGAATTGCAGCGCCCGCAGACGACGACCACCTGCCACGATCTCGATCTCACCGCTTGCCGTCTCGATGCCGGCAAGGTTCTGGATCAGACCAGCGGTCCAGATGCTCTCCGCCAATTCCGCAACCTCCGCCTCATCGACATGCTGGCGCGGGTTCATGGCGGAAAGGATCAGCTGCGAGAGCGGGAAGCGGGTTGCGTCAGGCGTGATGCGGCTCTGTTCATTCATCAGGACATTCCTTGTGATGTTGGAAAACATTCTGCTAGGCTTGCCCCAGCCCTCTTGGGCTGAGGCGTGGGGGCTCAGATCGCCCCGTGCTGGATCAGGAAGCGGCGGCCGATGCCAAAAGGATCGCCCTTCCTGAGAAGCGCCCAGGCCTCGATCCGGCGGCTCTGCATTATCTCATCGTGGATTTCTCTCACCTCCCTTCCGGCGCAGGTTGCGCCTTGGGATCCCGGCCCTGCCGCGCAGGGCCGGGACGGGGATCAGTATTCGCTGGGGAAAAGCAGGGTCAGGACGCGGCGGGTCTGGGCCATGTCCAAGGGATCTGCGGCGCCGAAGCGGTAATCGGCGTCATAGAGAGCGATCTTCCACCAGAGCTTCTTGCCGTTGATGGTCAGCGCACCGAAGGAATGATCACCGTAAGGGTCGTTTTCCACGGTGAAGCTCGCAAAACCCGCGACTTCGATCTGTGCGCGGGCCACGAAGCCGAGGCCTTCGGCAGCGACGCCTTGGGTACAAACCACCTGGCCGAGCAACTCGGGATGTCCGCCCTGAAGGATCGCGGCGCGAAAGGCGTCATTGGCCTTGGCGATTTCTGCGGTTTGAGCGTCGAGATCGATCGCGCCGCGCTCCCCGCATTGGGTACACGCCTCGGGAGCGGCGAGGTTTGAGACTTCGATCTCGCCGCAGCTTTTGCATTGGTACTGAGCCATATCTGGCCTCCTTCGTGGTGAGGCCCCGTTCCAGTCTGGTGCCGAACAATCGGGGCGGTCTGGCAAGTGAGGTCCGCGAAGCGGCGCCTCTCTTGCCGGACTGCCTCCCGGCGAGGGCTGGAGGGGGACCCGCGCCAGCCCGGCGACAAGGAAGAGGCGGAAGGGTATCACCCGGCCACGCAGCTCGGCCTCTGGCCGAGACCGTGGTTGGGGACACCGCCTCTGACGCCGTTCGCCGGACTTGCGCGGGGGAACCGGCGGTTCCCAATACGGACGCGCTTCAGCGCGGCCCAAGCAGGAATGCGGGCGTTCGGCTCGTCCGAATCCCCGCGTGTCTGATCGTAAACCTGCGTGTGGGGTGTCAGGCAAAACTGACTTTCATGTCAGATGCCTGACCCCGCAGGCGGAACTTCCAGAATGCGGAGTGGCGTTGCCCAGTTGAGCTCGCGATCGTAAGGTCAGGACATTCCTGCCTTTGTCTGATCCCGGAAGTCTCGTTTGGCCAAGAGCCTCCCTGCCATCCCCGGAAATACCTTTCCTCAGTTGCCGCTGACCGTGCCGCATGCCGCTTTCGAGCCGGCATCGTCTTTGCTGTCCCGACTCGCGGCGAGGGGCGGCGCAAGCTCCATGCAGCGATTCTGTGGCGACATTGCCTTTCCGATCGATCCCCTGTTCCGCGGGGAGAAGGTCGCGATCGAGCAATTGGCGCAGCTGGCGGGGTGCGATGCGGCTGCGTTGGAGTGGGTGTCAGTCCGCCACCTCGGAAAAGGGCATTTCCGACTGCGAGACGAATTTGCCTGCAGACGTTCATGCCAGTTGAGGTGATGGAAAGTCAGGAGGCAGGTTGCACCGTCGAATGTTCTCGAAGGCAGGTCCTCAGCTGTGCCTTCGATCAAATCGACACGATCACAGTACGGCCTGAGCACTTCCTTGGCCAGGTGCAGCATCGCCACTGAGGGATCGACCCCGGTGAACCGCCACATCGGCCGGGCTTCCGCCATGGCTGAAATTTCCATGCCTCCGCCAGCACCCACGACCAGAATATGCGCCTCTTCTGGCGCTCGTTCAGCAAGGAGCAAGGTCACCATGCGATGAAGGTCACTTAGTCCCGGTACGTTGCGCCGGGCATTCTCGGCATATGATGCGACGGTGGCCACGTTCGTGAAGGGGGAGTGTTCATGTGTCACGATGTCAGTCTCCAAAAGCCAGGGACCGATGAATGGCGAGCGCGGCCATGACCCCGTCGGCGCAGGCGAACGTGACCGTGTGTCCGGACCACGTGATGTCCCCAGCTGCATGGACCCCAGGCGCCGTAGTGGTCTTCATATCATCTACCGTGATGATCGGCCCCAGCATCCCCGCCTCGACGGCACACCCAAGCCTTTCGGCGAGGTCACTGTTCGGGCGGTTGGCAGGCGCAATGAACAGCGCGTCGATGGGCCTTTCGGGCGCATTCTCAAGGCTGACGGCGGTCAATCCGGCGCCTTCGCCGACAAGACCCGCTACCGTACCCGGTTCAATTCCGACGCCACGCTTTCGCAAGGTGGTCATGGCGTCGGGGTCAATGGTGCCGCCGTCGAGGAAGAAGGTGGTCGGCCCCCATTCGGCGATCAGGCTGGCTTGATGGATCGAGGCTTCGGAGAGATTGAGGACCCCGAGCCTTTGACCGCTGAACTCATAGCCATGGCAATAGGGGCAGTGGATGACTGATTTACCCCACCGCTCGGGAAGGCCAGGACGTTCGGGCAAGATGTCGGTGATTCCATAGGCGAGCAGGAGCTTGGTACCGGACACTACGTCGCCGTTCTCCAGAGTGACGTGGAAGGTGTTGCCGGTGCGCGTGGCATCCACGGCTTTCGCGTCCATAAAGGATGCGCCCGGGTAGGCCTTCACCTGCTCGCGCATCGTCTCGAGCATGACCAGGGGGTCGCTTCCGTCCTGCGCGAAAAAACCGTGAGAGGCCGCCGCAAAACGGTTGCGCGGCTTTCCTGTGTCGAGGACGAGGACCGATCGACGGGCGCGCACGAGGTAAAGCGCAGCAGACAGACCGGCAAAGCTGCCTCCAACGATGATTGCATCATAGGTCACTTGATTTTCCTTCTATCCGACCGGGAGACACCGCAAGCGGTGGTGCCCGATTCTTGTATCACTTGGAGGTACGTAATCCTTGTCCTGTCTTGTATCAATAGGAGGTACGAGATAGGCAGGTATCGCGGTCGCGGCGCAGAGAAGCGGAAAGGTCCCAGGATGAACAAAGACACTCGTCTGTCCGACGTGCTCCATGTTTTGCTGCATATGGCTCAGGCGGATGCGCCGCTGACCTCCGAGGTGCTGGCGCGCAGCATGGGCACTAATCCTGCCGTCTTCCGGCGTACGATGGCGGGTCTGCGCGACGCTGGCATCGTGCGGTCGGAGAAAGGGCATGGTGGGGGGTGGCAGCTAGCAGAGCCGCTAGAGCGGATCACGCTCATGTCGGTCTACGAGGCATTGGGTTGCCCGAACCTGTTTGCGATAGGCAGTCGCAGTGAACACGGGGAGTGCCTCGTCGAGACCAAGGTCAACGCCGTCCTGGCAGAAACGATGGATGAGGCCACGGCACTCTTCGCGAAGCGCTTCAGCGCACTAACCTTGGATCAGATCGCCCCGAACGCTCCGGTTCCCGCTTCGATCCATTTGGACAAATAGCGCGCAGGACAGCCGTAGCCGAGTTACGGTCCTAAGCGGCAACGACCGGCTCGGGCAGGGCTCAGCCAAGTACCGCACTCACCAAAATAGAAGCTCGTCGGGCGACGGCGTGACTTGGGTCAGAATTGCTTGGCATTTGGGTCGGGAATGCTTGGCAGAGCATGGGTGGGCGACCAAGATTTTAAGGCTGAGTCGCTCGGCGAGAGTCACTTTAGCAAGACATTCGACACTGCGGCGGAATCAGGACGTCTAGGCAGGGTGGCCGCCTCCCCTGCCCTGCCCTGCCCTCGTCTGTTTACTTCGGGCCGGGCTGCGCGACCCGACCCGCCAAAAACGTTCCCTTTCCGTTCCAATTGCGCTAATTCATCTGCAAGAACCGAGGGGCGACATGGGCTATCTGCAAAACCTGAATGAGGCACAGCGCCAGGCTGTCGAGCATGGTATGGATCCCCTGCTGATCATCGCCGGGGCGGGATCGGGCAAGACCAATACGCTCGCACATCGCGTCGCCCATCTTTTGAAACAGGGCGCTGATCCACGACGCATCCTCCTGATGACCTTCTCACGGCGCGCGGCCTCGGAATTGACGCGGCGGGTGGCGCGGATCACCGAAAGCGTCATGGGCACCGGCTACGGCGCCGAGGCGCTGGCCTGGGCCGGCACCCGCCAAGGTGACGGGTTGGGAAGAACTGGTCGCCGTGCTGCAACTCGGCGGCTGGCCCGAGGCCTTGGGTCGCGCCCGCCTCTGGTACGAACCCCATCTTGACCTCATCCATGAGGATGCCGAATTCCGCCGCGCCGATCTGCTGCAACTCGAGCAGATCGCCTCGGCCTACCCTACCCGCGAGAAATTCCTGACCGATGTCACGCTCGACCCGCCCGAGGCGACCAGCGCCGAGGCCGGCGTGCCGCTGAAGGACGAGGATTACCTGATCCTGTCGACCATCCATTCCGCCAAAGGGCAGGAATGGAAGGCGGTCTTCGTGCTGAACGTGGTCGATGGCTGCATCCCCTCGGATCTCGGGACCGGCCAGAGCTCCGATCTCGAGGAGGAGCGGCGCTTGCTCTACGTCGCGATGACCCGGGCCAAGGACCAACTGACCCTCGGCATGCCCCTGCGCTTCTATGTCACGCAACAGGTCAAGCGCGGCGACCGGCATCTCTTCGCCGCCCGCACCCGCTTCATCACCAGCGACATGCTGGAGCATTTCGACGTCACGCGGTGGGCACCGCCACACGCGACCGAGGCCACCGCCCCTGCCCCGGGCCGCGTCGATATCCGCGCCAGCATGCGCGATATGTGGGGGTGAAGACCGATGGCGTCAGCGATCGGCCATCCTCCTGAGGGATTGCGGCCTCCGTTCAGGACCATTCCAACTACGCTCAAAACCGAGCGACCTTGATGCTCGCGATGTGGCCAACCCGAGCACGGTTACGCGTGTTCAGGACCCCAACTTCGGCAACTGCGCGTGCGTAACCGCACCTTGGGCATCCACCTCGACGACGCGGTTGACCATCCAGTCCTGAGGTGTTTCGGGCGGAGCCTCTTGGCTGATCAGTGCGAGAGCGGCCTCGATCAAAAGGATCTGCCGCGCCTTGGAAACGGACGGAACGATGATAAGCCCGGGATGCATCTGATCGGGTGTCGCGCAAAGCTTCCGAAAATCCTTGCCGTTGACCGTGATCAAGATGTGGTCGAACGCGATACAATAGGCCAACACCTCCGTGTCAGGCGCACCCGACATATTGATGTCGCGGGTATGACAAGCGGCATGGTCCGTCGTGTCGCGGAAATGCACCGCCGCACCCGCAGAAACGCATTCGTCAAAGAACAGGTTCATGCCAAGTTACGCTGCGGATTCCCAAGGGCGACCCGCCGCCACCGGACGTCCCCGTTCCGGGTGAGTCAATGCATAGATGTTGGCCGCGATGAAGGCCTTTCGGGCAAGATCCGGATAATCTTCCAACAGATCGTCAATCGTATCGCCGTCGGCCAGCCTGTCGCGCACCGCATAGACAGGGATCCTGGTGCCCTTGATGATCGGGACCCCGCCAAAGATTTCAGGATCGCTGGTGATGTATCGCTTTTTGTCGGTCATATATGCACGCGCGGCCTCAAGTTTTGCACCGGCGATCAATGGCAGATCGAGGTAGAGCCCAGGCTCGAGATCAAGCGGTACGAGGCTTGGGCCTGTCATCCCCTGGATTGCCTTCATCAGCATCTTTTTGCGGCTGACAGGTAGTTCCTTAAGGTAAGTCGAGTGCCCGACTGCCGCGAAGTAGCAAACCGAATTTTCGTTGAGAAATCGCGCCATCGTGTTCGTGAACATCGCACGGCGCTTCACCGGCTTCATGATGCCTGTCTCAATCGCCTTCTCCACACTACGTGGCGGGACCTCAGCGATGTGGGCCACTTCATTGATGGTCAACTCGGCGCTCACGACAAATCCTTTCCCAGATGGGGAAAATATATGGCGGCGTGCTAGAGATTTCAAGGAACAGCGACGTCAGCGCAGTATCCATTGTCCGGGCTCGGGGCATGTCGCTGGTCGCCCGCGATGCGGGCTTTGAGCCGTGAAGCGTTGTATAAGGAACTGTCCCCGACCGGGAATCCCGCGCTTTCTCCCCTTCTAAGCGTGACGAAGGCCCTCAACATCCGGTTTGAGGCCTCAACTAGGCCTACGAAACATCCCCGGTGAGGTGTCGCGAAAGGGAAGCGATCTGCTATCAGTGACGCGCTGAGGAAGAGCCTACCCTGTCCCAAGAGGTAGTCATTTGCTCGCGAGAGAAGAGTCGCTTCCTTCTCAAATTCGTCGCCAGTAGTCGTGGATGCTGCCTGCTACATCAGGTGACCTGCCCCCTGCTGGTCCCTCATTCATAACGAGAGTCTGCAGGTTGGTGCTCTGCTCCCCGGGTTTGGACCGCCGCGGGCTGGAGTTTCGCGGCTCCGATCACGGGGGCGGGCTGGTTGCGCCACCGGGAATGTGCAGGTTGATCGGCACGTTGTATCCGATCGCGCTGTGAGGCCGGACTTCGTTGTAATCTCTGCGCCAAGCCTCCAACTTTTCGCGAGCATCCGCAAGATCCATGAACCAGTGGGCGTTCAAACACTCCGCCCGAAGCTTGCTGTTGAACGCTTCGATGAAGCCGTTGTCCGTGGGTTTCCCCGGTCGGGAAAAGTCGAGGGTGACATCGTTGGCATAGGCCCAGAGATCCAGGTCGCGGGAAATGAACTCGCTGCCGTTGTCGACCCTGATCGTCTGCGGATAGCCAGTCTGCCGACAGACCCGTTCCAAGGTCTGGACCACATCCTCGCCCCGGTAGGCGAACCGGGGATCTGCCGCCGGGCAGTAGCGCGAATGGATGTCCACGATGGTCAAGATTCGCAGCTTCTTTCCCAAAGCAAGCTGGTCCTGAACGAAGTCCATCGCCCAGACCTCGTTCGGCCCGGCGGCCTCCTGGCGGTCCTCGCGCAGCTTGGCCTTCACCCGGCGCTTAGGGTGCTTGTTGCGCAATTGCAGGCCCAACTCATTGTAAATCCTGCGCGTCTTCTTGATGTTCACCTGCCAGCCTTCCCGCCGCAGCAGCACATGAATGCGCCGGTAGCCATAGCGCACACGCGTCTCGCAGATCTCGCGGATCCGCAATTCAAGGCCGGCCTGTCCGGTGCGACGGGATTTGTAATGGTAGCTCGAGGTGTCGAACCGCAGCGCCCGGCAGGCCCGCCGGATCGACACACCCCAATCGACCAACATCCCGTCGACAAGCTTGCGCGTCCGGGCAGGCCTCAGAGCTTTCGGCGAATGACATCCTGCAGCATCTCGCGGTCCAAGGTCAGGTCGGCCACGATCTTCTTCAGCCGCACATTCTCGTCTTCGAGCGCCTTCAACCGCCGCATCTCGTCGGGCAACAAGCCGCCATACCGCTTCTTCCAGTTAAAGTAGGTCGCCTGGCTGATCCCCGCCTTGCGGCAGATCTCCGCAACGGCCGTCCCTTCTTCGCCCTGCTTCAGGATGAACGCCTTCTGCGCCTCCGTAAACTTCGATGCCTTCATCGTTCTCAGCTCCTCTCCCAGCCAGGGAAGGTTAGCCGAAAACTCCAGTTTCAAACGGTCCAGTTTTCAGGGGGCAGAGCAAAGGGCCCCGCCGAACGACCCGGAACCGCGAGAAGCTTGGGCAAGTTCAAGTCACCAAGGCTGGCACAGAGGTTCCTCGCCGCGCATGACCAGATCAACACGATCTTCCGGCCCCGCCGCTATCGCCTCTCAGCCACTTCCTATCGCCATGCCAGATCCGATGCCCATGACCTGTGGGCCGGATACACCCTTGAAATGACCGCCTGAAAGACCCAGCTCAGGCCGAATTCGCAAGCCTCAAAACAAGTTGGCGATGCCCCCCGCCGGATGGGGATAGGGGCCATCTGGTGTTGTCACGTCAGCAGGGTTTCTTACAAGGCAGCTGACAGATTCACACTGCCTCGCTTCAGATTGGGTAGTGCAATGGGCCGTTCTGCTGGGTAACCCAGCGAAGCTCCGTGAACTCGTTGATTCCCGCCTGTCCACCAAAACGGCCATAGCCCGACTCCTTGACTCCGCCGAAGGGCATCTGGGCCTCGTCATGGACGGTCGGTCCATTGATGTGGCAGATCCCGCTTTCGATCCGCGCTGCCACGGTCATGGCCATAGCCTGGTCGCGTCCGAAGACCGCCGCCGACAAGCCCATCTCGCTATCATTGGCGACAGAAACCGCCTCGTCCACGCTGCCCGCGCGGATGATGACGGCCACGGGACCAAAGCTTTCCTCGCTGTAAAGCCGCATCGCCGGAGTGACATGATCCAGCGCCACGGCGTCGATCAGCGTGCCCGAGCCGCCGCCGCCCGCGATCAGTCTCGCGCCCTTGCTGGTCGCGTCCTGCACTAATTCGCGGATGCGGTTCGCGGCATCCGTGCTAACGACGGACCCCAAGGGCGTCGCCCCCTCGCGCGGATCGCCCGCCTTCAGCGAGGCGACCTTCGTGGCAAAGGCTTCGGTGAATTTATCCGCCACCTCGCCTACGGTGATGATCCGTTCCGTGGACATGCAGATCTGGCCCTGATTCATGTAAGCGCCAAAGGCCGCTGCCGCGACGGCGGCCTCGATGTCGGCATCCTCCAGCACGATGAAGGGGGCCTTGCCGCCCAGTTCCAGCAGCGCGGGCTTGATGTGCTTTGCGGCCTTTTCCGCGATGATCCGCCCGACGCGGGTCGAGCCGGTGAAATTCACCCGCCGAACAGCCGGATGGGCGATCAGTTCCTCGACGATGGCCGATGCATCTTCGGGCGCGTTCGAGATCGCGTTTAGAACCCCTTGCGGGAAACCGGCCGAAGCGATCGTCTCGACGATCAAGCCATGGGTGCGCGGGCAAAGCTCGGATGTCTTCATCACCACGGTATTGCCGCAGGCAAGCGGCGTCGCCAGGGACCGCACGCCAAGGATCACCGGCGCGTTCCACGGCGCCATGGAAAAGACCACGCCGACCGGCACACGCAGGGCCAGGGCCGTGGTGCCGGGACGGTTCGAGGGGATGACCTCACCCTTGATCTGGGTGGTCAGCGCCCCCGCCTCGATCAGCATGTCCGAGGCCAGCTTGACGTTGAAACGCGCCCAGGCCTCGGTCGAGCCGATTTCCTCGGCCATGGCGGCGACGAAATCATCGGCGCGCGCCAGAAGCGCCTGACCGGCCGCGAAGAGCAGGCGGCGACGTTCGGCGGCGGATGTCTGCGACCAGCCCGCGAAGGCCCGCGCCGCCGCATCGGCCGCCCGCGCCGCATCGTCCTTGGTGGCAGCGGCGGCGGTAGTCGCAAGCTTGCCCGTGACCGGGTTCACGCGCTCGAATGTCTTGGCGCTGGATGCCGATGAATAGGCCCCGTCAATGTAGAGATCAGCCTTGTGCATGTGAGACGCCTTTCCTGTCGGTCATGTCGGTGTCGGGCCTGCGGCCCAGAAAGATTTCGGTCAGTTTCGGATCTGCGGCTATGGCGGCGCTGTCGCCCGCCCCGGCCATCCGTCCGCTGGTCAGAAGATAGGCGCGGCTGGCAAGGGCAAGGCTCAGTCGGACGTTCTGCTCGATCAGCAGGATCGCCAGACCCCGCGCCTTGATCTGTGCAAGCGCCGCGAAAAGTTCCTCGGTCACCACGGGGGCAAGGCCCAGGCTGGGCTCATCTAACAACAGGTAATCCGGGGCGGACATCAAGGCGCGGGCGATGGCGACCATCTGTTGTTCGCCGCCGGACATGGTGTTGACGGCCTGCCGCCGTCTTTCTGCCAGTCGCGGGAACAGGCTGAAGATCTCGTCCCGGGTTGCCGCCTCTCGGGCGCGGGCGCGCAGCGGGTTTGCACCCAGCCGCAAGTTTTCCTCGACGCTCAGGGGGCCGAAGACGCCGCGCCCCTCGGGCACCAGCGCGACGCCCAGATCGACGACGTGATGCGGCGGCAGGGACAGAAGGTCTCCCCCGGACAGGCTGATCTGTCCCGCTGCGGGCCGGACCCGCCCCGCAATGGCGTTCAGGGTCGAGGATTTCCCGGCCCCGTTCGCGCCCAGAAGCGCCACGGTCTCGCCCGGCGCCACCTGCAGGCTCAGCCCGTCCACGGCCAGATGGCGACCATAGCGGATGGTCAGATCGCGGATCTCAAGCATGGGCGCTTCCCAGATAGGCGGTGATGACCTCGGGCCGGGCCAGCACCTCGACGGTTGCGCCATCGGCCAATTTGCGTCCCGCTGCCATGACGATGGTGCGCGGGCAGAGGGCGCGCACGGCCTCCATGATATGTTCGACTATCAGAATGGTGATGCCACTCCTCGCAAGGCGGCGGATCAGATCGATCCCCTGCCCCAGTTCGGCCGGATTTAGCCCGGCCAGCCATTCGTCCAGCAGCAGCAGATCCGGCTCGGCCGCCAGCGCGCGGGCCAGTTCCAGCCGCTTCTGGTCGATATAGGTCAGATCGGCGGCCGAAAGGTTAAGTTTCCCGGCAAGGCCGACGCGATCCAGACAGGTCTCGGCATGGTCGCGCGCGGGTTTCCCCCATAGCCGGCGCGGCCCGAAGGCAGCGGGAACCATGACGTTTTCCATCAGGCTCAGCGAGGGCAGGATACGGACCAGCTGGAAGGTCCGGGCGATTCCCGCCCGCGCGATCCGGTCCGCCGACAGCCCCCCGATCTGGTTGCCCTTGAAGATGATCTGCCCCTCGGTCGGGACCAGCGCCCCCGAGATCATGTTGATCATCGTCGTCTTGCCCGAACCATTCGGCCCGAGCAGCGCGGTAATTTCACCCTTTTCGAGCGCGAAACCCAGATCCGACACCGCCGACAGCCCGCCGAAGCGCTTGGTGACGCCCTGAACATGCACGAGGCTCATGCGACACCCCCTTTCCGGCGACCGAGTTTTTCGATGGCGGCCAGAACCCCATTCGGCAGGGCAAAGACCACGAGGATGAAAAGTAGCCCCAGCAGGATCGAGAAATGATCGGGGAAATGGGTCGAGAGGAACTCGAAGCCCAGATACAGCGGCACCGCGCCAAGGATTGGCCCCCAGATTCGGTTCGCCCCGCCCAGCAGCGCCATGATGACGGCGGTGAAGGAGACGGTCGGATTGAAGACGATCGAGGGCTCAATATAGACCCAACGCGGCGACTGGATCGCGCCCGCGAGGGTGATCAGCACGGCCGAGATAACGAAAAGCAGCAGCTTGGTTCGCGCGAGGTTGATCCCGGCATGGGCAGCGACGGTTTCATCATCGCCGATGACCTTCAGCGCCAGCCCGAGACGCGAGCGGCTGATCCGGACGCTGATCGTCAGGGTCACGGCAAGCAGGGCCAGCAATTGCCACAGCAGGTGCTTCGGCTGGAAATCGGTGAATATATAGCGACCCAGCGTGCCGGTCACATTGACCTCGAACCAGGTGATCAGCTGCCGGATCAGCTCGGCGAGGCCGAAGGAGAAGATGACAAAATAGATCCCGGCCAGCCGCAGGGTCGACAACCCGACGACCAGCGCGACCCCTGCCCCGAAGGCGGCGGCGATCAACAGGATCACGGGCCAGCTTTGGGTTTCGGCAAAGACCGCGACGACATAGGCACAGATGCCGTAAAAGGCGACGGTCGCCAGCGAGATATAGCGGGTCGGGCCGGAGAACAGCGCCCAGGCGCTGGCCAGGGTGGCAGCGCTGGCCATGCCCAGTAGAAGGCCGACCCCGTAATCGCCAATCCAGGAGGTCGAGATACCGGCGAGGATCAGAACGGCGTAGAAGGGCAGTAGCTGCATCATCGTCCCACCGCCTTTCCGAACAGCCCCTCGGGCCGCCACAAGAGAACCCCGAGGAACAGAAGATAGGTCGCAGCCAGCGTCAGGCCCGGGTCGATGTAGCGGGCCACGAATGTCTCGACGAGGCCCAGAAGAACTCCCGCGATCAGCGCCCCCATGACATTGCCGACACCGCCCATGATTACGACAACCAGCGCCTTCATGGTGAAGATGACGCCGTCATTGGCCGAAAACGTTTGGAACATCGACACCATCACGCCCCCACCGGCCGCAAGTGCCGTGCCGAGTCCAAAGCCGATCGCCGCGATGCGCTTGACGTTCAGCCCGACCAGCGGCGCCGATTGCGGGGCCAGCGCGACCGCGCGCAGGCTCAGCCCCCAGCGGCTGCGCTGCAGCAGGAGATAAAGCGCCGCCCCGATCACGAAGCTAAGCCCGAAAGCCAGAAGCCGGTTCGCCGCGACCGTGGTGCCCAGCACGTTCACACCCTGATCGAGATATGCATAAGAGGTGAAATTCCCGCCCCAGATCACCAGCATGATACCCTGCAGGACAAATAGCAGGCCGAACGTGGCAAGGATCGAATCGGCTTCCAGCCGCCCCGTCCCGCCCGATCGCGCGACAAGAGGCCGCATCATCAACTGAAACAGCAGATAGCCCGCGCCAAAGCCGATCAGCGGCACGATCAGCAGCGCGACCAGCGGGCTGAGGCCCAGATGGGTGAAGAGAAGAAAAGTCAGGAAGGCCGCGAGGATGATGAATTCGCCATAGGCAAGGTTCATGATCCGCGCGATACCATATTGAAGCGTCATCCCGACGGCGACCAGCGCATAGCTGCCGCCAAGGACAAGCCCCAGGATCAGGGTCGAGGACAGCAAGGTTTTTCTCCGTCAGCGCCTTCCGGGCGGGTGCTCGCCCGAAAGGCCGCCGTCTTACCAGTTGGGCTTCGGGATGATCGGGGCAGTTGCGCCGTGCTTATCGGCCGGTGAAACACCCTTGAACGTGTCGCCCTGCCATTGCCCGACCAGCCACAGGTCGCGCAGCTGGTTATCCTGCAGCTTCACCTCGCCGATCACCGTGTCGAATTTGCCCGAGGACAGTTCGCCCGCGACCGCCTCGCGATCCAGCCCGACCCGTTCGATCGACTGCTGAAGCATCTCGAGGCTGGCATAGGTGATGGCCGAGGCCCAGCTGTCGGGGGGCGTGCCAATCACCTCGGCATGGCGCTTGAAATAGGCCGTGATCTTGTCAGACGTGCCATCGACCCCGCCCACGGACATGACGCCTTCCTGCTTGCCCTCGACCACGCCGGGATAATTGGGGAAGGGCGTGCCGACGCCGGTGAAGAAAACCTTGGGATTGAAGGCAGCGGTCTGGGACTGCTTGGCCAGCGCGAAGGTTTCCGGCGGATAGGAAAAGGCCACGAAGCTGTCGGCGCCGCTGGCCTTCACATCCTCGATGATCGCGGCGAAATCGGTGGTGCCAACGGGATAGGCCTTGTCATAGACCAGATCCAGCTTGTGCTCGGCGAAGATCGGGCGCGCGGCCGAGATCAGGTCGATGCCGAACCCATCCGAGACCGAGATGACCGCGACCTTGTTGTTGATCGTGCCGTCGGCCACGGCCTTGTCCAGCAGATCGGCCAGCCCGCCCGCATAATCATGCCCGCCGCCCAGCATCCAAAAGCTTTTCGTCCAGCGCGCGGCGAATTCCGGCGCCTTGTCGGTCAGCGAGGTCACCGCCAGATGCGGATAGCCCAGCCGGTCCATCAGCGGCGCAATGGCCAGGTTGAAGCCCGTGCCCCAGGGCGGCAGGATGAAATCGACCTTGTCCTGGCTGACCAGACGTTCGACCGCGCGCACCGCCTCTTCGGCGGTGGAGCGGTCATCATAGGCGATCAGCTCGATCTTGTGCTGGCTGCCATCGGGCAGTTTCAACCCGCCCGCCGCGTTCACGTCATGGACCCACAGCTCGTAATTCGGGATGGTGGTAATCCCGGCCCCGGCGGCGGCGGGGCCGCTTTTCGATGCGACATAGCCGATGCGCACGACCTCCTGCGCCTGCGCGGCCCCAAGGCTCAGTGTCACGGCGGCAGTCGTGCAGAACAGGCCGATGGCGGCCCGGCGCGTAAATCCGATCATGGTATCCTCCCCTTCGGCCGGTGGGTTCGGATGCCACGGGCCCGTCTCCAGCATCGCGCAGTGCGGGCAGCGTATCATTGCACGTTTGTGACTATTCGCAGCACATCTGTGACGCTAGACTCCCGCCATGGAAATCCGGCGTCTCAGATCATCCCTCGCGCCCCGCGAATTCGGCCTAGATGGAACGATGGCCCAGCTGATCCTGTTGGAAGGCGGCAGTATCCAGCTGCAGGAGCAGTCGCGTCAGCTGAGCGGGGGTCAGATGGCCTGGCTGCCAGTGGGTCGGCGCAAGCTTCTGCGGATCGAGGCGGGATCGCATTCCGTGGGTCTGTCTCTGACCCAGTCGGAGCTTGCGCGGATCGTTCTGCAGGCCGAGGCCGGAGGACGCTTTGCCCCACTAACGCGCATGACCCTGATCGCCAGCCTGCCCGCCGCACGACAAGGGCGCATCGCTCTTCTTTTCGAGGATATCGCCACCGAACTGGCCGAGGCCCGGCCTGACAGAGGCCTGATGGCCGAGGCGGCCTGCACACTGCTTCTGGTCAATTTCTTGCGCCTGGTGCAATCAGACCCGACCCAGATGACGCGGCAATTGCCGTTGGCCGAACGCTTCAAGCTGCTGGCGGGCCAGCATTTGCACGAACATTGGACTGTGAATGCCTATGCCGAGGCGCTGTCGGTGACGCGCTTTCAGTTGAACAGCGCGATGCGCCGACAGACCAGGCGCAGCCCGCAGGATTATCTGCACGATGAACTCATCGGCAGAGCCAAGATGCTGCTGACTGGCACACCCCTGCGCGTGGCCGATATAGCCTATCGATTGGGTTATCAGGACCCGGCATACTTCTGCCGGGTGTTTCACCGCCGAGTTGGCCAACCACCTGGCGCATGGCGCATGGCGCAGGACGGCGGCCCGCCGTCATTCGCGGCTTGGCCGTAAGACTGAGGGGGTGAGAAATTGTCTTGGAATAATTGCGGTGAACAACGAGGGGGTGGCACCTTGGCGCGCAATATCGAGATCGTCCGGGCAAAGGCCAAGATCGCTTGCATATAACACGCGTCGCCTCCGTCAGCTTCACCGCCTGAATCCGTGCCCAGCGTGAACTTCTGCCGAGAAAACAGGACGCTGAGCAGGAAACGCCATGCGGGAAAGGCGCAGTCAAGAATTCCCGAATCTAGGGGTCAGGTTGGATTGGGTCAGGTAACAATCGAACGCGTTCAGAGCCAAGGTATTCGAGAGCTGGACCAGATGTCGGGCAGCGAGATCGGGGTGGATCAACGCCAGCGAACACAGCGCAACACCATGGCCGGTCAGCGCCGCGGCGCCCAGCAGGTTGAAATCCTCGAAGATACCGGGCCTGGCAGGCGCGTCGGTGCCGTTCTGCGCTTGTGACCTGCGCCCGATTGTCGTGGCGGTCAGGCGCAAGAGAGCTGTCGCTCGGCTGGAAGAGCGTCGGGTGTACTGCATCAGCTTGCCGCCCGATATCTTGTTTCCTCCGCGTCAGGCAGAGCCATGATGTGAAGTGCTTCGCGTTTTTCCACCTCAGCGCTCGTGCCGCATTCTGCTAAAATTTTCAGGGCAAGCGAAGGACCCAGCCCGTGGGTCTGGGTGAGGGCGGTGCCCAGAACGCCAGAAAATGCCGCCCGCACATCGAAAGAAGGCGCATTGACCTGCCCCGCCGCTGCCGCCTTTCCGCAATCTCATACCGTTATGCCATCGATGATGCGTTCGACCTATGGCTCGGCTATGCGATCGAAATGCACGCCTGATCGCCAGACCCTACCCTTGATTGCAGGCTTCCCGAGTCAATTCGGAAATCCCCACCCGCGACACCTGGCGGCCGCTGCAGGAGGTCTTAGCCGATCAGATCGCGGATCGCGCGCACCGCAGTGGGATAGCCCTTTGGGCCGAGCCCCGCGATTACAGCCGTTGCGACTTTCGACATCAGCGAGTCGTGATAGACCGCCTCGCGCCGGTGGATGTTTGAGATATGCAGTTCGATCACCGGGCCGGGGAACATCTTCAACGCATCCATCACCGGGATCGAGGTGAAGGTCAGACCGGCCGGGTTGATGATGATGCCTGCCGCCCCAGCATCAATGGCCTCGTGGATCCAGTCGATCAGTTGGTGCTCGGCATTTGTCTGGCGGAACTCGACGGCGTGGTCGCCGGCCGCCTCGCGGGACCATGCCTCGACCTCGGCCAGGGTGGTGTGGCCATAGATCTCGGGCTCGCGCTTGCCCAAGCGGTTCAGGTTCGGGCCGTTCAGGATGTAGATGGTCATGTCAGATGCTCATGGGTTCAGCCGCCATAGCCCGCAAGCCGGGGCAGCCACAGGACAAGGCCGGGGAAGAAGGTGATGATGGCAAGGCAGATTGCCATCCAGCCCAGGAACGGCAGGCTGTCGCGGATGACGTCCCGCATTGGCGCCTTTGAGATGCCGGCGACGATGAAGAGCAAAAGGCCATAGGGCGGTGTCACCAGGCCCAGCATGATATTCACGATCACTACGATCCCGAAATGCACCATGTCGATACCCAGCGCCTGCGCCGTCGGGATGAAGACCGGGACAATGATGAGCAGGATCGCCGTTCCTTCCAGCACGCAGCCCAGAAGCAGCAGGATGACGTTCACGAGGATCAGGAACTGTACCGCCGTCAGCTCCCAGCCGGTCATCATCCGGCGCAGGGTCTCGGGGATGTTCTCGATGGTGACGACATAGTTGAAGACCATGGCCCCGCCGATCATCATCCCGATCGCGGCCGAGGTCTTGGCCGAGGTCCTCAACGCGGCATAGCCCTCGCGCCAGGTCATGCTGCGATAAATCAGCACCGAGACCAGCACCGCATAGGCGGCGGCGATGGCGGCGGCCTCGGTCGGCGTGGTCACGCCCGAATAGATGCAGCCGAGCAGGATCACCGGCATCAGCAGGGTCGGGATCGCCGCCAGCGTGATGCGAGGCACCTCGCGCAGCGGCACGCGGGGCTCGACGGGGAAATCGTTGCGCCTCGCGTCGCGCACGACCTGCACCATCTGAACCAGAGTCATCATCAGCCCCGGCACCACGCCCGCAAGGAAGAGGTAGCCGATCGAGGCATCCGAGACGAGCGCATAGACCACCATCGGGATCGAGGGCGGGATGATCGGCCCGACCACCGCCGTCACCGCCGTCAACGCCGCCGCATAGGAGGGCGTGTAGCGGTTCTCGCGCGTCATCATGTTCTGCATCATCCGCCCCGAGCCCGCCGCATCGGCCACGGCGCTGCCCGACATGCCGGCGAAGATCAGGCTCTGGATGACGTTGATCTGCGCCAGCCCGCCGCGGAAATGCCCGACCAGCACGTTGCAGAAGCGCAGAAGCCGCTCGGTCATCGAGCCGGAATTCATGATCTCGGCCGCGAAGATGAACAGCGGCACCGCGAGAATGATGTAGTTCGAATACATCCCGTTCAGGAATTGCTCGGCCACGGTGCCCATGTCCATGCCGGCGAGCCAGAGGTAGCCGATCGAGCCGACCATCATGGCAAGCCCTATCGGAAGGCCAAGCAGCGCAAGGCCGGTGATGGCGAGGATGCAGATCGCGAAAGGGCTTGCGAGGATCATTGCGCGGACCCCGGCTTGCCGGTCTCGGTGGTGTCGGGCCCGTAAATGGCGCGGAAGCCGATCCAGACATGGCGCAGGATCATGGCCACGGCGAAGACCACGAAGATGGAGTAGAGCCAGTCGAAGCGTATCCGCAGATAGGCGGATTTTTCGACCTTCATGAAGGTGACGTAATCCCAGATCGCCGGCAGGGCCACGGCGAAGGCCAGGACCGTGCAGCCCGCCGAGACCGCCGTCATGCCGCGCCGGATCCGCGGGCTGACGCCGCGATAGAGCAGGTCGAAGCGCATTTCCTCGTCATCGCGGATGACGAAGGCCGCGCCGAACAAGACCATCCAGACCCAGAGCATCGCGCTGACCTCCTGCGTCCAGCCGATCGGCAGGTTCAGCAGGTAGCGCGACAGGATCTGCAGCAGGAAGACCAGGAACATTACCAGCAGCATCGCCACCAGCAGGTTCTCGGCCCGGCGCGACAACCAGCCGGCAAGCCGTGAAAGGGACATCACACACCTCGCATGAAACAGGCCCGCACGAAGAGCATGAGACGCGCGGGCCGTCCGGGATCACATGGCCGGATCAGAGCGCCGAGATGCGCTCGACCAGGCCTTCGGGCCAGTCCTTGGCCAGGGCCGAGTCCATGTAAGCTTTCTGGACATGGGCGCGGAAGGCCTCGACATCGGGCTTGTAGACCTGCAGCCCGCGTTCGGCGAAGGACTTGGCGAGCTCCTCCTCGCGCGTGACATGGGCCGCAGTCGAGAAGGCAATGGCCTCGTCGGCGGCCTTCTGCACCGCGGCCTTCTGCTCGTCGGAAAGCCCCTCCCAGACCTTGCCGGACATGGTCAGCAGGTCGAAGGCCACGAGATGCGAGGTCAGCACGATCTGCTTCATGACCTCGTAGAACTTCATGTTCTCGACATTCGGCAACGGGTTGTCCTGGCCGTCGATCGCGCCGGTCTGAAGGCCGGTATAGACCTCGGCATAGGCCATGGGGGTCGGGTTCGCGCCAAGCGCCGTCCCGAGGAACTGCCAGGCCTCGCCGCCGGGCATGCGCAGCTTGATTCCGGCCATGTCCTCGGGGGTCGAGATCTTCTTGTCGATGTTCACGCCCAGCTGGCGCGTGCCATAGAAGGTCGGCCCCAGGATCTTGATGCCCAACTGATCCTCGGCCAGCTTCTTCATCTCGGTCCCCGCATCCGAGGCGAAGAACTTGCCCAGGTGGTCGGCGTCGCGGAACAGGTAGCCCGAGGTCAGCGCCGACCAGGCCGGAACCTGGTTCGAGACGTCCTGCGGCGCGATGTTCGACATTTCCAGGTTGCCGCGCTGAAGGGCGACCAGTTCGGTCCCCTGCTTGAAGAGCGTGCCGCCATAGAAGCCCTCATAGGCGAAATCCGGGCCGATCCCCTCGACGAATTTCTTCATCATCTGGGCGCGGATGTCCTGCTCGGAAAAGACGGCCGAGAAACGCAGCTTGATCGGATCGGCCGCATGGGCCATCCGCGCAACGAAGGGCGCGGCCATCGCGGCAGCGCCAAGGGCGGCGAAACGGCGCCGCGTCACTTTGATGGTCATTCTTTCCTCCCTGTCGGACGGCCACGCGACTCCCCTCGCGCCCCGCCTTACGGGCAAGCTTGGCATCGGATAGCTTGCCGATCAACAATGAATCACCGGATCATCGGATGAACCATATTTTCTCTGATGATCTGGCACATCGGGTCGATCTTGTGCATCCTGACCACCTGCGCTGAAATGGCGCGAGGGAGGACATTCATGGAAGCGGCACCGCCAGGGCCCGGCTCGTCGGGCGACGCGACGCATCGGCGCCTGCGCGAGGATATCATCTTCGGCAGGCTCGCACCGGGCGCGAGGCTGCGGCTCGAGCGGCTGCGCGACGATTACGCGGTCAGCGTGGCGACCTTGCGCGAGGTGATGAGCCGCCTTGCCGCGGAGGGGCTGATCCTCTTCGAGGCCCAGAAGGGCTTCGAGGTCGCGCCAATCTCGATAGAGGACCTGCGCGAGATCTCGGACATGCGGGCGCTTCTGGAATGCCACGCTATCGGTCCCAGCTTCGCGGCGGGAGACCTTGAATGGGAAGCGGGCGTTGTCGCCGCGCATCACAAGCTGTCCCGGCTCGAGGCCCGCATGATGGCCGATGAGCCGGGGATCACGGCGACCTGGAAGCGATATGACAGGGAATTCCACCTCGCGCTGATCGCCGCCTGCGGCTCGACCGAGTTGCTGGACACGCATCAGCGCATTTTCGACCGCTTCCAGCGTTACCAGATCCTTCTGGTGATGTTTCGCGGCGAGGCCGCCAAGCGCGAGCATGACGCCCTGCTGGCGGCGGCCCTCGCCCGCGACACCGACGCCGCCTGTGCCACTCTGCGCCGCCACATCGGGGCCTGCATCGAGCACACGATCAACCATGGACTGATCGAAACGACAGGTGCCGCATGAGCGCGGTGGCGAACCCTCCCGCGCGCGAGACGGTCGGCGCGGGTATCTATCAGCGCCTGCGCCAAGATATCATCATGGGCAGGCTGATGCCCGGCCATAGGCTGCGGCTGGAGCAGTTGCGCGCCGACTACCCTGCCTCGCCTGGCACGCTGCGCGAGGCGCTGTCGCGGCTGGCGGCGGACGGCTTTGTTCTGGCCGAGGGGCAGCGCGGCTTCCAGGTCGCCCCGGTCTCGGCCGAGGGCCTGCGCGAGATCGCCGGGCTTCGCCTGCTGCTGGAGGAAGAGGCCCTGCGCCGCAGCTTCGCCGCAGGCACGCTCGAATGGGAGGTCGCGGTGATCGCCGCGCATCACCGGCTGGACGCGCATGAAGAGCGCCTCGAGGCCGGCGATACAAGCCGGATCGAGGAATGGCGGCTCAGCGACTGGCGCTTCCACCAAGCGCTGATCTCGGCTTGTGGGTCGCGGCTGATGATCCGCACCCATGCCGAAGTCTTCGACAAGTACCTGCGCTACCAGATGATCGCGCTGGCCTTCCGCCCCTCGGCCTCGCGCCCGGAACACGGGGCCTTGAAGGACGCTGCGCTGGCCCGCGACGCCGAAGCCGCCGTCGCCCTGCTGCGCCACCACCTGAATGCAGGGGTCGAGCAGGCCCTGTCGCTGGCACCCGGATGGGACTCGGGACACGGGACCGAGATGTCACGTTAACGGATCGGTCATTGGGGTCGGCGCGATTTCGGCCTGGCAGATGCGGATCACCCAGCCGCCGATCAGCTACAAGCGCGATCGTTTCACGCCCGAAATCATCGCCCAGGCCGTCCGGCTCCAAGCCCGCTTCGATCTCAGCCTGCGCAAGGAGAAAGAGTTCCTGCGGCAGCGCGGTCTCGACGTTTCCTGCGAGACCGTCCGGCGATTGGATCGCCAAATTCGTCCCGCGAATTGCCCATGGTTTTCGCCGCAGACAGCCGCGACACTGAGATAGCTGGCATCCGGACGAGAGGCAGGTGAAGACGGTCGGCAAGACATTCTGGCTGTGGCGGGCGGTCGAGCACCGTTACGCGTGCGCTTTCGAATGCACGAACAAACGATGCAGGGGCTTCCGCTCGCCCGGCGGATTGCATTGGCCCCAGCGCGGCGTGCGGGCGGCGGGACCGTCATGGCCACTTCCCGATGTGGGCGTCCAGCCGGCCAAAGACATGTCGCAGCTTCGGGGACGGGTTCCGTACCGGGGCTATCCCAGCAATCCGAGCAGGAACCGCGCCGATACTGTCAGCAGGAACAGGCCGAAGGCCATTTCAAGATGCCGCCGCGACAGGGCGTGGGCCAGCCTGACGCCCAGCCTTGCGGTCAGCAGCGCCGTGGGAATGGTCAGGGCGAAGGTGATGGGCGAAACGAAGCCAAGCGCGTCGGGGGGCAGACCGGCCCTGCCCCATCCCGCGGCCATATAGCCCAGGGTGCCGGGAATCGCGATCAGCACCCCGACCCCGGCCGAGGTCGAGATCGCACGATGGATCGGCACGCCGTGCAAGGTCATGGCAAGATTCGACAGCGCGCCGCCACCGATCCCCATCAACGCCGAAAGAAAGCCGATCACCGCGCCATAGATCGTCAGCAGGGCGCGGCCGGGCAGCGTCTCGGCAAGGCGCCAGCCTTGGCCCCCGGTCAGCAGCCTGATGGCGATGACCGTCGCGACGGCGACGAAAACGACCTGAAAGACCCAAGGGTCGGCATATCGGGCAATGACCGAGCCCGCCAGGACTCCGATCAGGATCGGGATCGCCCAGATGCGCAGCAAAGCCATGTCAACCGTTCCGCGATGCCAATGGCCGCGCGCCGAGGCGATCGAGGTGGGCACGATCACCGCGAGCGAGGTTCCGACCGCGAGCGGCATCGAAATTTCTGGCGCGTAGCCAAGAAGCTGGAAGATCTCGAAAAACACCGGCACGGAAATCGCGCCGCCCCCGATCCCGAACAGTCCCGCGAGAAAACCGATCAAAGCGCCCGAGACGGCCAGCGCAAGGACAAGCTCGATCAGGGTCGCGACATCCATCACGGCCAGCCCGCCGCACGTCGCGACAGGCTCGCGCCGTCAAGCCCGCCATGCCCCTGCTCCAATGCCCGGGCATAGCGCGGGGCGGTCGCATCGGAAAGCGGCATATCCGCGCCTTCGCCCCGCGCCAGAACCAAGGCTTGGTTCAGATCCTTGGCAAGGCCAGCCAGGTCGAAGGTGCCGGCCAGATCCTGCCCCGCCAATGTATCGACCACGACCTGCTGGCGGTTCTTCAGCACGGTCGGTCCGGCGGAACTGTCCGCGATCATGCTGATCGCGAGTTCGGGCGCGATGCCCGCGCCGCGCAGCAAAGCCAGCGCCTCGCCCAGCGTCTGCCAATAGATCGCGAGCGGCAGGTTGATCGCCAGCTTCATCCGTGCCGCTGCCTCGGGTGTGCCCAGATATTCGACCCGGCGGCACAGATGGTCCAGAACCGGCCGGGCGCGCGCGAAAGCCGCGGCGCTTCCGCCCGCCATGCCCAGCAACTGCCCTTTCAGCGCGGGCTCGACCGTCCCGCCGACCGGAGCATGCAGAAATTCCACCCCCGCCGCGCCGACCTGCTGCGCCAGCGCCGCGGCCTCGCTCGGCAAGAGCGTCGACATCTCGATCAACAGGCCATCGCCAAGACCCGCGTCGATAAGCGCCTTGGTGATCTGAGACACGGCCAGATCATCGGCAAGCGAGGTAATGATGACCGGACAGGCGGCCAGCCCCGCCATATCGACCTGCTCGGCCCCCGCCGCGACCGCCGGGGCACAGCGATCGGGATTGCGGTTCCAGACCCGGACCTGATGCCCGGTTCCGATCAGACGCTGCGCAAAGGCGCTGCCCATGCGACCCACTCCGGCAATGCCGATCACCTCGCTCATCCGTCCTCCTTTGGCCCAAGGCCAAAAATCTCTAGCGTGCTTTCCCCGGCCCGCAGCCGCGCCATGATGTGTTCCTCGCGCGCGGCGCGGGCCTGCGCGGCATCAAGCGCTGTGTCGATCTGATCCCGCGCGACCACGACCATGCCATCGGCATCGGCCACCACCAGATCACCCGCAGCGACCTCGGTTCCGGCGAGCAGCAGGTTCGGGCCGATCGCGCCGACATGCCGTTTGGTCGAGCCACGGATCGTCAGGCCGCGGGCAAAGACCGGAAAACCCGCACGGATGATCGCCCTGCTGTCGCGCACCGCGCCGTCGATGATCAGACCGGCGATGCCGCGCAGCTGACAGGCCAGCGCCATGATCTCGCCAAAAGGGGCGCTGTCGGTCCTGCCCCCATAATCGACGACAAGCACATCGCCCGGCCCGGCCTGGGCGATGACCCTGTGCAGCACCAGATTGTCGCCCGGCTGGCACCGAACCGTCACGGCCGGCCCGGCCAGTGCCATGTCCGGGGCAAGCGGCCGCGGCGGCGCGGTCACGATGCGCGCCTGGGGCCATGCCTCGCCCAGCGTGGCCGCGCCAAGTTCCGCTAATCTGGCATAAGGGGTCACGCCGCCGGGCCGCCGATCCGCAGGTGCAGATCCTGCAACCCGTCCACATGCACGACCAGCTCGTCCCCCGGCACCACCGCGCCCACGCCTGCCGGCGTTCCGGTCATGATGACATCGCCGGGCGCCAGCCGGAACTGTTCGGAGAGCTTCGAGATGATCTCGTCGATCTTCCAGATCATCCAGCCGATATCGCCATCCTGCCGCGTCTCGCCATTGACGGAAAGCGTGATCCGGCCTGCGGTCAGGACGCCGGTATCCTCGATCCGGCTGATCGGACCGATCGGGGCCGAGTGATCGAAGGATTTCGTGATCTCCCAGGGCAGGCCGTTTTCCAGCGCCCTTGCCTGATGGTCGCGCCGCGTCATGTCGAGCCCGACCGCATAGCCAAAGACATGTCCCGCCGCCTCGGCCACGGCAATATGATGCCCGCCGGATTTCAGCGCGACGACCAATTCGCCCTCATAATGAAAATTCTCGGTATAGACCGGATAGGGGATCTCGCCGCCATTGCGGACCACGGAATCATTCGGTTTCTGAAAGATCACCGGCGGGTCGCGCTCGACCTCTCCGCCCATTTCGATGACATGGGCGACATAGTTCTTGCCGATGCAATAGATCCGCCGGACCGGAAATTTCTCGTCGCTGCCGACGATGTCCAGATAGGCCTGCTGGGGCGGTGTCAGGGCATAAGCCATCATATCTCCTCCTCGGGGCAAACGACCCGCTTGCCCGATCATGCATCTGGATAAAGATATTCCAACCTAAATTTTTTCGGATCGTATATTTTTTTGATTTTCTTCGCAGATGGTATAGCCTCGACAAGGGGATGCGGATCTGAGGAGGCCCGCCACCCGCGACATGGGAGGAGAAACGAGATGACGGAAGCAACGAGACTTTCCCGCCGTGCCTTCGGGGGACTTGCGGCAGCGGCAGCAGCGACCTTTGCCATTGGGCGTCCCGGGATCGTGCGGGCGCAGACGGCAATCACATTCGCCGTACCAAACCCCTCGGCCCTGACCTGGCTGCCCTATTGGGTGGCACTCGGCGAGGGCTATTTCGGCGAAGAAGGGCTTGCGCCCACCCTGCAGGCCATCGACGGCTCTTCGGCCGTGCTGCAGGCCATGTCGGCCGGGCAGGCCCAGATCGGCGCCCCCGGACCGGGGCCGGTCCTTGGCGCGCGGGCGCGCGGCGTGGACGTGAAGTTCATCTATAATCTGTTTCCGAAATCGGTCTTTGGCCTTCTGGTCAAGAAAGACAGCGCGGTGCAAAGCCCGGCGGACCTGAAGGGGACGGTCGTCGGCGTCGGCACGGCGGACGGGGCCGAGGTGTCGTTCACCCGCGCCATCCTGACGGATCTCGGGATGAAGGACGGGGTGGATTATACCTTCCTGCCGGTTGGCGATGGCGGAACGGCTGCGGTCGCCTTCCTGCGCGACGAGGTCGGCTCCTATGCGGGTGCGATCTCGGATGCGGCGATCCTTGGTGCGCGTGGGCTGGAACTGCGTGAAATCACGCCCGAGAAATATCTGGGCTTCTTTGGCAATGGCATCGCCATGCTGGAAAGCCAGATGGCCGCGACCCCGGATCTTGCGCCGAAATTCGGGCGCGCCCTGGTGCGGGGAATGCGCTTTGCCAGCGATCCGGCGAACCATGACAAGGCCCTGGCCCATTGCGCCACCGGCAACCCGCAGGAGGGCGAGGACAAGAAATTCGCCGCAGCGCTTCTGGCGGCGGCGATCGACCGGATGACGCCCACCGAGGCCTTTGCCGCCAAGGGCTACGGCTATCAGCCCCCCGAGCATTGGCAGATGATCCATGACGCCGCCGTGGCCTCGGGGGCGTTGGAAAAGCCGCTCGATGACCTCTCGGCGGTCTATAGCAATGAATTCGTCGAGGGCTGGAACGCGTCATGACGATGGCCGAGTCCCAGATCCTTCCGGACAGCGCCGCCATTCCCCGACCGGTCTATGAGATCTCGCGCCTGTCCAAGACCTATGCGCGCAATCGCCTGGTCGCATTGACGGATGTGAACCTGACCCTGCGCGAGGGCGAGTTCGTCTCGGTCATCGGCTCGTCGGGCTGCGGGAAATCGACGCTGCTGAAGATCATGTCGGGACTCATGCCGCCGACCTCGGGTCGCGTCACGCTCGAGGGCAAGCCCGTCATCGGCACCCGCGCCGATATCGGGATGATGTTTCAGCAGGCGACGCTGCTGCCCTGGATGACCACGATTGAAAACATTGTCCTGCCGATCGAGATCCGGCAGGGCAAATCCGCCGCCCGCGCCGCCCGCGCGCGGGCACAGGATCTGCTGGACCTCGTGGGTCTGGGCGATTTCGCGCATGTCTATCCGGGCGAATTGTCCGGCGGCATGGCGCAGCGGGCCTCGATCTGCCGGATGCTGATCACCCGGCCGGCGGTCTTGCTGCTGGACGAGCCCTTCAGCGCGCTGGACGAGCTGACGCGGGATTTCATGAACATGGAGTTGCAGCGGATCTGCCACGAGACCCGCGCCACCGCCTTTCTCGTCACCCATTCCCTGGCCGAGGCGGTGATCCTGTCCGACCGCATCCTGGTGATGAAGCCGCGTCCCGGCCGCATCGTCGAGGAGGTGGTGATCCCCCTGCCCCGGCCGCGCACGCTGGACATGATCAATACCCCGGAATTCGGCCGGATCGTGGCCCATATCCGCGACCTGCTGGGCAAGGAGGCCGAGCAATGACCGAGACCGCTTCCGACGACCTGCCTGACACCGTCTGGATCGAGAAAACCAGCTGGATCGACGCCATGCCGCGCTGGCTCGCCATGTCGCTTCTGTTCATCGCTGTCGTCACGCTGTGGGATCTGGTGACACGCTGGGGTTGGGTATCTCCGATCATCCTGCCAAGCCCCGCCGAAACGCTTGCGGATCTGATCTTCGTGGGGCGCAATCTGATCACCGGCGATTACATGCTCGGCGCGCTCTGGACGACCACCAAAACGGTCTTCTTCGGCTTCCTGATCGCGGCGAGCATCGGTTTCCTGCTGGGCGTTCTGGTCGGCGAGACCAAATTCGGCGAACGCGCGGTCATGCCCTATCTGGTCGCGATCGACACCATGCCCAAGGTGGCCTTCGCGCCGCTCTTCATCGCATGGCTGGGCTTCGACATTGCCTCCAAGGTGGCGCTCGCGGCCTTTATCGCGACCTTTCCCATCGTCGTCGCCACCGCTGCCGGTCTTTATGCCGCCACCGAAAACGAACGGATGCTTTTCAAATCCATGGGCGCGACGCGGATGCAGACGCTGCTGCGGCTGAAACTGCCGACCGGCCTGCCCTATATGTTCACCGGCCTGAAAATCGCGGCGGTGGGCGTCATGGCCGGGGCGATCACTGGCGAATTTTTGGGCGGCGGCAAGGGCTTCGGGGCATTGATCCGGCAATCCGCCAGCCAGATGGACACGCCGCGCGTCTTTGCGCTGATCCTCTACTTGAGCCTGCTGGGACTTTGTCTGTATTTCACCGTCGTCTGGGCACAACGCCGGTTCGTGTTCTGGAACAAGGACCAACGGCCGGGTGGCCTTGGTTGAACGCGATGGGAGAGAAGTTGCCAAGCGACATGCGCAGCCTGTCGGAACAGGTCTATAACCTGATCCGCCGCGACATTCTGCAGGGGCTGCTTCTTCCCGACATGAAGCTGCGCATCGAGACGGTGTCCGAACGCTACAAAATCGGCGCTGTCCCCGTGCGCGAGGCCCTGAACCGGCTTTCTGCCGAGGGGTTGGTAGAACGCAAGAGCCAGCGCGGCTTTTTTGTCGCCCCGCTGGAGATGGGCGATCTTGAGGAGCTGGTCAAGACCCGCATCTGGCTGGAAACCCGCGCATTGCAGGAATCCATCGCCCGTTCCGACGAAGCGTGGGAAGAGGCGCTGGTCGTCAGCTTTCACCGCTTGTCGCGCACCTCGCGCCGGCTGATGCCCGATGACGGGCGGGAGATATCCGAGGAATGGGACATCCGCCACAAGGAGTTCCACATGCAGCTGATCGACCACTGCGGCTCAAGCTGGCTGCTGTCCTTTTGCGCGACGATGATGGATCAGGCGGCACGCTACCGGAACGTCTCGATGAACACCCATTCCAGCCAGGCCCGTCGCGAAGGCGCGCTGGCCGAGCATCAGGCCATTCTTGACGCCGTTCTGAGCCGCGATGCTGAACTGGCCTGCCGGTTGCTGAGCGAGCATTATCAAGCCACCCTGGCGGCGCTGCGCCCGGCGGGGTGCACCGACGCTGCGCCTGGTGCGGAGGATTGAACCGCCTCATCATCTTTTCTCTTCGTCCGATCGGGCAGTGGAGTGCCCCCGGTACGGTTGTTCTGGCCCTTGCGCGCGCGACGGGCCGCACCAAGCGCGAGTTCGGCAATCGGCGTGTTGTAGCTGCGCATCTTGTCCGTGACGACGACATGCGGCGCCCCGAAACGCGCGATCAGCTTTCCCGGAAAGCGCTATTCCGCCTTTGCGTTCCGGCGCGGTTGAACAAGTATGTCCCGCACGACGCCGCTGGCATCGATCGCACGCCAAGGGCATTGCCCAGAGATCTGCGCCACCGCTGTAGTGATCTTCGGCACCGCCTTCTCTTATCCGCCCAGGGACGTGGCTTGCGGCAGTATCCAGATGCTGTCCTTTGGAACTTCGTTCACCCGCAGGGCGCAACCATAGGCCTCGGATAAAATCGCGTCGGTCATCACTTCTGCCGGTCGGCCCTGCGCAAGGACTTGGCCTCGGCCCATCAGGATGATCTTCTGCGCGAAGAGCGCCGTCAAGTTCAGGTCATGCATCACCGCCAGAACACCGCCGCCCCGGCGAGCGTAATCCGCTGCCAGCCGCATCACCGTCAGCTGATGTGCGATGTCGAGGCTGATGACCGGTTCATCCAGAAACAGCCAGCGCGGACCATTGGGCCCGACGGGCTGCCAGACCTGAGCCAGCACGCGGGCCAATTGCACGCGCTGCTGCTCTCCGCCCGAAAGCTGCTGGTAAAGCCGCCCGGAAAAGCCCGGCAGGTCGACCGCGGCCAAAGCGGCGGGGATCAGGGCATCGGCGCGCTCGCCCCGCGCCTCAAGACCGATGCGGACGACCTCGGCGACGGTAAAGGGAAAGGACAGCGCGGCCGCCTGGGGCAGCACGCCGCGTCGCCGGGCCAATTCCTCGGGCGCGAGCGCGGCGATGTCGTGCCCGCCCAAGGTGATCCGGCCCTTGTGCGGCAACTCGCCGGTCAGCGCGCGCATCAGGGTGGTCTTGCCCGAGCCATTCGGCCCGACGATGGCGGTGAACTGCCCCGCCTGCGCGGCGATCGAGACCCCGCTGAAGATCTGTTTGCGGCCAAGGCTGACCGCGATGTCTTCGACGATCAGGCTCACAGGTCCAGCACTCCCCTATTGCGCAGCAGAATCCACAGAAAGAACGGCCCGCCGATCATCGCGGTGACGATGCCGATGGGCAGTTCCGCCGGGGCGATCAGCGTGCGGCTGGTCATATCCGCCCAAAGCAGCATGATCGCGCCCAGCAGGCCCGAATTCACCAGCAGCCAGCGATGATCCGGCCCATTGGCAAGCCGCAGAAGATGCGGGACCACGATGCCGACGAACCCGATCCCGCCCGAGACTGCGACAGCCGCCCCGGTGGCGGCGGCGACGCTCAGAATGGCGCGGTTCTTGATCCGCTGAACGCGGATGCCGACATGGCCCGCAGCAGCCTCGCCCAAGGTCAATGCGTTCAGCCCGCGCGCCAGCAGCGGCGCGGCCAGCAGGCCTGCCGCCATGACCGGAACCGCGACGGCGAGCTTTGGCCAATTCGCCCCGGCCAGCGAGCCAAGTCCCCAAAAGGTCAGGTCGCGCAGCTGGCTGTCATTGGCGCGCAGGATCACCAGACCGGCGATCGCGCTCATGATCGCGCCAAGGGCGATCCCGGCAAGCAGCATGGTCGCGACCGAGGTCCGCCCCTGCCGCGTTGCAATCCGGTAAAGCGCCATCGTGGTCAGCCAACTGCCCGCGAATGCCGCCAGCGGCACCAGGGACCAGCCCAGCCAAGCGCCGATCGAGGCAGGCAGCGCACCGCCCAGCACGATGGCCATGATCGCGCCCAGCGAGGCACCCGAACTGACGCCGACAATGCCCGGATCAGCCAGCGGGTTGCGAAACAGCCCCTGCATCAGCGCGCCCGATACTGCAAGCGAGGCCCCGACGCAGATCCCCATCAGCATGCGCGGCAGGCGGATATCGAACAGCACGACCCGGTCCTGCAAGGCAAGCTCGCGCCCCGCCAGCAGATCCGAGACTGCGCGGGTAAGCGAGGTCCCGGAGGCGCCCCAGCCCAGCGACAGCACCGTCGTCACCAGCAGAACCGCCACCAAAATCCAGCCGGTAAGTCGCGCGCGATGGCTGCGATCCCCGCTGATCCGAACCGTTGGTGGGTGGGAAACCGCGTCCATCACGGAGTTCCGTAGACGAGATCATGCAACTCGACCGCGGCCTCGCCCGTCCGGGGGCCGAAGCCCAACAGTTTCAGCCCGTCCATGATGACAATGCGGCCATTGCGGCCCGCAGGCGTTTCGGCAATCGCGGGAAGCGCCAGCGCCGATTGAATGGCCGCCGTATCATCCGCAGCGCCATTGGCAGTCGCGTCGGCCATGGCATTGCCGCGCCGCATCATCACGACGACGTCTGGCGCTGCCTTGATGACGGCCTCGTCGGTGACTTGCTTGTAGCCCTGAACGCCGCCAAGCGCGTTTTCCGCCCCGGCAAGACGGATGATGCCATCGGCCGAGGTTGTCTCGCCGCCCGCCATCACGCGACCGCCTTGCAAAGACAGGACGAACAGCACCTTTTTCGGGCCATCGACCGCCTTGGCGCGGGTTTCGGCCGCGCCCAGATCGGCGGCCAGCTTGTCATGCAGGGTCTTGCCCTTATCCGCCACGCCAAGCGCCTCGGCCACGGCGTCGACCTTGGCCAGAACCCCCGCGACATCATAGCTTTCGGGGATGCTGACAAAGGGCAGATTGGCGGATTTCAGGACCGCGACGGTTTCGGGCGGACCCGCGCCTTCCTCGGCAAGGATCAGATCGGGCGAAACCGACAGCACGCCTTCAGGCGCAAGCGCGCGCATATAGCCGACATCGGTCAGAGCATTGGCCTCGGGCGGCCAGTTCGAGGTCGTGTCACGCCCGACCAGACGGTCTTGCTCGCCAAGCGCATAGATGATTTCCGTGACCGAGCCGCCCAGGGACAGCACACGGCTGGCCTTAGGATAGCTTTCGGCATGGGCGGGCGCGGCCAGAAGCAACGCCCCAAGCAGCAGCCGTTTCAT